>DASRER010000002.1:0-300000 GCA_035651995.1 Terriglobales bacterium | reverse complement strand
GCCATCGCGCGCCTCTACGACGCCGACACGCTTCCCGACGGCACGCCCTGGTTCGTCATGGAGTACGTGGAGGGGGTGCCGCTCACCGAATACTGCGCGCGGCACGCGTCGCCGCTGCGCCAGCGGCTGCAACTGCTGCGCGCGGTGTGCGAAGCGGTGCAGTATGCGCACTCCAGCGCCGTCATCCACCGCGACCTGAAGCCCTCCAACATTCTGGTGAAAGCAGACGGCTCGGTCCGCTTGCTCGATTTTGGCATCGCCAAGCAGATCGAGACGCTGGAAACTCCGCAGTCTGTGCAGGCGACCATGACTGGCCTGCGCCTGATGACGCCGGCCTACGCCGCGCCCGAGCAGGTCCGTGGCGAGCGCGTGGGCGTGCACACCGACGTGTATTCGCTGGGCGTGATTCTGTACGAGCTGCTCACCGGACGCCTGCCCTTTGATCTCTCCCGGCGAACGCCGGCCGAAGCCGAGCAGGTGATCGTCAGCCAGGAGCCGGAGCGCCCGTCGGCCGTCGCGCGAAGGGACACAAGTGTGGGCGCCCCGCCCTTTCACCCGCCTTCGGGAAAGGGCGGGGATTCCAACTCTTCGAGCGGCCCGCTCCAGCGCTCCGTTGGCTTGAGTGGGCGTGTGGCTTTGTCAGCGGTTTCGGCGACCAAGGCCGAATGGTCCGATCTCGACGTCGTTTGCCTCACGGCAATGCACAAGGATCCGCAGCGGCGCTACCGCTCGGTGGAAGCGCTGGTGCGCGACCTGGACCACTTCCAGCGCGGCGAGCCGCTGGAGGCGCGCCCCGAGACGCTCGGCTATCGCGCCGGCAAGTTTGTGCGCCGCAATCGCAACGCGGTTGCGGCGACAGCGCTGGTCCTTGCCGCGGCAATCGCGCTGGTCACGTTCTTCACCGTGCGTCTCACGCGCGCGCGCAACCAGGCGCTTGCCGAAGCGGCGCGCGCCGGGCGCACGCAGCGCTTCGTGCTGAACCTGTTCCAGGGCGGCGACGAGGCCGCCGGCCCGGCTGACAGTTTGCGCGTCATCTCGCTGCTCGATCGCGGCGTGCAGGAGGCGCAGGCGCTCAGCCGCGATCCCGCGGCCCAGGCCGAGCTTTACCAGACCCTCGGAACGATCTACCAGAAGCTCGGCAAGTTCGATCGCGCCGAGTCGCTGCTCGGCTCCGCGCTCGACGAGCGCAAGCGCCTCTACGGCGCCGACAGCGCCGAAGTTGCCGAGACAACCGTGCTCTTCGGCCTGTTGCGCGCCGACCAGGCGCAGCTTCCGCAGGCCGAGCAGCTTGTCCGCGACGGACTGGCGATGGCGAAGCGCCGCCTGCCGCCGAATCATCCGGCAATCGCGCGCGCCGATGACGCGCTGGGCAAGGTCCTGGAAGAACGCGGCTCCTACGACCAGGCCATTGCCGTGCTGGAAGACGCCGTGCGCCTGCACTCCAGCGGCGGCGCCATGACGCCGGAGCTGGCCGACAGCCTGGCGCACCTGGGCAACAACCACTTCTACGCCGGCCACTACCAGGTCTTTGACTCCATCACGCATCGCGTGCTCGACATGCACAAGCAGCTCTACGGCGAGCGGCATCCCAGCGTCGCCGAAGACCTGATCAACCTGGGCGCGGTGCAGCACGAGTACGGGAACTACGCGCAGGCGGAGAAATATTTCCGCCAGGCGCTCGACATCAACCGGGCCTACTACGGCAAAGAACACTACAAGACGGCCTCGTCGCTCACGCAGCTGGGCCGGTCGCTGGTCTTCCAGGACCGCTTTGACGAAGCCACCGCGGTGCTGACCGAAGCGCTCGGCATCCAGGAGCACGTCTTCGGCAAAGTGCATCCCAAGGTGGCTTCGGCGCTGAACGACCTGGGCAACGCCGCCAGCAAGCAGGGAAAGTACGCCGCCGCGGAGCAGTACTTCACGCGCGTGCGCGACATTTATCGCACCGTCTACAACGGCAGGCATTACGTGATCGGCATCGCCACGTCGAACCTGGCCAGCGTCTATCTTGCCGAGAAGGACTACCAGCGCGCCGAGGCGCTCTTCCGCGAAGCCCTCCAGATGTACGCGCGGACCCTGCCCGACGGACACCTCAACGTCGGCATCACGCGCATCAAGCTGGGCCGCACCCTGCTGCGCGCGGGCCGCGTGGCCGAAGCCGAGCGCGAATCGAAGCTGGGATACCAGATCGTGGGCCGGCAGACCCTGCCCACCGTCACCTGGCTGCAAAACGCGCGCCAGGACCTGATCGAGGAATACGACGCCCTCAAGCAGCCGGACCAGGCGCAGCATTTCCGCGACGAACTGGCGAAGATGACGGCCACGCTGGCGGCGAAGAAATAGCGGTCATGCGGCGCGGGTAAAAGCGGCGGCCATCTTAGGAACAATGGCGGCGGAACGGGTCCGGCGCGAACCGCTCGCCGCCTTGCGTGTCCACGTCAGATCCAAAGTCGAGCGTGAGGGAAGGGTTTGCAGCCGGCTCGGCGGCGCCGGCGGAAAGATCTCCGCGCTCGGCGTCGCTCAGGCGGTCGCGGATATAATGCCCGCGTCGAACCGTCCTGGTCCCGTCGTGGGACGGCTTACAGCGGAGGCCTATGGGTGCAAACGGCCTGGTTCCGATCGACACCGCGGCCGGGCAGCGCCGCGACGCCTGGTGGCTGGAGGTGGCAGCCGTCATCATCGGCCTGGGCGCCTTTGGTGTGTACGCCACACTGCGGGCCTTCGAGGGCGCCTATTTCCAATGGGGGCCTTACCTCTCTCCTTTTTATTCCCCACTCATCGACGTCCACCATCGCTACTGGCCCTTTTCCCCGGCCCTGCTCATCCTCGGCGGCCCGCTCGGCTTTCGTGCTACCTGCTACTACTATCGCAAGGCGTACTATCGTTCGTTCTTCTTCGATCCGCCAGCCTGCGCGGTGAGCGAACGCGCCGGCCGTCAGTACCGCGGTGAAACCCGATTTCCTTTTCTCCTGCAGAACCTCCATCGCTATTTCCTGTACCTGGCGCTGGTGTTCATTGCGTTCTTGTGGCACGACGCCGTCAAGGGCTTTTTCTTTGACGACGGATTCGGCGCCGGCCTGGGCTCGATCGTGCTGCTCGTCAACGTCGCGCTGCTCACGCTCTATCTGCTGTCGTGCCATTCCTTGCGCCACCTGCTGGGAGGCAGGGTCGATTGCTTCTCCTGTGCAGCATCCGGTCAGCGGCGCTTCTTTGTTTGGCGCCGCCTTACGTCACTCAACGAAAACCACATGCTTTTCGCCTGGCTGAGCCTGTTTTCTGTTGGCTTCGCCGATCTCTACGTGCGCCTTGTGTCCAGTGGCGTGATTCGTGACCTGAGGCTCTTGTGAGCAGAAAGTACGAGACGCACGAACACGACGTGCTCATCATCGGGGCCGGCGGCGCGGGCTTGAGCGCGGCGATTGCGGCGCTGGCACAAGGCGCCAAGGTGGGCGTGGTGTGCAAATCGCTGCTCGGCAAGGCGCATACGGTGATGGCGGAGGGTGGCATCGCCGCCGCCTTCGGTCATGTAGACCCCGGTGACGACTGGAAGACACACTTCCGTGACACCATGCGCGGAGGCAAGTTCCTCAACAACTGGCGCATGGCGCAAATTCACGCCCAGGAATCGGCGGACCGCGTCCGCGAACTGGAGCAGTGGGGCGCCCTGTTTGATCGCACCTCGGACGGCCGCATCCTGCAGCGCGCGTTCGGCGGCCACACCTTCAAGCGCCTTTGCCACGTGGGGGACCGCACCGGCCTGGAAATGATTCGCACGTTGCAGGACCGCGGCGTGCGCCTGGGCATTGACGTGTACATGGAGTGCGCCATCACGCGGCTCTTCGAAAATGGTGAGCGCATCACGGGTGCTTTTGGTTACTGGCGCGAACAGGGACGCTTTGTCGTCTTCAGAGCCAAGACCATCGTCCTGGCGACCGGCGGAATTGGCCGGGCCTGGCCGGTTACTTCCAACTCCTGGGAGTACACCGGCGACGGGATGGCATTGGCCTACGACGCGGGCGCCGAACTGATGGACATGGAGTTCGTCCAGTTCCATCCGACGGGAATGGTATGGCCGCCGGGCGTGCAGGGACTGCTGGTGACGGAGGCGGTGCGCGGCGAGGGCGGCATCTTGCGCAACAGACTCGGCGAACGCTTCATGGAAAAATACGACCCGAAGCGCATGGAGCTTTCCACCCGCGACGTAGTGGCCCGCGCCATCTATACCGAGGTGAAAGAAGGACGCGGCACCGAGCACGGTGGCGCCTTCCTCGATATCTCGCACCAGCCGCCGGAAGTGGTTAAGCGCAAGCTTCCCAGCATGTATCACCAGTTCCTCGAGCTGGCCGACGTGGACATCACCAAGGGGCCGATGGAAGTCGGACCGACCTGCCACTACATGATGGGCGGCGTGCGCGTGGATGCGGAGACCGCCGAGTCCACCCGCAAGGGGCTGTTTGCCGCCGGCGAAGTGGCGGCCGGCCTGCATGGCGCGAACCGATTGGGCGGCAACTCGCTCTCGGATTTGCTCGTATTCGGCCGCCGCGCCGGATTGGCGGCCGGCGAACAGGCAAAGTCGGTTGCTTATTCCACGGTGGACGATGCCCAGGTGCGCGATGCCGAGCGAGAGATGCTGGCGTTCTTCGAGCGCCCTGACGGTGAGAGCCCTTACACGCTGCATCGGGAACTGCAAGAAACGATGCAGGCCCTGGTTGGGATCTTTCGCGTGGAAAAAGACCTGGAAGAAGCCCTGGCAAAGATCGAACAGTTGAAGCAGCGAAGCCGCCGGCTCGGCTGCGATGGATCGCGCCTCTTCAATCCCGGCTGGCACCTGTGTCGGGACCTTGGATCGATGCTGACCGTGGCGGAGGCGGTCACGCGCAGCGCCCTGGCGCGCCGAGAGAGCCGAGGTGCACACAGCCGCATCGACTATCCCGAACCGGACGCCGTTTGGGGCCGGCAGAACAACATCATCTTTCGACAAAACGGCGCGATGGCGCTGCGCCAGGTCGCAACCGAAGAAATGCCTGTCGAACTGAAGCAACTGGTCGCAGAAGAAAAGGGAGCGAAGGCTTAGGGATGGCCGAGGCGGTCTTAAGCATTCTTCGAGGTTCGAACGAGGGTAGGCAGCACGTGCAGTATCGCGTGCCGGTCGCTCCCGGCATGGTGGTGCTCGACGCGCTGCACTACGTCCAGAGCCACCAGGCGCCCGATCTGGCTGTGCGCTGGAATTGCAAGGCAGGCAAGTGCGGCTCGTGCTCGGCGGAAGTGAATGGGCGGCCGCGCCTGACGTGCAAAACGCGCATGGACTCCCTGCCGCAGGACCAACCCATCACGATTGCTCCCATGAAGTCGTTTCCGGTGATCAAAGACCTGGTCACCGACGTGGGATGGAATTATCGCGTGAACCAGAGGATCGTGCCCTTCCAGCCGCGCGCGGGCGCGGAGTGGAAGGTGTACCAGCAGGATGTCGATCGCGTGCAGGAGTTCCGCAAATGCATTGAGTGCTTTCTCTGCCAGAATGTCTGCCACGTCCTGCGCGATCACGGGAAGCAGGAGCAATTCGGCGGACCGCGCTTCTTCGTGCGCGTTGCCGGCCTGGAGATGCATCCGCTGGATGGCGCCTCCCGTCTCCGGCAGCTGAAAGACGATCTCGGCCTCGGCCTGTGCAACATCACCAAGTGCTGCACCGAAGTGTGCCCGGAAGGAATTGCCATTACCGATAACGCCATCATCCCCCTGAAAGAGCGTGTAGTCGACGAGTTCTACGATCCGCTCTTGCGCCTGGTGCGCGCCATCAGGCCCAAGCCTGCTACTGAAACCTGACGGAGGAACGGCCATGCCGTACACCCTGAAGACCATTTCCGCGGAAGGCATCGCGGAGGCAAAGTCGAAGGCCGAGCTGTATCGTCTGCTGAACGAACCGGAAGAGGCCGAATCCATCTGCTACGACGTGCTGGCCGTTGATCCGGAAGACCAGCAGGCGTTGCGTCTGCTCGGCCTGGCAATCACCGACCAGTTCAAAGGCGATCTCTCGGACCGCTACGCCGAGGTGGAGAGCGTCTTCGGCCGCCTGCGTGACCCATATGAACGCCTCTACTATCGGGGCATTCTCAGTGAGCGGCGCGCCAAGGCACAACTCAACGCGGGGCGGCCCCCTTACGGTCTGCTGACCGTGCTGGAAGAGGCCCTCCGCTGCTACGAGGAAGCTGAGAGAATCCGCCCCCGCGGCAATGACGACGCCATTCTGCGTTGGAACCGCTGCGTACGCCTGATCCAGGGCCGCCCTGAGTCAGACTGGCATCCGAAGTCCGAGCTCGTCGACATCGGCGGGGCTTGACCGGAATATCGCTCTACGCGCTGGTCGAGGGCCGCGTTCCTGCTGATCGAAAGCGGCGGAAAATGACCCGGGAGAATTTCGCACGTCAGACTGTATGGCGGAGGGAGAGGGATTCGAACCCCCGGTACCCTTTCGGGTACAGCGGTTTTCAAGACCGCCCGTTTCGACCGCTCACGCATCCCTCCGGGCCGGGTACGCAGTAGTTTAGCAGCGGTCGAAAGCGGATTACCTGCCGCACTGCGCGGCGCCGGCATCGAGCGCCAGGTTGAGCTGTAATACGTTCACGCCCGGCTCGCCGAGAAATCCCAGCTGCCGATTGCGCGTGCATGAGCGCACGAGCGCGGCCAGTGACTCGGTTGTCATGTGCCGCTCGCGGGCCACGCGCGGTACTTGGAATTCCGCTGCGGCGATTGAGATCTCGGGGTCGAGTCCTGACGCGGACGCCATGACCAGGTCGGCAGGGACCGGAGTGTCCGGATTTTCGCGCTGCAAGCCGGCCACGTTCGCCCGCACGCGTTCCACCAGCCGGGCGTTGGTCGCCGCGTAGTTGGTTCCGCCCGAGTTGGCGGCGTCGTAGCCGTCGCCGGCCGCCGACGGACGCGGATGGAAGTATCCCGGCCCGGAGAACTGCTGTCCCAGGATGCGCGAGCCGATCAGTTGTCCGTTGCGGTGCAGCAGTTGCCCGTTCGCCTTGTCGTGAAACAGCAGTTGCGCCGCGCCGGTCACCGCCAGCGGATACACGATGCCGAGCAGCACGGTGGTCGCCAGCGTCATCCAGACCGCAGTCAGAAGCTGCCGTTTCATGCCAGTCCTGTCCGCGTGATCACAAGATCGATCAGCTTGATGCCCACAAACGGCGCCACCAGCCCGCCCAGTCCGTAGATGAGCAGGTTGCGGCGCAGCAGCGCTTCCGCCGGCATGGCGCGATAGCGCACGCCGCGCAGCGCCAGCGGAATCAGCGCGATGATGATCAGCGCGTTGAAGATGACGGCCGAAAGCACCGCCGACTGCGGGCTCGCCAGCCGCATGATGTTCAGCGCGTTCAGCACCGGAAATGTCCCCGCGAACATCGCCGGGATAATGGCGAAATACTTTGCCACGTCGTTGGCGATGGAGAACGTGGTGAGCGCGCCGCGCGTCATCAGCAGCTGCTTGCCGATCTCCACGATTTCGATCAGCTTCGTCGGATTGGAATCCAGGTCCACCATGTTGCCGGCTTCTTTTGCCGCCTGCGTCCCGGTGTTCATGGCCACGCCCACGTCGGCCTGCGCCAGCGCGGGCGCGTCGTTGGTGCCGTCGCCGGTCATGGCCACCAGCTTGCCGTTCGACTGCTCGCGGCGGATCAGGTCCATCTTTTCCTTCGGCGTGGCCTCGGCGAGGAAGTCGTCTACGCCGGCCTCGCGCGCGATGGCGGCGGCGGTGAGCGGATTGTCGCCGGTGATCATCACCGTGCGGATGCCCATCGAGCGCAACCGGTCGAAGCGGTCCTTCATGCCCCCTTTGACGATGTCCTTCAGGTGAATCACGCCGAGGACGCGCCCGCGCTCGGCCACCGCCAGCGGCGTTCCGCCGGAGCGCGCGATCTCGTTCACCATCACCTGGAGTTCAGTGGAGATGGCCGCGCCCGACGCCGCCAGGTACTTGCTGATCGCATCCACGGCGCCCTTGCGGATCTCGCGGCCGTTCATGTTGACGCCCGACATGCGCGTCTGCGCGGTGAACGGCACGAACTCGGCATGGAGCGACGCCACGTCGCGTCCGCGCAGGCCGTAGCGCTCCTTGGCGAGCACCACGATGCTGCGGCCTTCCGGCGTTTCGTCGGCCAACGACGAGAGCTGCGCCGCGTCGGCCATCTCGGCCGCCGTTACGCCCGCCGCGGGAATGAACGCGCTCGCCTGCCGGTTGCCGAGCGTGATCGTGCCGGTCTTGTCGAGCAGCAGCGTGTTCACGTCGCCGGCGGCCTCCACCGCGCGCCCCGACATGGCGAGCACGTTGTGCTGAATCAGCCGGTCCATTCCGGCAATGCCGATGGCCGGCAGCAATCCGCCGATGGTCGTCGGGATCAGGCACACCAGCAGCGACACCAGCACGAACACCGTCTGCGGCGAGCCGGAGTAGATGGCGAACGGCTGCAGCGTCACCACCGCCAGCAGGAAGATGATGGTCAGCCCCGCGAGCAGGATGTTCAGCGCAATTTCGTTGGGCGTCTTCTGCCGCTCCGCGCCTTCCACCAGCGCGATCATGCGATCCAGGAACGTTTCACCGGGATTCGACGTGATGCGCACGCGGATCCAGTCCGACAGCACGCGCGTGCCACCGGTCACGGCCGAGCGGTCGCCGCCGGCTTCACGGATCACCGGCGCCGATTCGCCCGTAATCGCCGACTCATCCACCGACGCGACGCCCTCGATGATCTCGCCGTCGCCGGGGATGAGTTCACCCGCCGAAACCTGCACAATGTCGTCCACGCGCAGTTTCGAGCTGGCCACCTGCTCCATGCCGCCGTCGGGCGTGAGCCGGTTGGCCAGCGTTTCCGAGCGCGCTCTGCGCAGCGTTTCGGCCTGTGCCTTCCCGCGGCCCTCGGCCATGGCTTCGGCGAAGTTGGCAAACAGCACGGTGAACCACAGCCACAGCGTGATCTGCAGATTGAATCCGAACTGCGGCGCAGGCGCGCGCAACAACAGGGCGCTGGTCAGCACGCTGCCCGCTTCGACCACGAACATCACCGGATTGCGCATCATGGTGCGCGGGTTCAGCTTGCGAAACGAATCCGCCGCCGCGCGTCCCACGATGCGCGCGTCCCACAAACCGCGTTGTCGCGTGCCGCTCATCAGAATGTTTTTCCCGCGTGCATCAGCAAGTGTTCAAGGATCGGCCCCAGGCTCAGCGCCGGAAAAAAAGTGAGCGCGCCCACGATGATGATCACCGAGCACAGCAGCACGCTGAACAGCGGCGTCGTCACCGGAAACGTTCCCGCCGAAGGCGGCACGGCCTTCTTGCCCGCCAGGTTCCCCGCGATCGCCAGCATCGGAATGATGATGAAAAACCGCCCCACCAGCGTGGCGATGCCGATGGTGACGTTGTACCAGTGCGTGTTGGCGTTCAGTCCGCCGAACGCGGAGCCGTTGTTGCCCGTGCCCGACGTGAATGCGTAGAGCATCTGCGAAAGCCCGTGCGGGCCGGGATTCGAGATGCTGGAGGCGCCGAACGCCGGCGAAACCGCCGAAATCGCCGCGAACACCAAAATCGTGAGCGGGAAAATGAGCACGGCGAGCATGGCCATCTTCACGTCGAAGGCCTCGATCTTCTTGCCCAGGTATTCGGGCGTGCGCCCCACCATCAGCCCGGCGATGAAGACCGTGAGCACCACGAAGATCAAAATTCCGTACATCCCCGCGCCCACGCCGCCGAAGATGACCTCGCCCAGCATGATGTTGGTGAGCAGCACCAAGCCGCCGAGCGGCGTGAACGAATCGTGCCAGGAGTTCACGGCGCCGCAGCTCGCGTCGGTGGTGACGGTGGCGAAGAGGGCGGAGTTGGCGATTCCGAAGCGCACTTCCTTGCCTTCCATGTTGCCGCCGGACTGCATCGCCGACGCGCGCTGGTCCACGCCCGGCAGCAGCGGATTGCCCTTCGCCTCCGACCAATAGGCGACGCTGACGCCGGCGAGAAACAGCGCCGCCATGGCCGCCCACACCGCCCAGCCGTGGCGCCGCGAGTTGGTCATGTGGCCGAGGGTGTAGGCGAGGCCGGCAGAGACGGCGAAAATCGAAACCAGCTCCAGGAAGTTGGAAAGCGGCGTGGGGTTTTCGAACGGATGCGCGCTGTTGGCGTTGAAGAAGCCGCCGCCGTTGGTGCCGAACATCTTGATCGCTTCCTGCGACGCAACCGGCCCCTGCGCGATCACCTGCTCGGTGATTTGCCTGGTTGCCGCTTTGCCGTCAGCGTCAGTGCCCTGCACGGTCTGCGCCTCGACCACCCGGGCGTGGTCGTAGGCGCGCAAGTTCTGCACCACGCCTTGCGAAACCAGAACGAGCGCGAAGACGAACGCGACCGGCAGCAGGATCCACAGCGTGGCGCGCGTCATGTCAACCCAGAAGTTGCCGATGGTTTCGCGCTCGCGCCGCGCGATGCCGCGAATGAAAGCGATCGCCAGCGCGATGCCCGCCGCCGCCGAAACAAAGTTGTGGTAGGCAAGCCCGGCCATCTGGACCAGGTAGCTCACCGTCGTCTCGCCGCTGTAGGCTTGCCAGTTGGTGTTGGTGGTGAACGACGCCGCCGTGTTGAATGCCAGGTCCGCCGGCATCGCGCCGAACTTTTGCGGATTGAGCGGCAGCAGAGCTTGCCAGCGCAGCAGCGCGTACAGCGCCAGCATGGAGACCGCGCTGAACAGCAGCATGGCCGTGGCGTACTCGGTCCAGCGCATCTCTTCATCTTCCCGGACGCCGGTCACGCGATACAGCAGCCGCTCCACCGGCCGCGCAACCGGGTCGAACCAGGTGCGCTCGCGCTCGAACACGCGCGCCATGTAGCTGCCGAGCGGCTTGGTTACCGCCAGCACCGCCAGCAGGAACAATCCGATCTGGAACCACCCGTTCGCCGTCATCTCAGAACTTCTCCGGACGCAGCAGCGCAACGCACAGGTAAACCATGAGCGCGGCGCAAATCACCAGCAGGGCTGCCGTTCCCGTCGCCATGGCTCTACCTCAGTCTCTCGCAAGCGCGCACGTAACCAATTCCGAGTACGAACAGCGCAAGCGTCAGCGCGATCATTCCCAGGTCCCACATACTCGTTGCCTCACTTCCGCCGGATTTGGCCGTCGAACGTCAGGATCAGCCCGAAGACGACCAGGTTCTGCGTAGGCGTGAGCCGCTCGCTGCCCGGCCCGGCATGCCCGTTTTCGAAAAATCCGCCGCCCGCGCCGCGCGAGTCGTCATGCCGATACTCGACGCGAAAGATGCTGTTCGTCTGTCGGTACGGCAGGCGATATTCCACCGTCGTCGTGACCGCCTTGATCGTCTGCGGGAAGCCGGTCCATCGCCCATCGCTGTCCCATGCGAACTCCGGGCGCAGCGTCAGGCTCCAATGCTTGCTCTTGTCCATCACCCAATGCATGGGCAACTGCGCCGCCGACCAGTAAGCGCGCGGCTGGCCCGGGGCGGCGACCTTTTCCGTTGCCAGCTGATATTCGAACGCGACCGTCACCGGATCGCGCTTCCACTCGGCAATGCTGTCGGACAGAAACCGCCACAACGGCAGCGACGTGTCCGGCTGGTGGGGCCCGTACATGGCCGTCTGCTTCAGCGTCACGTGAGGCGTCGCTTTGTACGCCAACTGCCCGCCGCTCGACGGAACGCGGTTGGCGTCGGCCAGGTGCCAGTATCCGTTCACCACGAACGCCGTCGCGGTCACCTTCTCCGTGAACGGATAACTCGCGTTCACGCCCAGCATCAGATAGGGCGTGGTGTCGGCCCCCCACGGACGCGTGTAGGTGAAATTGTCTTTCGCGTACAGGCTGTCGTATCCGATCAAGCTGCTAAAGATGCCACCTTGGATTGTGAGTCCCTTGCCAACTGCCGCCAGATAGGAAACGTCGGTCGGTCCCAGGTGCCGCAGACCATCGGCGCCCGCAAGCTTGGGCGCGGTGGCGGAAAATCCGAAGACTTCCGCGTCCTCGCCCGCTTGCACCGTCAACTCCGCGCCCCAGCGCGATCCGGGAGCGGCCGCCTTGCGGATGTACGCGGCCGCCATGTCCAGCACAGGCTCGTTCACCTTGAAGGTGGTGCCTCGATTGCGAAACAGGTGGTTGGCCGGGTCGTTCGGAGCGACCAGGTAGGCCGCATCCAGGAATCCACCGTACTGCCATGGCGAACTCGCAGGAGCGGCGCTGGCGGTGGCGGGCGCGGCTGTTTGCGCCCGAAGTTTCAGCCCGCCTGCAACAACCAGGGCCGCCACGGCGATGCCCATCACGATGCGCCTGCGCCTGGCGGATGCGCCCGGCGATTCATAGTTGCGGAAGGGAATGAGCTTTGCTTTTTGGCGCGGCCTGCCGGCATCCGGCAGCCGTTCGAACATCACCCGGCGGCCGCGCCGGTACTCGCGGCCGCACTGCACGAAGAACATGCCGAAGAAGCTCAGCAGCGGTACCCCGCAAATGATGAAGCCGGCAGCCAGCATAGAGTCCGCGGCGATACCGCTCGCCGCACTGCCTATTCGATCGCGGCGCCCGCAAGATATGTGTAAGCGCTGCCTAAAATGTTTATAAAGGTTCGCCCATTCGAGCCTACTCGCCCGGCTCGAAGCGGTAGCCGACGCGCGGCTCGGTCACGATGTAGCGTGGCTCCTCGGGCCTGGGCTCGATCTTCTTGCGCATCTGCCCGACGAAGACGCGCAGATACTCGGTCTGACCCGCGCTTTCGGCGCCCCACACCGCTGAGAGCAGCGCGCGGTGCCCGATGACTTTGTGCGGATGCTGCGCAAAATACACCAGCAGGTCGAATTCCTTCGGCGTCAGCCGCAGCTCGTGCCCGCGCAGCGCAGCGGTGTGGCCCTCCACGTCAATGTCGAAGGCGCCGATGCGGATCTTCTGCGGCGGCGTCTCGCGCGCCGGCGCGCGCCGCAGCGTGGCTCGAATGCGCGCGGAGAGTTCCTTCATGCCGAACGGCTTGGTCACATAGTCGTCGGCGCCGGCGTCCAGCGCCTGCACCTTCTTGCGCTCCTCGCCCTTCACCGACAGCACGATGATCGGCGTCTGCCAGTGCTCGCGGATGCGCGTGCACAGCTCCAGGCCGTCCATCTCCGGCATCGCCAGGTCGGTGACGACGATGTCGGGCGTCCACGCCTGGAACAGGTCGAAGGCCGAGCGGCCGTCGTTGGCCACGCGCACGTCGTAGCCTTCAGCGGCCAGTCCGGTGCGCAGCACGCGCGTGATCTGCGGCTCGTCATCCACCAGCAGGACGCGGCGATGCTCGGCGGCGCGCGTCTCCGCCACTATTTGGCCTCTTGCGTCACGATGTGGACGTCGACCGGCGGCGCGTCGCGCAGGAAGCGCTGCACGGCGGAAAGGTAGAGATAGCGGCGCCAGCCCTTGGTTGCCGATCGCCCGAAGATCACCTGCGTAATGTGCTTGTCGCGCACGAACTTTGCCAGTGTGCTGGCCACGTCGCTGCCTTGCAGCTTCACGACCGTCGCGCCCATGTTTTCCGCGAAGCGGATATTTTCCGCCAGGGTGCGGCGGTCTTCGTCGCGCGTGTCCTGGCCCATGTCCACGTAGGCCACGTAGAACTCGGCGTCAATCGCGTGCGCCATGCGGCCGCCGCGGGCGATCAGGTACTGCGCTGCCGGGTTCGAGCTTACCGAGACGACGATGCGCTCGCGGACCTGGGGTTCGCCCTCCAGGTGCTCCTGCGCGCGGTACGTCTCCAGCGTGCGGTCCACCTGCTGCGCCACCTGGCGCAGGGCAAGCTCGCGCAAAGCAATCAGGTTGCCGCGCCGGAAAAAGTTGCCCAGCGCGCGCTCGGCGCGGTCCACCGGATAGATGTCGCCGCGCCGCATGCGCGTCTGCAGCGCTTCCGGCGTCAGGTCAGACATCACGATTTCCCCCGCGCGCTGCATCACCCAGTCGGGCACCGTTTCGCGCACGATCACTCCCGTGATCCGCTGCACCATGGGTGAAATGCTTTCCACGTGCTGCACGTTCACGGTGGAGAGCACGTCAATCTTCGCGTCCAGCAGCTCCATCACGTCTTCGTAGCGCTTGGCGTGCTTGCTGCCCTCAATGTTGGTGTGTGCGAGTTCGTCCACCACGGCCACGGCGGGCTTGCGCGCCAGGATCGCGTCCACGTCCATCTCTTCGAACTGCGCGCCCTTGTACTCCAGCTTCTTGCGCGGCACCACTTCCAGGCGCGACGCCAGTTCGGCGATCGGCTTCCGTCCGTGCGTCTCGATCACGCCGATCACCACGTCCTCGCCGCGGCTGTGGCGGCGAATCGCCTCGCTCAGCATGCTGTACGTCTTGCCCACGCCCGGCGAGTAGCCAAGCCAGAGCTTGAATACGCCCTGTTTCTTCTCAGGAGCGGCCACTTCCAGCCATTGTTCGGGGGTCTTGTGCACGATGTCTGCGCGGCGAAAATGTGCCGCAACCCACAGCGTACAATGCGCTCGTGCGTGGGGTCATTGTCAAGTTTGCGCGCGGCGCGGCGATGCTGGCGGTGTTGTTCGCCCTGGTCGCGCTCTATCGCATCGTCATCCATGCGAACCCGACAACCGTGGCGCTCACCTTCCTGCTGGCCGTCCTGATCGTCTCGGCAAGCTGGGGATTGTGGTATGCCATTGCCTTCGCCATCGCCGCTACCCTGGCGTTCAACTTCTTCTTTCTGCCGCCGCTTGGAACCTTCACCATCGCCGAAACACAGAACTGGGTCGCGCTGTTCGCGTTTCTTGCCACCGCGATCATTGCCAGCCAGCTCGCCGAGCGCGCGCGCCGCGAAGCTCACGACGCCACGCAGCGCCGCCGCGAGGTCGAGCGGCTGTACAACTTCACCCAGCAGTTGCTGGCGAGTGAGAGCGTGGCCGAACTGCTCAACCTCCTGCCGCGCTACATCGTGGAAGCTTTCGGCGCGCGGGCGTCGGCAGTGCTGGCCGCCGGCCACGCCGACGTGTATCGCTCCGGCCCCGGCAGCGCGAACCTCGACGCAGTCACTTTGCGCCTGGTCGCGTCGCGAGGCGAGCCGGTGTTTGACCCGGCCACCGACACCAGCGTGGTTCCGATTCGACTCGGCGTGAAGTCCGTCGGCGCTGTCGGCACTGCCGGACATTCGATCTCGCGCGCGACGCAGGAAGCCATCGGCAGCCTGATCGCCATCGCGCTCGAGCGCGCCGGCGCGGTCGAATCGCTGGCGCGCGCCGAAGCGGCACGCGAAGGCGAAAAGCTGCGCTCCGCCATCCTCGATTCGGTGACGCACGAATTCCGCACGCCGCTCACCGCCATTAAGGCGTCGGCCACCACCATCCTCGACGGCCCCGCCGTCGCGGCCGACCAGCTCCGCGACCTGATCCTCGTCATCAACGAAGAAGCCGACCGCCTCGACCGTCTTGTGAGCGAAGCCACGCAGATGGCGCAGCTCGACGCCAACCAGGTCGAGCTGCAGTTGCAGTCGCATCCGGTACGCGAGGTCATCGAGCGCGCCGTGCGCCAAGCCGGCGCAACCCTGGAAGGACGCCGCGTTGAAGTGGACGCGCCCGGCGGCCTGCCCAACGTGCGCGTGGACGCCGGCCGCATCCGCGACGTGCTGCTGCACCTGCTGGAAAACGCGGCGAAGTATTCACCGCAAGAGGCGCCGATCCGGATCACCGCCGAGCGCGACGGCGAGAAGGCGGTGCGCTTCAGCGTGGCCGACGCCGGCCCCGGCATCGACGACTTCGAGCAGACGCTGATCTTCGATAAGTTTTACCGCGGACGCGACCAGCGCTACCGCGTGCAAGGCACCGGCATGGGACTGGCCATCGCGAAGGCGATCGTCGAGGCCCACGGCGGGCAAATTGGAGTGGTGAGCCAGCGCGAACACGGCTCGGTGTTCTGGTTCACGGTTCCAGCCGACCCGCGGGGCTGACCCGCCGGGGCACGCGCACGGTCAGATCTCGGGATAGAAATCGAAGAAGGCTTCGAGGCTGCCTTTGAGCTGCTTTTCGATGTCTTCCTTGCTGCCCTCCAGCAGATGCAGGGTGACGCGCGCCTCGCGTCCGTTCTTCAGCTTCACCGGCGCGTCGCCCAGCTGCACGATTTCATCGGCCGGCAGCAACCGCATGCCGTACACCAGTGCCAGCTTCGCCATGATGCGATTCTAGCAAGTGGCGGTCGCCGGGCCGTTTCCGCGCGTGGTTTACAATGCCGCACGTGCGCGCCCTCCCCATCCTTCTTTTTGCGGTTCTCAGCGCGGCTGCTTTCGCGCAAACCGCGGCGCCACCGGCAACTTCGCCGCAAGCTCGGCAGCCCGGAGCCAAGTCCACGCCGCCCGTCAAGGTGAACTACCTGAACGTCTGCATGCCCGACGCCGACCAGCAGAAGGAAATCGCGGCCGCGCTGGCGCGCATTCCCGAGCGCCCGCGCTTTGTCGCCGACTTCGAGGTCGCCCGCGGACGCAGCACCGCGCCCGACGCGCCCGTCTCCCACTGGGTCCGCCTGCGCCGCGAGTTCGCCGCCGATTCGCCCTTTGTCACCGCGCAGTACACCTTCAGCCACGATGCGCTCGGCATGGCGGAAACGCTCGTCTTCCGGCTGCGCGATCCCGCCGACCTGGTGCAGGTCGCCCTGGAAGACAAAGTCACCAGCGGCATGCCCGCCGCCGTCCTCGCCAGCCAGACGCCGGCCAGCCGCATCCGCATCGAGCGCCTGGGCAAGGGCGCGTACTCGCTCTCGCGCTGTCCAGACGTGGACCAGCACGCCTACGAGCCGCTCTTTGCCGGCGCCACCAGGCTGATGAGCGCCTACCGCCGCGCCATGGACGCTCCGCGCACCGTTGCCGCCGACCTGGCGCGCCTCGGCGTGCCCGGCACGACGGCTGGCGCAAAAACCGCTCCCGCGGCGAAGGCCACGAATTCCGGGCCTGCAAAGAAAGCTTCGGCAACTGCCGCCGCACCCAAATGACACCGGCCCGCCCAAACTCGCGGGAAAGTGCGCAGCCTCGCCGGCGCCGTTCAACCTGCCTTCGTGTCCTTTGTCGGGAAGAGCTTTGCCGTTCTGCGTTCTTCAGCGTCCTCCGCGCCCTCTGCGTTGAAGGTCCTCGGATTTCGGACCCGAATCAAAAGCCGTCGCTGCTGAATCTACTCAATCACCCCCATGTCTGACATTCGCGACACCATCATCATCGGCTCGGGATGTTCCGGGCTCACCGCCGCGCTCTACGCCGCGCGCGCCAACCTCAAGCCGCTCGTCATCGAAGGCCACGAGCCCGGCGGGCAGCTCTCGCTCACTACGCTGGTGGAAAATTTCCCCGGCTTCCCCGAAGGTATTCAGGGGCCCGAGCTGATCGACAACATGCGCAGGCAGGCCGCGCGCTTTGGCGCCGAATACCGCACCGGGCACCTCGTCCGCGCCGACCTCAGCAAGCGCCCGTTCACGCTCGACTTCGGCGGAGGAAACGGACTGCGCACCCGCACGCTCATCATCGCCAGCGGCGCGTCAGCGCGCTGGCTTGGGCTGCCCAGCGAGCAGGCGCTTATCGGGCACGGCGTGTCTTCCTGCGCCACCTGCGACGGCTTCTTCTTCAGCGGGAAGGAAATCACCGTCATCGGCGGCGGCGACTCGGCCATGGAAGAAGCGCTCTTTCTCACGCGGTTTGCAACCAAGGTCACGATCATCCATCGTCGCGACACGTTCCGCGCCAGCAAGATCATGCTCGAGCGCGCCCGCGCCCACGACAAGATCAAGTTCCTCACCGACACCGTCGTCGAAGACGTCTTCGACGTCGCGAAGAAAGAAGTCACCGGCCTCAAGCTGCGCAATCTGAAGACCGGCGCCGTCTCCGACTTTCCCACCAGCGCCATGTTCCTCGGCATCGGACACATCCCCAACGCCGCCATGTTCACCGGCCAGCTCGACACCGACCAGGACGGATATCTGCGCACGCGCGACTACGTCTTCACCCGCGTCCCCGGCGTCTTCGCTTGCGGCGACGTGCAGGACCGCCGCTATCGCCAGGCCATCACCGCCGCCGGCACCGGCTGCATGGCGGCCATCGAGGTGGAAAAGTTCCTCGAAGAGCACGGACGCTGACCACGGACACCAGCGGCACTCTTTCATCCACACCGGACGGCAGCACGCCGCCTCCACCCGTAGCCACCGTATTTTTCCGGATTGCCCGGATGACCCTTGACGCTTGACCCTGAGAGGGTCCCGCTGCGCCAGCCACATCCGCGGGCCTCGCGGGCCATCCCGTTGTTGCAATTTCGGCCGGAAAGCCGGCTGAACGACCCTGCACGAACAAAACCCAAGAGGAGCCACCCCTGAGCCGGCATCCCAGCGGGCTCAGGAAATTTGTGATTGGAGCCCCAGGCCGGCGTCGGTGGAAGCACCGGGCTTCAGCCCGGTGAAATCCCGGTCTTCCTGAATGTGCGGCTTCAGCCGCGGCCCTAAATGTCAAGAGGCAGTCCTGCCACATGTTCGTCTATCCCGCTCGATTCGCCTTTGGCACAAAGCTCTTTGACAACTCAAAATCGCCCGCTAAGTCCTTACGGCGACTGTATTTGCCTCTAAGTCCTTTGCATCGCCTGTATCAGCGGGAATTTTCCGCTACAGCATTGATTCGCAAAGACCGAGGGGGAGGGGGATACCTCGTCGCAAGCGTCCCGCAATGCGGCTTGCGTTGCGTGGGCGTCCTCGCCGGGTAGTGGGAGCACCGGCCTTCAGGCTGGTGAAACGACAGCCGATAGGCAAAGGGGCTTCAACCCCGGGGCCTGGCGCCAGGCAAGGCCGGGGCTGCTCCCCTCCATTGCCACCCGGAGCGCCGACTGAGCAGCGCGAGGGAGGCGTCCCGGGTGGCGCTCTTGGGCGGGACTTACTTCTGCGGCCGCGCAAGCACGCCGCTGCTGGCCAGCCACCCCGCGATCGCATCGGAGAACGCTCGGTATCCTGCCGCGGTCGGATGCTCGTCCAGGCCGCGGTGATACAGCGCCGGCCCCGGCGCTTTCGCGCCGGGCCTCGGATGTCCCGCGGCGTACGCCTGCTGCACACTCGGACGCAGATCGAGAAACGGCGCGCCCGCCTGTCGCGCGCCGGCCGCCGCGGCTTCGGCGATGCGCGCCTCCTGCTGGCGCCGTTTTTCTTCGTCGGCGTTGCCGGAGACGCTGTACACCGACGTGTACGCCGGCAGGTAAACAACGACGAGCTGCGCGCCCGTCGTGCGGACGCGCTCGGCGAGCCAGGCGATTTCGTCGGCGGTGAGTTTCAGGTCCCAGCGCCGTTCGCGGGCTTCGGCCGCGGCAGCGCCGCTGAAAGAACTCGTCCCGCTCGCCGCCGCGCCGCGCGGTTGCAGCGCGGCGCGCAGCAGGTCTTCGGCGAGCGTGATCAGCTCGGAGTGGTTGTAAAGCCACGCCACCGGCGGAAAGCGATGCACCGCGCGCGAGATGCGGAACGCGCGCCCCTGCGCTCGCTCCCGCTCCGAAGCAGGCACGGGCGCGAGCTTTCCCGCCCCGTCGCGGCGAAAGAGCCCGCGGTTGGCGTCGTCATCGGGATCGTTGCCCACCACGCCGAGCAGAACAATGCTCGGCTGGAACTGGCGAACGTACTCGTCGAAATAGAGCGCCTGCTCGCCGGTGCCGGTTCCGCCGACACCCGCGTTGACGACCTCCGCGTTCCATCCGCGCTCGCGCAGCCGGCGCTCGAGCGCGGCGGGATAGCTTTCGTCGTCGTTGGCGCCCTCGCCGAAGGTGAAGCTGTCGCCCAGCGCGACGATGCGCGCCACGCCCGGCGCGGGCTGCCGCGCGTAGCTGCGCGCGCCGCGGAAGCGCTCCGGTCCGGTGGTCTGGATGGTGTCGAACTGGCCGGGAACGTAGATACGCGCGCGCGTGTCCGGCGTCATCGACCTGAGGCCGTTCACGTAGTCGAACATCGGCCCGCGGATCACCGTCGGGCGGAAGACGCGCACCATCAGCTCGCCGAACAGCAGGCCGGCGGCGACCGAGACGAGCAGCGGCGCCATCAGCGCGATGCGCTGAACGAGCGGAGCAGGCGCGGCGCGTGAGGGCGTGGACGTGGGAGCAGGCATGTCTCGCGGTCGCGTCAACTTATCACGCTCCCGGTGCGAGCGTGTGACGCCGCCCGGTGAACTCACCCTCGCAAGCCAACAGAGGGCTTGAGTGGGGCGCCCGTCGCGTTTGGTTTGGGCGAACAGCCGGAAGCCGGCAGCGCCTCTTGCGGCATTCGCCGCACTCGCGGGAATCAAGGTAAGATTTGCTTTCCCGCTATGCTGAACGCACTGGTCGCCATTTCGCTGGCTCTGTTTGGAGTTTCGGCGGGCGCGGTGATCGGCACGCGCATTCGCGCCGGTCGCCGCGTGCCTGCGCTTCCGGCGCTCGCCGACATCGCTCTGCTCGGGGCCCTGCTCGGCGCCGCGTACTACGTTCGGCTGCGCGTGCTCGGGCCGAATTTCTTCGCGTGGCTGGCGATCTGCCTCGGCTGCGGCGCGCTCGTGCAGTGGCTCAAGCGCCTGCCGCGCGGTCTCCACGGCCTCACGCAATGACGCGCGCCCGCCAGTTCTGGAACCACTGGCTCGACTTCAGCCGCGATGTCGCCGCCTTCCAGGGACGCTTGTGGCTGTCGGTCGTCTACGTCGTGGTTCTCGGCCCGATCGCGCTGCTGGCGCGGATTTCCGGCAATCCGCTGCTGCCGAAGTTCCGCGGCGCGTCGTTCACGCATGAGCGCAAGCCGCCCGACGCGACGCTGGACGACGCCAGGCGACAGGGCGCATGAACATCCTCGGGATTTCGTGCTACTACCACGATTCGGCCGCCGCGCTCGTGCGGGACGGACGCGTCGTCGCCGCGGCGGAAGAAGAGCGCCTGAGCCGCATCAAGCACGACCGCGCGTTTCCCGCGCGCGCCGCGGAGTTCTGCCTGCGCCGCGGCGGAATCACCGCGCGCGACCTGGATTACGCCGTCTTCTACGAGCGCCCCTTCGCCAAGTTCGAGCGCATCCTGACCACCGCGATCGGCGCCTTTCCCGCGTCGCGCGAGTTCTTCGCCGAAGCGATGATCGGCTGGATGCAGGAGAAGCTCTGGATCAAGAGCAAGCTGATGTCTGCCCTCGGACTGCCCGCCGAACGCATCCTGTTTGCCGACCATCACGTTTCGCACGCGGCCAGCGCCTTCTTCTGCTCGCCGTACCGCAGCGCCGCGCTGCTCACGGTTGACGGCGTCGGCGAATGGTCCACCGCGACCTGGGGAACCGGCGAAGCCGATTGGGACGGCAGCGGCAGGAACTCCATCGTGCTGCGGCGCGAGATGCGCTTCCCTCACTCGCTCGGCTTGCTCTACTCGACGTTCACCGCGTTTCTCGGCTTCGAAGTGAACGAAGGCGAGTACAAGGTGATGGGCATGGCGCCGTACGGCGAGCCGCGCTACCTGGATCGGGTGGAGAAGATCGCGCGCGTGGCCGGCGACGGCTCGCTGGAACTCGACCTGAGCTACTTTCGCTTCCAGAGTTCGATTCGCGTGCCCTACTCACCCAGGTTCGTCGAACTGTTCGGCGAGCCGCGCCCGCCGGAAAGCGAGTTCTTCGTCTCCGGCGCCGAGCATGCGGCGGAGGCGCTGCGCCGGAACCGGCATTACGCCGACGTCGCCGCCAGCATTCAGCGCTTCACCGAGGACGTGCTGCTGAAGATGGCGCGCGCGCTGCGCCGCGACACCGGCGAAGAGGACCTCTGCTTTGCGGGCGGCGTGGCGCTGAACAGCATGGCCAACGGACGCATTGTGCGCGAGTCGGGCTTCAGGAGCGTCTTCGTCCAGCCGGCGGCGGGCGATTCCGGCGGCGCGCTGGGCGCGGCGCTCTACGTGTGCCACGCAGTGCTGGGCGCGCGCCGCAGCTTCGTGATGGAAGATGCTTACCTCGGCGAGAGCTACGACGAGCAGATCGCGCCGTTCCTGCGCGAGCAGGGAATCGGCGCTGAGGTCTTTCATGACGACGACAAGCTCATCACCGCAGTCACCGGCGAACTCGTGAGCGGCAAGGTGATTGGCTGGTTCCAGGGACGCTTCGAATGGGGACCGCGCGCGCTGGGCAACCGCAGCATCCTGGCCGATCCGCGCCGCGCCGAGATGAAGGACGTGGTCAACACCAAGATCAAGTTCCGCGAGCCGTTCCGGCCGTTCGCTCCGGTGATCGCCGAGACCGAAGCGCCGCGCTACTTCGAAGTGCCCGAACACCAACTCGGCGGATATCTGGCGCGCTACATGCTCGTGGTGCATCCGTGGCGGCGCGACGCGGGCGAGCGGCTGCCCGCGGTGAACCACATGGGGACGGGGAGGTTGCAAACCGTCCGGCCGGAATGGAACCCGCGCTATCACCGGCTACTGGAAACATTCGGCCAGGCGACGGGCACGCCGGTGCTGCTGAACACCAGCTACAATTTGCGCGGTGAAGCCATGGTCGCCACGCCGGCCGACGCCCTGAAAACATTTCGCAACAGCGGTCTCGATGTTCTGGTGCTGGGCAACTGCGTGCTAAAAAAGCAGTGAGGGTCCCCAATTGGCAGGAGTTGAAGGCAGGCTGGGAACGGTCGTCGAATTGTTTCGCTACGTGTGCGGCCGCAAGCAGTGGTGGCTGATTCCGCTGCTGGTCATCGTTCTGCTCACCGGGTTGTTGATCGTCTTCGCGCAATTCTCAGCCGTCACGCGCTTCGTGTATCCAGGTTTCTAGACTTCTCCCTCGGGCGCGATTCGCGCGCGGCTGCTGCTGCCTTCTCGTTGAGCAACTACTCTGGCGGGTGTATAGTTCCCGCGACACGCGTCACAAGCTAGTTGGGCGCCTCCCCCTTTCAGCGATTACCCGGCCAGCCAAGGAGGAACATGTCTGCCCGCCGACCGTTTTTCGCCATTTTGCTGTTCACGCTTTTCGCGTTCGCCACGCCGTCGGTTGCACAGTTCGGCAAGGTGATTCCCGGCGGTAAGAAAAACCAGCCGGACAACAAGCCCGCCGCGGTGGGCGCCGCGCCCGATTACACCGACAAAGACAAGCAGGAGATGGACAAGATCGCGCAGCAGCAGGAGACCAAGGACCGCATCGAGTCGGCCTGGTCGGAGCTGCGGCATCGCGACTTGGACTTTGCCTACCGCGTGAACCTCTCGAACCGGCTGACGGAAGGCGCGCTCCAGGTGGCCGACTTTCGCAACGACTTCGGCCAACTCTACGACAATCCCATCGTGGCGCGTTACGTGAACAGCCTGGGACAGCGGCTGGTGCCGAAAGACAGCCCGAACGTCTTCGCCTTCCGTGTGCTGCTCGATCCCGAACCGCGAGCCGAGACGATTTCGACGGGAACGATTTACGTTTCCACCGGGCTGATCGCCATGCTCGACAACGAAGCGCAGCTCTCCTACGTGCTGGCGCATGAAGTGGCGCACGTGGAGCGCAATCACTTCTATAACAAGCTGCGCAACAGCATCATCGAGGAGATTTACTGGCAGCAGAAAGAAGAGAGCGCGGAGAAGAAGCGCGCGCTGCTGAGCCTGGGCATGGGCGTGGCCGGCGGATTGATCGGCCGCGGCGCGGGCGGCTCGGCGCGCGACATTTTCACCGGCGCGGGCCTGGGAACGCTGACCGGCTACATCGCCGGCAGCTACCTGTTTCGCAATAAATTCATCCCCACCAACTGGTCCGTGGTTTACGAAGACGAAGCCGACGAGAACGCGCTCAAGTACATGCTCGAACAGAATTACGACGCGCGCGAGGTGCCGCGGCTGTACGCCACGCTCGATCGCGTGGTGAAGGCCGACCCAAGGCTGGGTCTGGGATTCATCGGGAATCCTGCGCGTGTGAAAGAGCGCACATCGAAGATCCAGGCGATGCTGGGGGACAAGTACAAGGCCGACCTGGAAAAGCGTCTCAAAGACGCCGGGCTGACCGGATCGAGCGGCGAGTACAACCTGGTGATGTCGGCGCTGAAGCGCGACAACGGCATTGTGGCGCTCGACTACGATCTGTTCGCCGAGGCGCGCGACAACCTGGAAGAAGCCGTCTCGCAGCGCTCCAACGATCCGCTGGCGCACTACTACCTCGGCAAGGTGCTGGCGCTTACCGGACGCACGCAGGAAGACAAGCAGCAGGCGGTGAAATACTTCCAGGCGGCGATCAAGCTCGACGCCGGGCGGCTCGCCTTCGCCGATCCGCACCTGGACTACGCGCTGTACCTCATCAATCAGCCGAACCCGCCGCAAGGCGAGATCCTGAAGGAGCTGAAGACGTTCGTGCTGCTCTACCAGCGCGACCACGGCGGCGCGCTGCCGGGGAACATGCACATCCTTTATGACTACTTCCTGCTGGCGGGCGATACGAGCTGGTATGTGCCGCCGGCATCGGTGGTCTCGACCAAGTGGGTTGATCCGGTGAACACCACCGGCAGCTCGCCGAAGACGCTGCCGCAAATGATCGGCGTCGCGACCGATTCGCCGGCGCAGCAGGGGCCGAGCAGCACGTCATCGCCGGCGCGGCCTGCGCCCGCGGTGAAGAAGGCGAGCGCGGCGACAAAGTAGCCCGGCACGCAGACAAGCGGGCGCTCCGGCGGGGAGCGCCCCGCATTTTCGACGCAGCTTTTCGAGGGAATATGCGAACACGGAACCTGGTTGGAGCTGTGCTGTTGCTGACGGTCGTTGCATCAGCGCCCGCATTGTTTGCCGCGCCGCCGCAAGCGAAGGTGCTGGTCGGGATCATGCCGGTGTACGACATGTCAGGCGAGTCGTTCGGTGACGTTTTCGCCCGCAACCTCACCTTCATTTTGTACCGCGAGTTGCAGGGCAGCGGATCGGTGGAGCCGGTGCTGCTTATGCCCGGAGGCGTGTACACGCCGGCGGCGGACGACTGGATCCAGGACTACGCGCGCAACGCCAACGTTGACGCGGTGCTGGTCACGCAGTTTGACAGTGACCGCAACCGCCGCGGGCCGACGACGCTGAAGATCACGGCGACGCTGCGCGAGACCGCCAACGGCAAATCCGGTCCCAAGCGCGAGTTCACGCAGGTGCTGCGCAAAGAGGACTTCACCGCGCTGACGGCAGCGATGGCGCTGAATCCGTGGTGGGACTTCGGTCCGCCGGTCTCGTGGTTTGCCTCGAGCGGACCGCGTCCGTTCGAGAAACAGCCCATCGGCAAGATCGCGCGTGGGTTTGCGCACGACGTGAGCCAGCAGACGATCGAGCAGGCGCCCATGCTGGTGCCGACGGGCACGGCGCCGAACATCGTGAATGCGGCTTCCGAGAAGTGCAACATCGAGCTGCGCATTCGCTACACCAAGCGCAATGTGTCGTCGAAGGCGTACACGCTGCTGGTGAACAATCGCGACGAGACAACGTCCATCAACGGCGAGGGCGCGGCGCAACTTCAGCTTCCTTCCGGAGCGGTGGTGATGCAGATCGAACTGAAGGACGCGCCTTACAAGCTGCCCATCCAGCCGTGGTACCAGGGCAGCACGCTGCTCGACTGCAAGCAGCCGGAGAAGCGCCTGCTGCTTACGGTGGGACCGGCGGGTGAGGGCTTGCTTGCGTGGCAGCCGTAGCCGCGGCTACACGGCGTTCACGCCCGGCTGACAAAGCTTCCCCAGAGCGCGGCGCGCCAGCCTGCGGCGGCTGGCAATCTGCGCCACGCAGGCGTCCCACGAGGTCGGCGGAAAGGCGAAATTGTCGGGATTGCCGTCGGCGCAGGCGCCGAGGCGGTTGGACGGCGCGTTGCGGGCCTGTAGAATTCGCGGCATGCCCGCCAAGCCTTCGGGAACGCTGCTGAAGCCGCGTGACGCGGCGGCGGTCCTTGGCGTGAGCTATCCCGCCCTGAAACAGTGGATCTACAAGAAGCGGTTGCGCACGGTGGTCACACCCGGCGGGCATCACCGCATTCCCGAGAGCGAGCTCGACAAATTCCTGCACCGCGCCGCGGCGCGTCAGCCTGAGGGCAGCCGGCAGGGTTTCCGGCACATCAGTGGACGCAATCAGCTGATCGGGCGCGTGCTCGAAGTGCGCATCGAGGGCCTGCTGGCGCAGGTGCGGCTTTCCATCGGGGGGCAGAAGATTACGGCGATCATCACGGCCGACGCGGCGCGCGAGATGCGCCTGAAGCGCGGCGACACGGCGGCCGCGCTGGTGAAAGCGACGGAAGTGATGATTGTGAGGCCGTAAAACAGGTTTCGAGTTTCACGTTTCGAGTCCTGGACCTGAAAAGCAGCGGCGGCTTGCTCGCCGGCGAGGGCGTCCGCGCCACATGGTCCGGGACAGTGGCCCTGGGGCGCGGGCGCCCGACGCCACAACGTTCACGGTAACTGAGCGAAGCAGATGGCGCGGTATCGGTACTGAGTGCATCAAACAAGATGCAATCGAGTCGCGCCGGAGCGATCATAGTTCTATGCAGAATCCGATCCTCGAGAACTGCGGTTCGCGCATGCTGTTCAGCGAAGTCTGCCGCGTGGCGATGGACTCGTTCCAGTTGAACAAGGTGCGTTTCGCGCTGACCGCGGTGGGCATGGTGATCGGCACCATGTCGCTGATCCTGGTGACCACGATCGCGCTCACCGGCAAGCAGTACGTGCTGAGCCTGATCCAGGGGATCGGCGCCAATATGATCATCGCCGAGTACTCGGGCGGCGGGAACAGCGCGGTGAGCGCGGTGCCGCAGGACTACCTCACGGTTGACGACATGCGCGCCGTGCAGGAGCAGGTGCCGGGCCTGCGCGCCGCTTCGCCCATGATGGAGTTGCAGGAGCGCATTCCGGTGGGCGGCGGCAAGGAGCGCGACGTGCAGGTGCTGGGCGTGAGCCCGGACTATCGCTGGATCCGAAATCTTGCGCTGCCCGCCGGGCGCTTCTTCGATTCGGAAGATACGGCCTCGCGCAACAAGGTGGCGTGCGTCACCGACAAGTTCGCCGAGCGCACCTACGGCAGCCAGGACGCGGCGATCGGCCAGACGCTGAAGATCACCGGCCTGCCCTTCACGGTGATTTGTACCTTCCGCGAACAGGTGGAGACATTCGGACAGTCGGAAGTTTCCGACGACACCATCCTGATCCCGTACACGGTGGCGCGCTACTTCACCGGAACGGACTTCACCAAGCAGCTGTTTTTCTCGACGTCGGATTCATCGGACGTGCCGCGGGCCAGCCATGCCATCGGCGAAGTGATCAAGAGCAGGCACCGGCCCGAGTCGGTCTACAAGGTGCAGAATTTGACGCAACTGCTCGACGTGGCGGCAAAGACGGCGAACGCACTGACGCTGGTGCTGATGCTGGTGGCGATGGTGACGCTGGTGGTGAGCGGCGTGGGTATCATGAACATCATGCTGGCCAACGTGAGCGCGCGTATTCGTGAGATCGGGATTCGCAAAGCGATCGGCGCCACGCGGCGCGAAATCCGCACACAGTTCCTGACCGAGGCCGTTTTCATCGCCCTGGTGGGGGGCTTTGTCGGGACGGTGATCGGGCTGGCGCTGCCGTTTTCGGTGCGGTTCTTCACCAGCTTCAGGATTCCCATTTCCGGGCTGTCGGCGGTCATCGCGATCGCGGTGTCGTCGCTGGTGGGCGTGCTGTTCGGCACCGTGCCGGCGACCAGGGCGGCGCAGCTGGACCCGATCGAAAGCCTGCGCTACGAATGAGTTGCTGCTGGCGGCCGGCTCCTGGCTTCTGGCTGACACAAAGGCAAGACCAACTGCGGACACAAAGGGCACTACAAGGCACAAAGGACGCGAAGGCTCTTGCCAGCAGCCGGCAGCGAGGTACAAAAGCAAAAGCCGGGCTGGTTCGCCCGGCTTTCTGGTTGGACCTGGTCGGCGCCCTCCCGTTTGGAAGGCGGGATTACATCACCAGAGCCAAATTTTCCAGTTCCTTCTGGATGGATTCCAGCGAGCAGCCGGAACCCTCCACGCGAATGGAAGCATCGAACGCTGCCTCCGGGGAAACACCGTAGCCGCGTCCCGACAGGAAGACCTGGAGCAACTCGGCCGCCTGCCTCGTATCGAGCCCTCCCTGAACCAGTTCGTTCCGGAGAGCCGTCAGCTCGGGTACGGAAAACCGTTCAATCGTCACCGTCTCCACCTCCGACCCTTGGACCCTCTGCCCATTAGACTCGGCTGCACCTTAGTTTGTTGCGTGCAAATTAATTGCCACTCCAAAGCCGGGTAAAGCCCAGCAAATAATGTCCTTGCTCTATATACGGAACGGACGACCGCACAGGATGTGCAAAACTATTTACGCCCTGGTGGTGGGAAAAGCCGCTGGCACCACGGCATCTATCATGAAATGAACAGCTTAGCTGCTGAACCTCATGGGTTGGCCGGTTTGGCCCGCGGGTGACAATCTGGCACGGGTACTCTGGCCAGCTTTCGGGAGCTCGGAGGTGGCCTGTTCGCCCAGAAGAAGGCCCAGAGACCCTGTCGGCAGCTCGCTGGGTCCGGCGGCGCTGCATTAGAATCAGAAAAAACATGTCAGCGATCCTTCTGGATGGAGAAAAAGCGGCAGCGCAGATCAAGGCTGAGGCGGCCGAGCACGTGCGCGAGATGGCGGCGCAGGGAATGCGGCCCGGGTTGGCGGTAATCCTGGTTGGGCACAATCCTGCATCGGAGATCTACGTTCGCGGCAAGATCAAGGCAAGCGAGCAGGTCGGAATCTACAGCGAGCAGATCACGCCACCCGAGTCGGTGACCACGCAGGAGCTGCTGGAGGCGGTGGACGATCTGAACCGGCGCGAGGAGATTGACGGGATCCTCGTGCAGCTTCCATTGCCGGCGCAGGTGGACGCCAAGAGAGTTCTGCTGGCGGTTTCGCCCGACAAGGACGTGGACGGCTTCCATCCGATGAACGTGGGCCGGCTCTCGACGCAGCGTCCCGGGCTGGTTCCATGTACGCCGGCGGGGATCATGGAACTGCTGCGGCGGAACAGCATCGAAGTTCAAGGCCGCAACGCGGTGGTAGTCGGACGGAGCGACATTGTGGGCAAGCCGATGGCGATGCTCCTGATCAACGCCAATGCGACCGTGACGGTGTGCCACTCGAAAACGCGCGACCTGCCCGGCGTGTGCCGCTCGGCAGACATCCTGGTGGCAGCGATTGGACGCGCGGGCATGATCACGCGCGATTTCGTTCGCCCGGGCGCCACGGTGGTGGACGTGGGCATGAACCGCGTGACTGACCGCGCCGAGTTCGAGCGCCTTTTTGCCGGGAACGGGAAGAAGGCCGAGCAGTTCGCAAACAAGGGAAGCGTACTCGTGGGCGATGTACATCCCGAGGTGGCCGAAGTTGCCGGCGCGCTCACGCCGGTGCCTGGCGGAGTTGGGCCGCTGACCATTGCAATGCTGATGTCGAACACGGTGAAGGCGGCGCGGCTGCGCCGCGAGAAAGAAGCCGCGGAAGCAGGGGAGGCTTCCGCGCCGGTCACCGCCGGCGGGCGGCGCTGAGCTTGCTGCGCGTTGGCCTGACCGGCGGCGTGGCGTGCGGCAAGAGCACCGTGGCGGAGATGTTCGCGCGCCGCGGCGTGCACGTGGCGCGGGCCGATGAAATCGCGCACCAGGTGATGCAGCCCGGGCAGCCGGCCTACGAGGAAGTGGTGCGGCGCTTCGGGCGGGGCATTCTCCAGCCGGATGGCCTGATCAGCCGGCCATTGCTGGCCGCCACGGTGTTCACTCCCGCGGCCGACGGCAGCACGCGTGTCGCGGAGCTGAATGCGATCGTGCATCCGGAGGTGATCGCGCGCCAGGACGAGTGGATGCGCCAGGTGGGCGAGCGCGAGCCCGGCGCGATTGCGATGGTGGAGGCGGCGCTGATCCTGGAGGCGGGCGTCGCGGGGCGCTTCGACAAGCTGGTTGTCGTCACCTGCCGGCCGGAGCAGAAGGTGGAGCGCTTTGCGCGACGCACCGGAATGCCGCTGGAAGCGGCGCGAGTGGAAGTGGAGCGCATCTGCGCGGCACAGTTGCCCGATTCGGAAAAGATCCGCGCGGCCGACTACGTAATCCATAACTGCGGCACGCCGGCCGATGCGGAAGCGCAGGCCGAAAAAGTGCTCGAACAGCTGCGCGGGCTGACGAGGGCTGCACCCCGATAACCTCGAAACGCCCGGTACGTCTGAGCAGCAGGAGGCACCCTGACGGATGAACCGGGCAGCAAGCGTGAGTTTTGCACTTATGAAGAGCATACGACCGTTGCTTTTTGCGATGGCGCTGGTGGGCGTCTTCTACTGGGTCACGAACCGGCCGGTGACGCGTTCGACCTCGGGCGGGAGCACTCCGTCGTGGGTGACGCCGCCGGCGGACATCGAAGTGGGCCACGCGGCGGCGCCCGTCGCGCTGGATTCGGATGAACAGAACAACGTGGATGTGTACCGGCGCGTGGTGCCGTCAGTGGTCAACGTCACGTCGAAAGCGGTGGCGTGGGACTTCTTCTACGGCCCGGTGCCGGAAGAAGGGCAGGGTTCCGGTTTCATCATCGACAAGGAAGGGCACATCCTGACGAACTTCCACGTGATCTCGCTCAACCCGCGGCAGATCGAGGTCACGTTGCACGACCAGAAAAAGTACAAGGCGGCAGTGGTCGGCTACGACCGCACCAACGACCTGGCGCTGCTGCAGATCAATGCCAAGGACCTGCCGGCAATCCCGATCGGAGATTCCGCCAACCTGCTGGTCGGACAGAAGGTGTATGCCATCGGCAATCCCTTCGGGCTGAACGGGACGATGACGCGCGGCATCATCAGCTCGATCCGATCGGTGCGCTCGCCGAGCGGCGCCGTGATCGATAAGGCGATCCAGACGGACGCCGCAATCAACCCCGGAAACTCCGGCGGGCCGCTGCTGAACTCCAAGGGCGAGGTGATCGGGATCAACACGTTCATCGCCACCGGACAGGGCGGGGTGGAGCAGAGCGCGGGCGTCGGCTTTGCCATTCCCATCACCAGCGCCAAGGTGTTCGTGGAAGATTTGCGGCAGTACGGACACGTGCGCCGTCCCTCGCTGGGCGTGCGCGCGCTGCCCATCGGGCCGGAACTGGCCGACGAGATGGGCCTGGCGGCCGATTCCGGGCTGCTGATCATCTACGTGACGCCCGGCAGCAGCGCCGAGCGCGCCGGCCTGCGCGGCGGCAACAAGCGAGCCTACCTCGGCAACATGGAGATCATGCTGGGCGGCGACCTGATCGTGGCCATCGACGACAAGGAGATGCGCAGCCTGCAGGACTACAACGACATGATGAACCGCCATCGCACCGGCGACACCGTTACCGTGACCGTCTTCCGCGGCAAGCAGAAGATGACCTTCAAGGTCGTGCTCGGCGAAGCCCAGCAGACGGCGTAAGGAGTGGAGGGTGGACAGTGGACGGTGAATAGTTGAAAGCGCGGTTGGCCCGCGCCTTTCACGATCCACTGTCCACTATCCACTGTCCCTCGGTTTCACATACTTCCTCGCCGCTTTGTGGATCGTCTTCCACTTGCGCTTGCGCTCCAGCTCGGCCCACTTGTCAATGCGCGTCTCCTGCCACGCGAGTTCACGCTGCAGTTTGCGGAAGCTTTCCAGGCGTTCGGCGGCGAGGCCGCCGGCGATGACGGCCTGCTCGACGGCGCAGCCGGGCTCGCCGTGATGCGAGCAGCCGGAGAAGCGGCAGGCGGCGGCGAGCGTCTGGATTTCGTCGAACGCGGCGTGCATGCCTTCGCCCGCGTCCCAGAGTTGGAGCTCGCGCATGCCCGGCGTGTCGATGATGAGGCCTCCTTCCGGGGTGAGCGGGCCCGGCGGCACGATCAGCAGCTCGCGATGCGTCGTGGCATGCCGGCCGGTCTGGTCATGCTCGCGAACGGGTCGCGTGGGAAGAGCGTCGGCGCCGAGCAGGCGGTTGATGATGGTGCTCTTGCCCACGCCCGATGAGCCAAGCAGCGCCGCCGTGCGGCCCGGAACGACATAACGCGCGAGCTGCTCGAGTCCCGCGCCGCCGGCGGCGCTCATGATGTGTACGGGAACGCCCAGCGCGACCGACCGGACTTCGGCGGCGCGAGCTTCGATCTGAGCGTCCGGGCACAGGTCGGCCTTGTTCAGCACCACGACGGGTACCGCTCCGCTCTCGTAGGCCATGACGAGATAGCGCTCGATGCGGCGGGGCGAGTAGTCGTTGTCGAGGCCGGCCACGAGGAGCACGGTGTCAACGTTGGCGGCGACAACCTGCTCCTCGCTCACGCGTCCGGCGGCCTTGCGCGAGAACTTGCTCGAGCGTGGCAGCACCGCTCGGATGATGGCCTTGCCGGCGCCGGCGGGCTTGATGGCAACCCAGTCGCCGACAGCGGGTAGTTCGTGAGCACCGGTGGCGTGGTGGCGGAGGCGTCCGGCGACCTCGGCGAGCAGGTCTCCGCGCTCGGCGCTGACGCGATAGATCTGGCTGTGGCGGAGCGTGACCCGCGCCGGCTCGATGCCGGGCGCGGCAACCTCAGAAAACTGCGATGCAATCAACGGGTTCCAACCCAGTCGCGTGAGTTGCATTTCATCCTCTCGATTTGTTGGGAGACAACCAGACCCGCGCACCGAGCAGTGGAGGCGCAACTCTGGCGCCGGCCCGGCACAGTTACCGCTGCGGGTTAGAGGATGGCAGTCATAGGCAGAAGCGATCGGCGATAGGGTAGCAAAAGCCACCCAGCCATCGCATCTTGTAGTCCCCGGCGTCGGCGGTTTGAAGTGGGTTTTCGCATTTGACGCCACCTTCTCCGCTGGGCTAGCCTCAAGCTTCGCCGTCCCCACGGCGCGGCGGCTGGGCGCCACGTCATGCTCTTCCCAAGTTCTTCTGGAACAGTAGGTTAGGGACAAGCCGCGAGGACCCTGATTGAAGCCGATCCGGCCAATTTCAGCCGTAGTTACGGTGCTGCTGCTCAGCTCGGCAGCGCTGGCCGCGGGCGTGCGTCCCGAGCACGCGTCGAAGGCGATGGTGGTGAGCGTGCACGAGTTGGCCTCCCGCGCCGGGGTCGAGATGATGCAGGCGGGCGGCAACGCGGTGGATGCGGCGGTCGCTACAGGATTTGCGCTCGCCGTGGTGCACCCGGTGGCCGGGAACATTGGCGGTGGCGGATTCCTGCTGATGCGCATGGCGAACGGCGAAGCGCGCTTCCTCGACTTTCGTGAGAAGGCGCCCGCGCGGGCCACCGCGAACATGTATCTGGACGCCGAAGGCAACGTCATCAAAGATGCAAGCACGGTGGGATACAAAGCGTCGGGCGTGCCCGGCTCGGTCGCCGGACTGGCGTACGCACAAAAGAAGTGGGGCAAGCTGCCGCTCGCCCGCGTGATGCAGCCGGCCATCCGGCTGGCGCGCGAAGGCTACGCGCTGAGTTACAACGACGCGTCGAGCTTCCGGAACAGGCGCCTGACCGAGTTCCCCGAGTCGAAGCGGATTTTCCAGCGCGAGGGGAATTACTACCAGCAGGGAGACATCTTCCGTCAGCCGGAGCTGGCCAAGACGCTGGAGAGGATCGCAGCCAATCCCGATGAGTTCTATCACGGTGCGCTGGCGAAAGAGATTGCCGCGGCAGTGCAACAGGGCGGCGGCCTCATCACGACGGAAGACCTGGCAGCCTATGAAGTGAAGGAGCGTTCGCCGGTGCGCGGCACCTATCGCGGGCTGGAGATCATTGGCGCGCCGCCGCCCTCGTCGGGCGGCGTGGCGCTGATTGAGGCGCTGAACATCCTGGAAGGCTACGACCTGCGCGCGATGGGCGCCGGGTCGGCCGATGCGATCCACGTCACGACGGAGGCGATGCGGCGTGCGTTTTTCGATCGTTCGGAGTTCATGGGCGATCCGGATTTCGCGAAGGTCCCTGTGGCGTCGCTGGTTGACAAGAAGTACGGGGCGGCTTGGCGCGACTCGATCGCGCCGCAGCGCGCGACGCTGAGCGCCGGCCTGCGGCGTCCGGAAGCGTTTCACGATCTGGATCGCGTGGCGTCGTTCGCGGCTGCGGGCGCAGAGCCGAGCGAGACGACCCACTACTCCGTGGTTGACGAGGACGGCAACGCGGTCGCGGTCACGACCACGCTGAACAGCGGATTCGGATCGAAGGTCACGCTGCCGGGGCTCGGCTTCCTGATGAATGACGAGATGGATGACTTCGCGACCAAGCCAGGCGTGCCGAATTCCTACGGGCTCATCCAGGGGCCGGCGAACGCGATCGGGCCGGGAAAGCGTCCGCTTTCGGCGATGACGCCGACCATCGTGTTGAAAGACGGCAAGTTGTTCCTGGTGCTCGGTTCGCCGGGCGGGCCGCGCATCATCTCGACCGTGCTGAACATTCTCACCGGCGTGGTGGACCACGGGCTGAACATCCAGGAGGCGGTGAACGCGCCTCGCTTCCATCATCAATATCTGCCCGATCTGCTCTACATGGAGCGCACCGGGTTTTCGCCCGACACGCAGCGCATCCTGGAGCAGCGCGGCCATCACATCGTGACGGTGGAGAAGGATTCGCCGAGCGGGCGATGGAGCGACGGTGAGTGCATCATGATTGATCCCAAGAACGGGGAGCGGCTGGGGGCCAGCGATCCGCGCAACGATACCGGGAAGGCGGTGGGCTACTGATGATTCGGGCCGCGTCCACTTACGTGTTCGTGAAGCAGCGGCTGCATCCCGGGCTGCTCGATCAATTGGCGCGCGGCGGGGCCGAGGCGGTCGAAATATTCGGGGCGCGCGGGCACTTCGACTACACCGACCGCGGGCACGTCCGTGAAATTGCCGCCTGGTTCCAGTCCACCGGAGTGACATTCAACTCCATGCACTCGCCCATGCACGGCGATTACGACTGGGGACGCGACGGGTCGGAGCCGGTGAACATTGTCGATCGGGAGAAGCGGCGGCGGATCGAGAGCATGGACGAAATCAAGCGCGCCATCGAGGTGGCCGAGGTCGCGCCGTTCCGCTTCCTGGTGCAGCACGTGGGCACGGGCGGCGAACGCTTCGATCCGCGGAAGTTTGAAGCGGCGATCACGGCGATCGAGCACCTGCGTGCGTTCGCGCGCCCCCTGGGGGTGACGCTGCTGGTGGAGAACATCCCGAACGAACTGTCGGCGCCCGACAAACTCGTTGAGCTGCTCGATACGGCGCACTTTGCCGATGTGGGCGTGTGTTTCGACGTCGGGCATGCGCACATCATGAGCAGCGTGGCGGAGGCGTTCGGCATTCTGAAGCCGCGCATCCGCTCCACCCACGTTCACGACAACGCGCGCGATCGCGACGCGCACCTGTGGCCGGGCGAGGGCTCGATCGACTGGACCGAAGCGATGTCGCTGCTGCGCTCGGCGCCGCACGTGCCGCCGCTGCTGTTCGAAATCGAAGGCGGCGAAAAGCAGGACGTCGCGAACAAGTCCGCCGAAGCATTCAGCCGGCTGGAACATGCGGCCAGCGCCGGATCCAGCGCGGCGAAGCGCTAGAACCGAGGATTTGTGAACACAACGATGCAAACGCAAACTGAAGCGCCGGTCACCAGCATCAGCCAGATCGGAAAGCACGAGGGCGAGTCCGTCACCATTCAGGGCTGGCTGTACAACCTGCGCGAAAGCGGGAAGCTGCTTTTTCCGCAGTTTCGCGACGGCTCGGGCGTGATCCAGGGCGTGGTAGCGAAGAACGCCGCGCCGGAAGCCTTTGAGCGGCTGAAGGGGCTCACGCAGGAGTCGAGCGTGGTGGTGACCGGTAAAGTTCGCGCCGACAAGCGCGCGCCCGGCGGCTACGAGCTCGACGTGACCGATGTGCGCGTCATTCAGCGCGTGCCCGATGACGATCCGTATCCGATTTCGCTCAAAGAGCACGGCGTCGACTTCCTCATGGAGCACCGCCACCTGTGGGTGCGCACGCCGCGGCAGGCGGCCATCCTGCGGATTCGCGCCGAGATCATCAAGGCGGCGCGCGACTTTTTCGACGAGCGCGGTTTCACGCTCACCGATCCGCCCATCCTCACACCGGCGGCGTGCGAGGGCACGACCACGCTGTTCCCGGTGGACTACTTCGACGAGCAGGCCTACCTGACCCAGTCGGGCCAGCTCTACATCGAGGCCACGGCGATGGCGCTCGGCAAGGTGTACTCGTTCGGGCCCACGTTCCGCGCGGAAAAATCGAAGACGCGCCGCCACCTCACCGAGTTCTGGATGGTCGAGCCGGAAGTCGCGTATCTCGAGCTCGACGGCCTCATGGACCTGGCCGAGCAGTTCATCAGCTTCATCGTCGCCCGCGTGCTGGAGCGCCGGAGGCCGGACCTGGCGCTGACCGGGCGCGACATCGCGAAGCTGGAGACGGTAAAGGCGCCGTTCCCGCGCATCACCTACGACGAGGCGGTAAAACTCCTGCAGGAAGGCTTCGCCAAGGGCGCCCTGGAAACCAAGTTCGAGTGGGGCGGCGACTTCGGCTCGCCCGACGAAACCTACATCTCAGGCCAGTTCGATCGCCCCGTCATGATTCATCGTTATCCGGCGCAGGTGAAGGCGTTTTACATGGAGCCTGACCCGCAGCGTCCGGAGCTGGCGCTGTGCGTGGACGTGCTGGCCCCGGAGGGATACGGCGAGATCATCGGCGGATCGCAGCGCATGGCGTCGCACGAGCTGCTGCTGAAGCGCATCCACGAGCACAACCTGCCGGAGTCGGCGTTCAAGTGGTATCTGGACCTGCGCAAGTACGGCGGCGTGCCGCACGCCGGCTTCGGCATGGGCATCGAACGCGCCGTGGCGTGGATTTGCGGCCTGGAGCACGTGCGGGAGACGATTCCGTTTCCCAGGATGCTGCACAAAATTTATCCGTAGGTTCAGTCCGTCGCAGAGGCGCAGAGAACACAGAGATGTCAGCTATTCAGCAGTCCGCGAGCATCGCCCTTCCGCCGACGCATCACAAGAAGATCCGCGTGATCGGCGTGCCCCTGGATCTGGGCGCGTCACGGCGTGGCGTGGACATGGGGCCGTCGGCGGTGCGGGTGGCGGGGCTGGAGGCGCGGCTGGAGTCGCTCGGTCACATCGTGGAAGACGCGGGCAACGTGAACGTCGCCATCGCCGAGCAGAAGAAAGAGGGCGCGCCCAACGCGAAGTACCTGAAGGAAATCACCGCCACGTGCACCAAGCACGCCGAACTGGTGCTGAAGACGCTCGAGGCAGGCAAGACGCCGATCGTGCTCGGCGGCGACCACTCGGTTGCGGCCGGAACGGTGGCGGGCGTGGCCGAGTTCCACCGGCGAAAGAACGAAAAGATCGGGCTCATCTGGATTGACGCGCACGGCGACATCAACACGCCGGAGACGTCGCCCAGCGGCAACGTGCACGGCATGCCGCTGGCGGCCATCATGGGGCTGGGCCCGCCGGAGCTGGCCAACATCTTCAATTTCTCGCCCAAGATCGCGCCGGAGAATTGCGTGCTCGTCGGCATCCGCGATATTGACCAGACCGAGCGCGAAAACATCCGCCGCGCCGGAGTGGAGTACTTCACCATGCGCGACATCGACGAGCGCGGCATGCGCACGGTGATCGAAGAGGCGCTGCGCATCGCCGGGCGCGAGACCGCGGGCTACCACATCTCGCTCGACATGGACTGGGTCGACCCCGAGGACGCGCCGGGTGTGGGCACGCCGGTGCGCGGCGGCGTCACCTACCGCGAGGCGCACCTGGCGATGGAGATCATCGCCGACCACGGCCGCATGACCAGCTTCGAGGTGGTCGAGGTCAACCCGGTGATCGACGAACACAACCGCACCGCCAGCCTGGCAGTGGAGCTGACGCTGAGCGCGTTCGGCAAGAAGATCCTCTAAGGGCGCGGCTGGCTGGCGAGCTTGATCAGCAGCGACGCAAGAATTACCAGCGCCTCAGCCGCGAAAGCCAGCAGGATCGCGCCAAAAAACCTGCCGCCACTCCTCAACGTCTCCGCCGGCAAGGCGGTCCGCTTGCATACGACGGTATGGGCCCACGCGTCGCCATGGCGTTGTTGCTTGAGCGTCTTTTGCATCGCGAAGTAGCCGACTACACCGAAAAAGAGTGAGTCGATGTAGTAGGCAAGCGATCGGAGAGCCGCCGGCCACACGCGGCAGGGCGAAGCGTCTTCCTGCACGACAACCATTCCCAGCAGGCGCTTGCCAACCGTGCTGCCGTGCAGGCCTTCGCAAATAGTGTGGTAGGCAATATCACCAAGTAGCCCAAACCCGAGCCCCGTAAATGAGACCGTGCCCAGCTTCTGCCCGACAGCCGTGGCGGATTGGTGATTGGCAGCGGCGGCGGCCACCGCGACAACCGTGAACACGAATGCGGTCATAGAGCTGACACAGGCGAGCACGAAGGTATCGATCAGACGTGCCCCGACGCGCGGCCAGAACCCTACGCCTTCGAGGTCGCCCGGTTGAGAGAGATAGCCGCCCAGCGAAAGCTCGGGCGCCACGACGGCAGGAGTGGGAGTTGACATTGTTTGAAATTGATACTTCGAGGCCAGCTTCGGTGTCAATTGACGAAACACCTTGTATTTGGCGGGCCGGAAGGGCGTGTCCGCCCGGCTACTTGAAACTTGAAACTGGAAACTTGAAACTGGCTTTCGTGAAGAAACTCCGGGTTGGTGTCCTGTTCGGGGGGCGCAGTGGGGAGCATGAGGTGTCGCTGCTCTCGGCCGCGTCCATTCTGAAGGCAATCGACAAGTCGAAGTACGACGTTGTTCCCATCGGTATCACCAAAGAAGGCAAGTGGCTGACGGCGGCCAACGCCGAGCGCCTGCTCGACGGCAAGCCGCCCGTTGAGCCGCGCGCGCTGCGCGCAGGCGATCCGGAGGCGACCGCCGGCGCGGCGGTGCTGGCGCGCGGCGATGCGGTGGTGGTCCCGCCGGTGCCGGTGGGCGATGGCGGGCAGGCGCTGGAGGCATTCGAGACACCGCGGCGCCGGGCCGAAGACCGGGCCATTGACGTGGACGTGGTGTTCCCCGTGCTGCACGGCACCTTCGGTGAAGACGGCACGATCCAGGGTCTGCTCGAGCTGGCCGACATTGCCTACGTCGGCGCGGGCGTGCTGGGTTCGGCGGCCGGCATGGACAAGGACGTGATGAAGCGCCTCTTCCGCGAGGCGGGGCTGCCGATCGTGAAGCACCTCACCATCCTGCGCAGCGAGTGGGAGCGGGAACCGAATGTCGTCCGCAAGAAGATCGAAAAAGCGCTGCGCTATCCCGTTTTCGTGAAGCCGGCCAATTTGGGATCGTCGGTGGGAATTTCCAAGGTCAGCGAGCGCAAACAGCTGGCTGCCGCGATGGACGAAGCCGCGAAGTTCGATCGTAAGCTGATCATCGAAGAGGGTGTTGGAGGCACGAAAGGCAAGGCCCGCGAAATCGAGTGCTCGGTGCTGGGCAATGATGCGCCCGAGGCCTCGGTGCCCGGCGAGATCGTGCCCGCGGCCGACTTCTACAGTTACGACGCCAAGTACATTGACGAGGGATCGAGGCTGGTGATTCCGGCCAGGCTCTCGCGGGCGCAGGGCAAGCAGGTGCGCGAAATGGCGGTGCGCGCCTTCCAGGCGGTGGATGGCTCGGGACTGGGACGCGTGGATTTTCTGATGGAGCCGAGGTCGGGGAAGATCTACGTGAACGAGATCAACACCATGCCGGGTTTTACGGCGATCAGCATGTATCCCAAGCTGTGGGAGGCGTCAGGCCTGGCGTATCCGAAGCTGATTGACCGGCTGATTCAGCTTGGCCTGGAGCGGCACGCCGAAAAAAAGAAGAACCGGTACGCACGGTAACTGCAAAACCACGGTTACCGCGGATGAACACGGACGGCACGGATCAACGAGAACAGGAATCCGTTTTCAGCTGCAAATCCGCGGTGAGCTTTGTTGCCGCTGAACGCTGAGCAGTTGGCTTCGGTATGATGTAAGCAAAATGTCCACCACGCTCTTCGAAGCGCCGCAGTACGATCCAGCCCGCGCGCGCCGGCGGCAGCGACTGCTGATCACGATCGCGCTGGCAGTCGCCATCCTGGGGGCGCTGGCATGGCGCTACCGGCACTGGCAGCAGGAGCGCATCGTGGGGAATTTCTTCCACGCGCTGCAGCAGCATGACTGGGAGCGCGCGTACGGAATCTGGATGGCCGATCCGGAATGGAAGCAGCATCCCGAGCGGTATCCGAAGTACTCCTACAACGAGTTCTACCAGGATTGGGGCCCGGGCGGAGAGTGGGGCCTCATCAACAGCTACCACGTGGACGGGTCCGAAGTTCCGAGGGGCGGCGGCAGCGGCGTTGTGGTCGTGGTGACGGTCAACAATCGCGCCGAGCCGGCCGCGCTCTGGGTGGAAAAAGCCAACAACACGCTCACGTTTTCACCGTATCCGGTGACGCACTAAGACCCGCTGGAGATTTGATCGTCGCCGGCAGCTAACGGTCTACGCCTCAGGTCCGCTAACCCGGTTTTCCCGATGGCAGTGCTATACTCCGCTGCGTGCACAGAGCTGAAAACCGGTTACCAGACTTCAATCCGAGGCGCAAATTCACCGATGTAAGAGATCTTCCGAGCTACAGTATCTCGGAGGCGTCGCACTATCTTCTGGTGCCGCGGGCCACAGTAAGGTCTTGGGTGGCAGGCCGGCACTACCCAGCTCTGGACGGAACACGTTTTTTTAAACCGGTGGTTCGGTTACCGAACGCATCAAGTTTGTCGCTCTCCTTCACGAATTTAGTAGAGACTCACGTCTTAGATGCGATTCGTCGGGAGCACCACATTGCGTTGGACAGAATCCGCATTGCACTCGACTATCTCCGCAAGCAGTTTGGTTCCGAACATCCATTGGCGGACTACCGCCTCGAGACCGATGGCCTAGACTTGTTCGTTACAAAGTACGGGCAGCTCATCAATATCAGTCGGGCTGGACAGATCGCGATGCGAGAACTCATCGTCTCCCACCTGCGACGTGTTGAGTGGGATGCGTCCGGCAGGGCCGTTCGCCTTTATCCATTCACCAGAAAACGCGCCGCCGAAGAACCAAAAGCTGTGGTGATAGATCCCAGCCTCTCGTTCGGGCGGCCTGTCCTGGCGGGCACGGGGATCCCCACAGCTCTCGTTGCTGAGCGCTACAAGGGTGGCGACTCCGTCGAAGAGCTCGCAGCAGACTACGGACGTCAGCGTCTGGAGATAGAAGAGGCAATCCGCTGCGAGTTGCAGCTTGAAGCCGCATAGCCCGACAACGTTCTTCGTAGACCGTTGTCTGGGCAGGCAAACTGTCGCGTCTGCGCTGCGGAAGGCCGGGCATGCTGTTCAAGTGCACGACGACGTTTTTCCTGCCGACTGTCCTGACGCGTTCTGGCTGGCCGAAGTGGGGAAACGCAATTGGTTGGTCCTTACCAAGGACCGACATATTCAGAATCGAACCGTCGAACAACTGCCGTTGCAAACTCGGGGGTCAAGGTTTTCAACCTCTCTTCCGGTAATCTGTCGGGCGTTGAAATGGCCGATGTGTTCGTCCGAGCAGCTGACAGGATCATTCGCTTTTCGATTGGCAATAGCGGTCCATTCATTGCCAAGGTGAGCCGCGCCGGTGTCGTCACCATGTTGCTGACCTCTACGCGGCTCTCAAAGTACCTGATTCGCTAGCAGCGGCTACTCCGCTTCGGCGCGGGCGGGTTCAAAGTGGTTCAGGAATTTCTGCAGTGATGCTTCGTCTTCGATATTGAGGCAGGTTTTCTCTTTGTCAATCTGCCGCATCAGGCCGGTGAGCACGCGTCCCGGGCCGACTTCCACGAAATTTTCAACTCCCAAGGCCATCAGCTTGCGCATGGACTGCTCCCAGCGAACGGCGCCGGTGACCTGGCGGACAAGCGCATCGCGCGAGTAGGAAGCGGTGCTGGTGGGTTCGGCGTCGATGTTGCTGATGACGGGAATCTCCGGTTCGCGGAAACGGACGTGCTGCAGGTCGGCGGCGAGGCGCTTTTGCGCCGGCGCCATGAGCGGGCAGTGGAACGGGGCGGACACCGGCAGCATGATGGCGCGCTTGGCGCCCGCCTCTTTGGCGAGTTCAGCCGCGCGTGTTACTGCGCCGGTGTTGCCGGAGATCACGATCTGGTCGGGCGAGTTGATGTTGGCCGGCGAAACGACTTCGCCTTGTGCCGCCTGCTTGCACACCTCGCGCAGCTTGTCGAGCGGCAGGCCGACGACGGCGGCCATCGCGCCCACGCCGACCGGCACCGCGTCCTGCATGTAGCGCCCGCGCTGGCGCACGGTGCGCACGGCGTCGGCGAAGTCCATGGTGCCCGCGGCGACGTGGGCAGAGTATTCGCCCAGGCTGTGTCCGGCGACGTAGCTGGGACTGAATCCTTTTTCGCGCAGCACGCGAAAGATCGCGATGGAGACGGCGAGGATGGCAGGCTGCGTTTTTTCGGTGAGCTTGAGCGCATCCTCGGGACCGTTGAAGATGACGCCGCTGAGCGGAGTGCCCAGGGCAGCATCGGCTTCGTCGAACACCTGCTGGGCCGCCGGGTACATGATGGCAAGTTCCTTGCCCATGCCCACGTACTGCGAGCCCTGTCCCGGAAACAAAAAGGCGAGCGGCGGATGTGTGCGCGAGTGCGACATGTTTACTGAGTGCTTGCGCCGGCGCCGGCGGCGCCAGGCGCGGCCGCTTCGCGGCGGTGGTTGGTGGCCAGTTCCTGCTCGATTTTACTGTTGATCCCGCGGTTGGCGAACTCGGCGGCCACGCGCAGCGCGTTCTTGATGGCGTTGGCGTTCGACGAGCCGTGGCACACGATGCACACGCCCTTGATGCCCAGCAGCGGCGCGCCGCCGTATTCGGAGTAGTCAAGGCGCTTCTTGAAATCGGCAAACGCGCGGCGCGAGAGCAGCGCGCCCACCTGGCTGGTGATCGTGGAATTCAGCGACTCCTTCAGCAGGTGGCGGACGGCTTCGACCATGCCTTCGCTGATCTTCAGGGCTACGTTGCCGACAAAGCCATCGCACACGATCACGTCGAGCTTGCCGTTGTACAGGTCGCGGCCTTCCACGTTGCCGAGAAAATTCAGGCTGTGGTGCTTGAGCAGCTTGTAGGCCTCGCGCGTGAGTTCGTTGCCCTTGGATTCTTCTTCGCCGTTGGAGAGCAGGCCAACGCGTGGACGCGCGATGCCGAAGATGCTGCGCGAGTAGATCTCACCCATGACGGCGAACTGCTCCAGGTTGTGCGGCTTGGTGTCGACGTTGGCGCCCACGTCCACCAGGATGGCGGCAGTGCCGGCGGCGGTGGGAAAGACGGCGGCCAGCGCCGGGCGGTCCACGCCGGGAAGGGCGCCGAGCACCAGCTTGGCGGTGGCCATCGCTGCGCCCGTGTTTCCGGCAGTGACGAAGCCGGCGGCGCGATGCTCGCGCACCAGGCGCACGCCCACGCGCATGCTGGAGTCGCGCTTGGAGCGGACGGCCTGCGCGGCCTTCTCGTGCATGCCGATGACTTCGGTGGCGTTCACGATGCTGATGGGCAGTCCCGCGGCGGACGGATGCGCGTGAAGTTCGGAGCGAAGCTGCGCTTCGGGTCCGACCAGCAGGACAGAGACGTCATGGTGTCGAGCGGCGAGGATGGCGCCTTCGACCTCGGGCCGGGGGGCCCGGTCCGATCCCATGGCATCGAGCGCGATGACCGTCGGCATCGGCGGAGTTCAGCTGGCTTCTTCCACGTCCATGACTTCGCGGTTCTTATAGTAGCCGCACTTGGGACAAGCGCGGTGCGGCAGCTTGCGCTCGTGGCAGTTCGGGCACTCGGAGAGGGAAGCGGTCCTCAAGAAGTCGTGCGAGCGGCGCTTCCCGGTGCGCGACTTGGAATGCCGCCGTTTTGGATTAGGCATGATTTCGACCTCAATTTCAAAATCTCAGCTCTGCAGCTTGTCTTTCAGGTCTTTCAGCGCCGACCAGCGCTCGTCAAGGACGGGCGCGGCGCAGTCGCAGGTTTCCTGGTTCAGGTTGCGCCCGCAATGCGGGCACAGGCCCTTGCAATCTTCGCGGCAGACGGCCTTCACGGGAACGGCGAGCAGCACCTGTTCGCGCAGGGCGTCTTCCACCTGAATGCCGTCACCGGAGTAGTATCCGATCTCGGTGTCGGCTTCGTGAATCGCAACTTCGTCGCCGCGCCGGTCAACGCCAGTGGGGCGGTAAAGCAGATCGAAGCTGCGCTCCAGGCTGCGAGCCACCGGCTCCAGACAGCGGGCGCAGGTCAGTTCGATCCGGGTCGCCAGTTGGCCCACCAGCCGGACATCGGCGATAGTGCCCTGGCGCCCTCCGCGGTGCTCCTCAACCAGTTCGGCCCGGCCAGAAGCGTCGAGCGTGGCGGTTTGCCGGATGTCGGGTCCCAGGTCGATGGCGCCGGGGCGAAAGTGCTCGTCAAACTCCCGTTGCTCGACCCTGAGTTCCTTAACGCTGATAAACATCGCACTTTCCCCTTCGGACTCGCAGCCTTGTCCAGCAACTGTAGGCGGGAAAAGCACGGCCGCACGACGGCGACCCGGAGCATTGGGGCAAGGCTCAAGAATAACGGCGAAGCCGCCTAAGCGTCAAGGAAATCAGCGGTTTTGGCCCAAACCGATGCCTACTGCAGGGCGGCCGTACAGTTGTTTCCCCCTGCGGGATCGTAGGTCATGTGGCTCAATTGGTCGGAGCAGAACCCGCGGTAGCCAGTCTGGCCCGGGATCAGAGGGACGGCCTGCACGCTATATGTGTTGACCGGAGTGCCAGAGACACCGGTGATGGCGAACTGGTATCCGCTTTTGGGGCAAGGCTGCGTGGCGCAGCCGAGGACCCAGTCGAGAAGGCCGGCGGCCGCGCTGCTGACTGGCGTTCCGCCCGAGGGACTGCCCAGTTTGGCCAGGTTGTCGGAGAACCCCTGGTCCGGATAGGTGACGTTGTACGTGACCTGGGCGGTGTTGATGCTGCGAATGGAGGCCACGGCGGACGACTCGTTCGCAGAAATACGCGAACGCAGCAAGCTGGGGATGGCAATGGCCGCGAGGATCAGAATGATGGCTACGACGATCAGCAGCTCAATCAGTGAGAAGCCAGCTTGTTTACGCATATCTCCCACCATGCAAGCAGAATTGTGCCTTTTGTGGCTTATTCCCGGGGAGAAGAGTACGGGGAGAGCCCAAGAATAGCAATTCTGAAATTGCCTGACAATGGGAATTGATTGGGGGCGGGCGTTACCAAAGGCCATCGCAGGGCGGCCTGCCCCCGCCGGGACCAGCCGGCCCGGGCGGACCGGCTGGGTGGGGTGGGGAGGATCGCCGCTTAGAGACCACCCACACGCTCGCTGGCGCGCTCGGCGCCGCCGCGGATGGCGCTCATCCCGGAGCGCACGCGGTCGGCGATTTCGCCGGTGGTCTCGCGCGCCGAATCGGCCAGATCAGACGCTCTCTCGCTCAGATTGCGGCGCGTCTCTTCGCCGCTCATCGGCGCAAACAGCACCCCCAGGCCGATGCCCACACCCAAACCCACCAGAAAGCTTTTCATAGGTCCTCCCTCAGAATGGCGAAACGCAGGCCCTGAAAAGGATCCAGGGCGTCAATCAACACTAGAGTCCAGCCGCGGTGCGAGGGTTGCCGCAACCGCCGGCTGCAGCGGAATGGGCGCAAATCCAGGGTTTTTCGCGCAGGGAAGCTAGGTCTGCTTCGGATCAGGGCCGTTGCTGCTGCCGGCGGCAACCGCGGAGGCGTTTTCCTGAGCAGAAGCAGGCTCGGGCTGTTGCGCCGGCCTGGCGCGCTCCAGCAGCTTCCTGGGATTCAGCAGTGGGCGCCCCAGGGACGGGTTGTATCCCGCCCATTCGCCCTCGATGCCACTGTCGCGCTCCAGGTGCGCGCGCATGCTCTCCATCTTCGAATCCAGGTCGTCGAGGTAGTGCAGCATCAGCGCCTCGGGGAACATGGGCAGCTTGGGCGAGCCGAACTCGTACTGCCCGTGATGGCTGATGATGAGGTGCTCGATCAGCGTTTTCAGCTCGGCCGGGAAGTCCGGCAGGGCAGCGAGCTTGGCCTGCAGCATTTCCAGCTCGATGATCATGTGGCCGAGGAGCTGGCCGCGCGTGGTGTAAGTGAACGACCGGCTGTAGCTGAGCTCGTAGATCTTGCCGATGTCGTGCAGGAACGCGCCGGTCAGCAGCAGGTCGCGATCAATCTGCGGATAGTTGCGGCAAGCCAGGTCGCAGAGCTGGGACAGGGAAACCACATGGTCGAGCAGTCCGCCGATGAAGGCGTGATGCAGCGTCTTGGCCGCCGGCGCCTGCTTGTAGCGCGAAGCGATTTCCGGATCGGCCATGAAGGACTCGACCAGCGCCTTCAGATGGCGGTTCTGGAATGAAGCCACGAATTCGCCCACCTTCTGCCAGAGCTGGTCAACGTCTTTGGTCGTCTTTGGCAGGTAGTCGGTGTAGTCAACTTCCGCTTCTTCCAGCCGGCGCAGCTTGTGGATAGTGAACTGGAACTTGTTGTTGAAGCGGTTGATGAGGCCCTTGGCCTTGATGAAATCGTCCTGCTCGAAGGCGCCGAGCGCGTCGGCCACGTTGTCCCACATTTTGGCGTCGAGGTGGCCGGTGCGGTCGGCGAGCGTGAGCTGGAGAAACAGCTCGCCGCTCTTGCGCGGGCGGACCTGCTTGGACGCGACGACGAAGGTGGAAGTGATGGTCTTGTTCTCGTGCCGGGCCGCGTCGCAAATATAGAAGTCTTTCATTTTTTTTACCGCCGATCGGCGTCGCTCCACCAAAGACTAAGGCGCCCCAGGTCAGCCAGCGCAGCAGCGCGCGAGCCGGCCTCGCCGGCTTGTCAATCGTACATCACTCGGAAGCGGCGGCGGAGCGGGCGAATGCCTTTGGCGGATCGCAAGAGAGGAACTCTGGAATGGGGACTTAGGACTCGTTGGCAGCGCCGCCGCGGAGCGCTAGAAGAAAATAAAATGCTTTTTCTTCTTCAGCTTGCCCTTGTCCTTGTCCTGCTCTGCGGAGGCTGCGGTCATGACCGGCTTGGTCTGGTTGGGGCTGGCGCCGGAATCGACGAAACCCGGCTTGATGTCGATGTAGGCCTCTTCGCGCAGCTTGGTGAGATAGGAGCGCAGGGCCGGTTGCAGCTTCTGGTAGTAGATGGCTTCCTGAATGTTCTGCTCCACATCCTTCATGGGCGGAACGCCGGGCATGATGTGCTCGGTCACCTTCAGCACGACAAAGCCCTGCTTGGTGCGGATCACGTCTGAGACCTCGCCCGCCTTCAGGCCGAAGGTGACGTCTTCCAGCGACTTGGCGAGTGTGCCGCGCTTGAAGTAGCCGATGTCGCCACCCTGCGCGGCCGTCGGTCCGTCGGAATTCTTCCTGGCGACATCGTCAAAAGCCGCGCCTTTACGAATGCTGTCGAGCAGCGCCCTGGCCTTGGTTTCGGCGGTGGCGATGGCTTGCGGATCGTCGCCGGCCGGCGCGGGTTGCTGAGCGTTGGCATCTCCGGAGGCATTCGCCGGCGGCTTGGGCGCGGTGGAGACCAGGATTTCGCTGAGGCGGACTTCTTCCGGGCGCTCGAGCTCTTTCTGGTGCTGGTCGTAAAAGGCCTTGGTTTCCTCGGCAGTCATCTGGATATGCGAGCCGACTTCGCGGCTGATGACCGCCTGGGTGATGATGCTGTCGCGCAAATTCTGCTTGTAGTCCTCGAAAGAGACGCCCTGCTGCTGTGCGGCCTTTTCCAGGTCCTCCATCGAGTCGAGGTTCATCTGCTTGCGCATCTGGTCGAGGCGCTTCACCACCTCGGTATCGCCGGTGATCCCCAGGTCCTTGCCCTTCTGCAGAAGCAGCTGGCGGTCGATCAGGTCGCGCAGCAGGTCTCGTTCACGCTCGGGCTGCTTGGCTTCTTCCTGCGGACCTCCCTGGCGCAGTTCCTGGAGCAGCTGTTGGCGGCTGCGCTGCAGCTCGCTGCGGGTGATGATGTCGCTGTTCACGCGCGCGACAATTTCTTCCACCACCGTATCGGCCGAGAGGCACACGGCGGCTACCAGCAGCATTCCCGGAACAAGGAACAACCTCTTCATATGCAGATCATTTTACAACGTCAACCTGGATCGTTTGGGCTTCTCGTCGCTTCGGGAACGGGAAACGGGAAACGAGTTCAGCGGCGAATGACCGCCACGGCCGTGCGGTCGTTTTCCTGCGGCCCGGCGAGGCGCTTGAGGGCGTGGATCGCCGAATCCGTTCGGGAAGGCTTGCCAAGCGTTCCCGCCAGCGCCGCCTTGCACAGGTCGCCCGCGGAGTGCAGGGCGGAACTCTGCAGCACTTCGCGGGCGCGTTCGAGGCCCGCTTCCAGGCGCCCGGCGGCTTCCACCGTGCCCCGCGAAACAAGCAGCATGGCGGAGGCGGGCTGCAGCACGCTGAGTTGCGCGTCGTGCACGGCGTGCGAGAACAGGCCCATGGGCACGCCGCTGGCGCCGAGCGTGGCAACGTGAACGGGATCGCGCACCAGGCCGGGCGTGTGTCCGGCATTGACGTACCAGAGCGCGCCGAGGCTGGGCTCGTAGCAGGCCAGGAAGCCGGGAGCGCAGCGTACGCCGCCGGCCGCCTCGATGATCGTCCGGTTCAATTCCATGGTGAGGCTGGAGAGCGAGATGGCGTCGTTGCCTTCCGGATCGGAGAACAACTCCGGGCCGAGGTCGCGCATGCGGGCTTGCACGGCCGACTCGACCACGAAGGCCTCGTCGCGCTCGCCGGCCACGTCGAGCAGCACCACCAGCAGCCGTCCGGAGGGCGTTATGGCGAACTCGAAGAAGTCGCCGCCGGTGCGCGCGGCCTGGTAGTACGCGTCAACGCTGTGGCCTTCCACGGACGGACGCACGGGAGGCTTGGGCGTGGCGGGGGCGGGGCCGGCTGCTGTGTTGCGCAGAAACGCCATGATGGCTCGGTGGGGGAACTCACATCATATCCTGCTCAGGCAAGCGCCGCAGCGTGGTTCGTGGACCTGCGTCTGCCAGGAAGCGCAAACATGGGCGCGCCGGCGGGTTCGCCTGGTCGGGTCAGTTGCCGTAGGTGCGCTTGAGGTACGCGCCCACGTCCTGCTCCAACCCGTCGTAACCGGAGTGGATGGTGGCGCGCAGCGCGGCCTCGGTGGAAGAGCCCTCGCCGATGCGCTGCAGGACGCGGCATACGTCATCCATGCCATAGGTGCTGCGGATGTATTCGACAGCGGCCAGGCTCTCCATGTAGGCCACCAGCGCGGCCTCGCCGGAGAGTTTGGTGAACGGCTGCTCGAGCATGTTGAACGGCGCCTGGTGGCCGGAGGCGAAGATGCGCGCCATCCACCGGCCGTTCGAGCCCCCGTTCATGGCCAGAGTACGAGGCTCGAGCGCTTGCGCCACGCCCTCATGCAGCCACTGCGGGGCGCGTCCGCGCGAGAGCTGGTGGATGAAAGTGTGCGCCAGCTCGTGCTTCAGGACGCGCGCCAGCTCCGGCGTGACCGTTGCCAGGTGGTCGAGCGGGATGCGCAGCTTGCCGTCGTTGACGGCGTCGGCCCAGGAAGGCGCCTGGGTGACGTCTTCGAACGCCTGGTTGGCGTAGAGCACAACCGGAATGCTTTCCCGCGGCGCGACGCCGAGTTCGCGCACCAGGTCGTCGTAGTCGGCTTCAAGGGCAGCGAGCAACTGGCGGCGCAGGGCGGGCGGGCTCTCGCTGCCCTCGTAGCGCAGCGTGAAGTGACTGCTTGCCTGCTGGCCAAAGTTGGCTTCGGCGGCCAGCTCGCGCTCGGCCTTGGCCAGGTATTGCTTCACCGATTCATTGGGCCGCAGCGCGAGCGACTTCTTCCATGGCGTGACCGCGTCGCGGGTGCGGTCGTTGAAGAAGTAGGCGAAGCCGAGCAGGGCCAGCACGTCTGCCGATGTCGGCGCCAGGCGCGCCGCGTGCTCGGCGTGCGGAAGCGCCTCAACGTAGCGCTGGGTATTGAGCAACAACGCCACGTAGTGCGCCAGCAGGTAAGGGTTCTCCGGCGCCAGGCTGAGGCCGTGGCGGAAGAAGCCGGCGGCGCGCGCGTTATCGCCGCTGGTCTGCGCTTGCAGCCCGGCAATGTCATAGGCGAGCGCGCTTACGGGAACGTTACGCTGCGCTTCGATTGAAGCGAGCGCGTCTTCATCCACCCGGCCGTTCTGGATGACACGCGCGCTGATCTCCTGCGCACCGGGGGCGTCGAGATTGACGATGGGAATGTCGTCGGCGGCGGGGCGAGCGTCATCGGCGCGGTGTGCCGATGGAACCGGCGCTTGCCCGCCGGTGTCAATGCGCTCCACCAGGTTTTTGGGAATCGTGAAGGTGTTGTCGCCGACTTCGTAGCTGACGCGGCCGTCTTTTTCGCTCACACGGTCGGCGTAGATCACGCGGCCGTTCTTCAGGCGGATGGTTTCAGCTGGGGACGAACACGCCCAGAGCACCAGCACCGCCAAGATGACAGAACGCCGCACGAGGGCGCATTCTAGCAGCATCCATGCAGGGCCCAGGGGTTACCAAAGAAACGCGCGCCAAAGAAACGCGTACGAAAAAAACGCTTGCCAAAGTCCTGCGGCCATGTACGGGGATGTGCGTGGCGCTGCTGGCCGCGGCCGCGCCGGCGCTTGCGCAGGCGCCGACGCCGCCTCCGGAAGGGCGCGCTCCGGCCCTCTACCGGCAGTTGCGCGCCGTCGGGCTCGATCCGGCGCGGGTGTACCGTGTGCGCGACGTCTCCATCGACCGCCGCGCCCTGCACGTCACCTTCGCCGACGGCATGATCGCCTTCACCAAGACCATCGAAGGACGCGTTACTGGCGCGTTCTTCGCCGGCGAAGGCGAAGTGCTGGTGTCGCCGCCGACGCGCGTGGACCGCGCGTCGCTGGCGCTGTTCACCGGCGCCGCCATCCTGGAGCAGAAGTTCACCTCGGCCTACCTGCGCTTCAACGACGACACCTTCGAGCAACTCTTGCCCGACATGCGCACGGCCGAGAACCCGCAGGAGTTCATCCAGAAGTGGGACACGGTGGCGCAGAACCTTGCCGACGCCGACGCGCTGCGCCTGCTCGACACCTTGACCGCCGAGCGCTCGGCCGACGCAAGCGACGACCGCACCCTGCACGTGCGCGTGGGCGGAACCGCGTTCGGGACCTTCGATCTGTACTTCGACGGGCGCCTGCCGGAGGACGTGTGGGTCGGCCAGGTGGCCCAGAGCGATGCAGGTGTCTTCTACGACCTGTGGACGTCGTTTGCATCGGGTCCCGGCCAGCGGCTGAACCGGCGGGGAGCGGCGCCTGACCCGGCAGCCGGCCCGGAAGAGCCGTTGCGGGTCAGCAAGTACGTGATCCGTGCGCGGGTGCAGCCGCCGCACGAACTGGAAGGCGACGCGCGGCTCACGGTGGAAGCGCCGCGCAGCGGACGCCGGATGTTTGCCTTTGAGCTGTCGCGCTTCCTGCAGGTCACGACCGCGACCGTGCGCTATCCGGGAAGCACGGTGGAGGAGCCCGCCGAGATCATCCAGAACGAGGCGCTGAAGGGAACGCAGCTCGAACGCCGCGGCAATGACCTGATCGCCGTGGTCCTGCCGCGGGCAGCGCCCGCAGGCGCCGCGATGCAGCTCAGGTTCCGGTACAGCGGAGCGGTGATGAGCGAAGCCGGCAGCGGACTGCTGTACGTGGGCGCGCGCGGCATCTGGTATCCCAATCGCGGGTTCCAGATGGCCGATTACGACCTGGAGTTCCGCTATCCGCAGAACTGGACGCTGGTGGCCACCGGAAAGCGAATGTCGCAGGAGACGGTGGAAGGCGAGCAGGTGGCGCGGTATGCGACCGAGCATCCGATTCCGGTCGCCGGCTTCAATCTCGGGCAGTACGAGCGGGCGCAGGCGAAGGCGGGCGAGGTGGGCGTGACCACTTATGTGACGCAGACGGTGGAGCGCTCGGCGGCGGCGCGTGCCAGCGGGCCGCAGGCGCCGCTGCTGCCCCCTCCGCCGCGAAATCCGCGGCTGCCTCAGCCGGTGCCCCTGCCGGAAACGCCGCCCGATCCTTCCCGTCAGGCGCAGAACGTGGCCGATAGCGCGGCGCGCACGGTCGATTGGCTGTCGCGCCGCCTGGGGCCGTTTCCATACAGCAGCCTGTCGCTCACGCAACTGCCGGGCGCGGTGAGCCAGGGCTGGCCGGGCCTGGTGTTTCTCTCCAGCTACGTTTTCCTCACGCGCGAGGAGCGCATGCACCGCTCGCTGGGCGACTTCGGCACAATCATGTACGAGCAGCTCATGCCAGCGCACGAGATCGGACACCAGTGGTTCGGCGACCAGATCGGATGGCGCACGTACCGCGACCAGTGGCTCTCCGAGGCGCTGGCCAACTACGCGGCGCTGCTCATGATCGAACAGCAGAACCCGGCGGCGTTCCGCAACGTCATGGAGCACTACCGGCAGAACCTGCTGCGCAAGGACACGGGCCGCGAAAATCGCGAGGCCGGGCCGGTCACGCTGGGTGCGCGGCTGTCGTCATCGAAATTTCCTGATGGCTACGAGACCGTGACCTATGGCCGCGGCACCTGGCTGCTGCACATGCTGCGCGAGATGCTGCGCGACACCGCGGCTGAGCGTCCACGCCGCGGCCCGCGCGGCGCGCGCGTGGAGCAGCGCGTTGACGGCGATGAGCCGTTTTTCCGTGCCATGCGCTCGCTGGTCACCGACTTTCGCTACAAGACGATTTCCAATGAGGATGTGCAGAAGGCGCTCGAAGCCGTGTTGCCCGAGCCGGCGCAGTACGAAGGCCGCAAGTCGCTGGACTGGTTTTTCCAGGGGTGGGTGGAAGGCGCCGCGATCCCGCGCTTCGAAGTGGACGACGTGAAGTTCACACCGCGTGGCGAATCAACCGTGGTGACCGGCAAGCTGCTGCAAAAAGAAGCGCCTGAATGGCTGATCACCAGCGTGCCGATCTACGCGGCGGCGGCAGGAAGCGGCAAGCCAACCTATCTGGGCCGCGTTTTTGCCGACGCGGGCGAGACGAGTTTCCGCTTCACGGCCCCGGCGGGCGCGCGTAAGCTGCTGATCGATCCGGAGAAGACCGTCCTCAGCCGCCCGTAAGCACTCAGTGCATGTGGTCGTGGTCGCCGTGTTCCATCTGGCGCTCGACCGACCAGATGGCGGCGGCGTCCTTCTCATCGGGATAGACGTGCACCATCCAGCCGAAGACCTGCGGCATGAAGGTGCCGCCGGCTTTCTCGCATTCCTCCCTGGTGGTGATAGTTCCGCGCAGGCCGAAGCGCGCATTGGGCTTCAGCACGTCGGCGCGCTCGCTGTCGGGCGGCTTGCAGTAGTTGGTGTGGGCGTGCCACTGCGCGATGCTGAGCGGGATGCGCTGGTCGAGGTCGGCTTCGGTCGCGGCCTTGCGCGCGGTATACATCACGCCGATCAGCTTGTAGCCGCCGTTGGACTGCTTTTCATAAAGCAGCGACGTGGGATGCTCAGGGTTGAAGGCGAACGCCGCTTCGATGGCGTAGCGATAGTTGGTGAAGTGATACATCGGCTGCGGAACGTTGGGCAGGAAGATCTGGAAGCCGTCGGCGAGAGCGGTCTTGTAGTCGCGATAGCGCTCGCTGGCGCGGCGGGCTGCTGCAACCACCTGTGCGGCGCGCTCGTCGTCGCCCGGCTGCTTGGCGCGCAACGAAGTGAGACGCATGTGCGCGCTCATCTCCATGTGTCCGGACATCTGCAGGGCGCTGTGCTCCATGCCCTGCATGTCCTGCGCGGGCTTGGGACTGTCGGCGGCGAGGCGGAGAGCGAGGGCGAACGCCGCGAGAATGGCGAGAACGGCAGCGACACGGATCTTCATAAGTGCTCCTGACAACGGCCCGTCTGACTAAACCCGCGCCTCGGGGCGGGGTTGCGCTGTCTGGGCGGTTCCGCTGACGGCCTGTGCAATCTCGGCAAGCGCGGCGGCGCCGCTCTGTATGCAATCAGGTACGCCGATGCCGCGCAGGTAGTTCCCAGCCAGCGCCAGACCCGGAAGCTCGCGTCGCATCCGCCCGATGCGCCCCACCCGCTCCAGGTGTCCAACCTCGTATTGGGCCATGGCGCGCGGCCAACGGAAGACACGGGCAGATCGCGGCCGCGCGGTAACGCCGAGAATGCCGCGCAGTTCATCGCGCGCGGCGGCGACAATTCGCTCGCTGTCCCAATTCATCATCTCGTCGGCGCGCTCGCCGCCGATGAAGCAACGCAGCAGGACGCGTCCGGCGGGCGCGCGATGAGGAAATTTGTTGTGCACATACGTGCACGCCAGCAGCGCGCGGCTTTCCATCCGCGGCACGAGGAACCCGAACCCGGCGAGCGGCGTGGAGAAAGCAGAAGCGTCGTACGCCAGCGCCACCGTCAGCGAAGAGGTGTGGGGGATGGCCGCCAGCTCTCGCGCCAGCTCCGGATGCGCGGCTCGCAACAGCTCCGCGGCGGCGTGGGCCGGCAGGGCAAGAACAATTCCGTCGAAGCGCTCGGCGCGTGCCGGTGGTCCGAGACGCCAGGCATCGCCCTCGCGCGAGAGCGATGCCACTTCGGTTCCCGCGTGGACCGCGCGCGGATCCAGGCGAGCGGCGATCGCGTCCGTCATCTGCTGCATGCCGCCGCGCAGCGTGGTGAACAGCGGGCGTGCCCGAGCGCCGGATGCCGTTTGCATCTTGTTGCGCGCGGCGAGCATGCCGCGAATCAGGCTGCCCGAGCGGGCCTCCATCTCCACCATGCGCGGCAGGACGGCGCGAGCGCTCAGGCGGTCGGCCCTGCCGCCATAAATGCCCGCGAGCAGCGGATCGGCGAGCCGGTCGACAACTTGCTGGCCGAAGTGGCGGCGCACCAGGTCGGCGACGGATTCGTCTGCAACGGAAGCTGAATTCGCCCGTCCCGAGAAGTATTCGCGCGCAAAGCGCAGCTTGGTCGAAGGCGAGAACAGCGGCGACATGGCCGTGGGCAGCAAGCGCGTCGGCGCAATGAATTGCAATCCATCGGGCATCGGCGCCAGCCGGCCGCGGACCACGATGAACGTTTTGCGCGTGGCGTCGTTCGAGCCGATGAGTTCGCCGGCGATGCCGAGTTCGCGGCAGAGCTCAGCGGCGGCGGGCTTTTCGGTGAGGAACGAGTCGGGGCCCGCTTCGACGACGCAATCGTCAACGTGCTCGGTCCGAATCACGCCGCCCAGGCGGTTCGCGCGTTCGAACAGGGCGTAGCTGAACTGGTCCGGCTGCTGCCGCCTCAATTGCTCGGCGCGCCATGCCGCACTCAAACCGGCGATGCCGCCGCCGACGATGGCGATGCGCTTCATCGGCGCGCGCCCTGCGACTGCGCCGCGCCGAAGTGCGTCAGCGCCCTGCGCGCCAGGTCCACCAGCGCGGCGGTGAGCAGGCGCGAGCCGTTCAGCGATTCGGCGCGCCACAAACGCATGCCCTGCTTTTCGGCGTGTTGGCGGAAGGCGATGTCCACGTCGTAAAGCACCTCGATGTGGTCGCTGAGGAATCCGATGGGCTGGATGAAGACGCCCGAGTAGCCTTCTTTTTTCAGCGCGAGAATTGTTTCCTCGACCGTGGGCCCGAGCCACGGTCCTCCGGCCCTGCCCTGGCTCTGAAAGGCGAAGCGCCAGCTCTCGCCGATGCCGGCTTCGCCGGCCACCAGCTTCGCGGTTTCGCGCGCCTGTTGCTCGTACGGGTCGCCTTCACTGATGGTCCGCTCCGGGACGCTGTGCGCCGTGAAGATGACCGGCAGCTGGGCGCCTGCCTCGGCGCGCGCGCGCTCCCATCCGGCGGAAAGTTTTTCCGCGAAGGCGCGAATCAGCAGCGGATGGTCGTGCCAGCTCTCGACAGTGTGCACGCGAAAGCGCGGCGGCGCGCCGATCGGCGGATGCGTGCGCCCAGGAGCGGCGGCGTCGTCGCCCATGAGCACGCGCCGGTACAGGCCAACGCTGGCGCGCGAGTTCTGCGGCGCCATGCAGATGGCAGCCGCGGCATCCACGCCGTCGGCTTCCATCTGCCGCACGACATCGGGAATGTACGGATGCCAGTTGCGCATGCCGACGTACACCGCCAGGTCGAGCTGGCGCGCCACCGCCTGCGCCTGGCGATACGTGATCTCGGTGAGCGGCGAGTGGCCGATCAGGTCGTAGCGATGCTCCAGCTCCTTCACGGTTTCATCGCTGACCGGGCGCCCGCCGGTGACGTTACGCAGGAAGCCGGCCATGCCGGCGGTCGAGTCCGGCGAACCATGCGCGAGCAACAGGATGGCGGTCTTCATCAGCGGGCCTGCGCGGCCGGGCGCGCGGAGTGTTCGCGAACGAATTCGGCCAGCGCGCGCACGTTTTCTTCCGGCGTCTCCGGCAGAATTCCGTGCCCAAGATTGAAGATGTGTCCGGGACGGCCGGCGGCGCGGCGCAGCACGTCTTCGGCGCGGCGCCGCAGCTCTTTCCAATCGGCAAACAGCGCCACTGGATCGAGGTTGCCCTGCACGCCCACGCCGTCCCCCAGCGCCGCCCAACCTTCGTCGAGGGGAACGCGCCAGTCGAGGCCGATCACGTCGGCGCCGCTCTGGCGCATGTCGGCAAGAAGCGCGGTTGTCTCGGTGCCGAAGTAGATCACCGGCGCGGCGGCTTGCAGCGTTCGCACCAGCGCCCGCGTGTGCGGCAGCACGTAGCGGCGGTAGTCGTCGGGGCTGAGGCAGCCGACCCAGCTGTCAAAAACTTGCAGAACGTCGGCGCCGGCGCGCGCCTGCTCTGTCGCGTAGGCGCTGAGCACCACGACCAGCTTGCTCATGAGTTCGTCCCAGACCTGCGGGTCGGAGTACAGGAGCTTCTTGGTTTCGACGTAGTGGCGCGATCCGCCGCCCTCGATCATGTAGCTGGCGAGTGTAAACGGCGCGCCGCAGAAGCCGATCACGGGAAGCTTGGGGCCGAAGTGCCCTGCCACGCGCTTTACAGCCTCGGCCACATAGCCTAGTTCGGCGACGCGGTCGGTGCGCAGCGCGGAAACATCTCCAGCGGTGCGCAGGGGACGCTCGATCACCGGTCCTTCGCCGGCGGCGAAGTGAAACGGCAGGCCCATCACCTCGAGGGGCAGCAAAAGGTCCGCAAAGATGATGGCCGCGTCCACGCCGAGTTTTTCCGCGGCGGTGATGGTCACTTCCGCCGCCAGCGCCGGGTCCTTGCAGATTTCCAGCAGCGAATGGCGCTTGCGCACGGCGCGATACTCCGGCATGTAGCGCCCCGCCTGCCGCATGAACCACACGGGCGTGGCGTCTACCGGCTCGCCGCGCACGGCGCGGACAAATCGCGACTCGGGTGCCGACATTGGGTTGAATGTAGCACTTTTGCCGATGTTAGTATCGGTTCCGGGAACTCTGCTCATGATCCGCATTCATGCTTGGTTGTGCGCTGCTTTCATCTCCGTGGGTCTGCTTGCCTCGCCGCTCGCGTTCGCGCAGCGTCGCGCATCGCAAACGCCCAACCCGTTTCCGCCGGCCACCATGGCCGAGCTCAACGACATCCGCAACGCGGCGCTGGCCAGCGACTACGCCTGGCGCGAGCTTGCGCACCTGACCAACAGCATTGGCCCGCGGCTGAGCGGATCGCCGCAGGCGGCGGCGGCGGTGGAGTACGTGGCCGGCGAGTTGCGCCAACTCGGCCTTGATGTCCGGCTCCAGCGCGTGATGGTGCCGCACTGGGTGCGCGGAGCCGAGAGCGCGTCGCTGGTGGAGTACCCCGGCCAGGTTCCGGGGACGTCGCAGAAAGTGGTGCTCACCGCGCTGGGCGGGAGCGTTTCGACGCCTGCCGATGGCCTGACTGCCGACGTCGTAGTGGTCAACAACTTCGACGAACTGGATGCGCTCGGCGCGCAGCAGGTGGCAGGCAAGATCGTCCTGTTCAATGAGAAGTACGACAAGCGCATGGCCGAGCAGGGACTGTCGTTCCCGGCGTACAGCCAGGCGGTGAGATATCGCGGCGAGGGCGCGAGCGCCGCTGCGAAGCTGGGAGCAGTGGCGGCGCTGGTGCGTTCGGTGGGCAGCGCCGACTTCCGCCTGCCGCACACCGGCGCGCTCAACTATCAGAAGGACGTGGCGAAAATTCCCGCCGCAGCGGTCACCGCCGAAGACGCGGAGATGATCGCTGCGCTCGCAGCCGATGGCCGCGTTCGCATGCATCTACTGCTCACACCGCAAACATTGCCCGATGAGCCCAGCTACAACGTGATCGCCGACCTGAAGGGCACGGAGCACCCGGAGCAGGTGGTGATCGTCTCCGGCCACCTGGATTCGTGGGATTTGGGCACCGGCGCAATGGATGACGGCGTCGGCGTGGCGGTGGCGATGGAAGCGGCGCACATCCTGACGCAGCTTCATTTGCGGCCAAAGCGCACGCTGCGCGTAATTGCCTGGATCAACGAAGAAAACGGCGGCGCCGGCGGGCGTGGCTACGCCAAGGAGTATCTGGCGGAGATGGGTTCGCTCTTCGCCGCCATCGAGAGCGACAGCGGCGCCGGACATCCGGCGGGGTTCAACGCGCGCGTGCGTACCGAAGACCTGCCGGACCTGGCCTGGATCGCCAAGGCGCTGGAACCCATCGGCGCCACGATTGCGCGCGTCAGCGACGATACCGGCGCCGACATTTCACGCCTCGCGGCCGCCGGCGTGCCGACCTTCAGCCCCATCCAGGACGGCCGCGCCTATTTCCACTACCACCACACGCCCGCCGACACGTTAGACAAAGTTGTGCCGCGCGAGCTGGCGGAAAACGCCGCCGTCATGGCGGTCCTGGGATACGCGCTGGCGAACTTCCCTCGCGATCTGCCGCATCTGCCGCCGGTGATCGTTCCGCAGAACTGACCGGGCTCAGCGAGCCGCCCGCCGAGCCTTCTCCGCCGGCGGATTCGAGCGGCGTGCGTGCTCGCCGGCAAGGAGCTTGCGCTTGCGCTCGAGTCCCCAGCGGTAGCCGCCGAGACCGCCATCGCTGCGGACGGCGCGATGGCAGGGCACGACCAGGGCGACAGGATTTGCGCCGCACGCCGATCCCACGGCCCGAACCGCGCCGGGGCTCCCGATCGAGCGGGCGATATCGGCGTAGGTGCGAGTTTCGCCGGCGGGAATCTGCCGCAACGCGTTCCACACCTTCCACTGAAACGCGGTCCCGCGCAGATCAAGCGGCAGCTCGGCGGCGGGGGCTTCACCATCCAGCGTCACCAGCACCTGCTGTACCCAGGCTCTCAGCCGGCGATTGCCGGCGTCGAGCGTGGCGGCGGGAAATTCTTCTTTCAGCCCGCCGGCAAGTTCCGCTTCGGAGTCGCCGAGGCGGACCGCGCAGACGCCGCGCGCCGTTGCCGCCACAAGCAGTTTTCCCAGCGCGCAGTCGGCGATGGCGAAGCTGATCTGCTCGCCGCGTCCGCCGGCGCGATAGGTGGCGGGCGTCATGCCGAAGTGGCTGCTGGCGCGCTCATAGACGCGGCTGCTGGAGCCGTAGCCGGCGTCGTAGACGGCGCTGGTCACGTCGCTCCCGTTGCGCAGCCGGCGCTTGAGCAGCGCCACGCGGCGCGCGTCGGCGAAAGCGCGGGGAGTAATTCCAAGCAACCGCATGAACGCCCGCTGCGCCTGGGCGGAGCTGAGGCGCGCGGCGCGGGCGGCGTCGGCCAGGCGGAAGGGCGAGTCAATGTGCGCGTCAATGTAGTCGCAGACGCGGCGCAACTGCGCCTCAGCCTGAGGTTCGGCGGCCGCCGGATGGCAGCGCAGGCACGGCCGGTACCCGGCGCCGGCGGCCGAGGGCGCGTCGTTATAGAAGCTGACCTGCTCGCGACGCGGACGCCGCGAGGGGCACGACGGCCGGCAGAACACTCCGGTGGAGTGCACCGCGTACACGAAGCGGCGGTCGAAGTTGTGGTCGCGCTCCATCACGGCGCGCCACAGGCTGTCGGCGGGGAAGGCGATGGTGTTGGCTGTGCTCATGGTCTCGGTTCTCCTTTTCGCTGCCATCACACTAGCCTCGCCTGAAAAAGCCTGCTATCCGAATTGTGGCGTCAAAGCGGGGAAATGGAAAGTGGCGGCAAAGCCCATTCAAGCCAAAAGACGGCTTGAGTGGGGCTCCCTCGGGTCAGTTTCTTGACATTGCCGCTCCTACAACTTACAAACGCACACCTTCCCGCGCATGACGTGGACGCAAATCTACGACCCGCTGGGCCACTGGTGGCTCTCGACACTCGTCGCGGCGCTGCCCATCCTGGTGCTGCTGGGATTGCTCGCCGGATTTCGCGTGAGCCCGCATCGCTGCGCGCTGGCAGGCGCGGTGACGGCAATTGTCGCCGCGGTCCTTGCGTTCCACATGCCGGCCACGCTGGCGGTGGTGAGCTTCGCCTACGGGGTCGCCTTCGGACTTTTGAAAATCGCCTGGATCGTGGTGGCGGCGGTTTTTCTGTACGACATCTCGGTCGAGACCGGACAGTTCGAGATCATGAAGCAGTCGGTGGCCGCCATCACCGGCGATCGCCGGCTGCAACTGCTGCTGGTGGCGTTCTGCTTCGGTGCCTTCATCGAGGGCGCCGCGGGATTCGGCGCGCCGGTGGCAATTGCCGGAGCGTTCATGATCGGGCTCGGGTTCAAGCCGTTCCACGCAGCCGCGCTGAACCTGATCGCGAACACCGCGCCGGTGGCATTCGGCGCCATCGGCACGCCGGTGCACACGCTGGCGGTGGTGAGCGCGCTGCCCGAACCGCAGTTGAACGCCATGATCGGACGCATCCTGCCGCTCACGGCGCTGCTGATTCCGCTCTGGCTGGTGCGCTCCATGGTGAGCTGGCGCGAGACCTGGGAAGTGATGCCGGCCATCGTGGTCGTCGGCGCGTCGTTCGCGGCCACGCAGTTCTTCTGGTCGAACTACATGGACGGCAACCTGGTGGACATCACTTCGGGCGTGGTGTCGCTGGTGGCCACGCTGATCTTCCTGCGCTTCTGGCAGCCAATGCGGATTTGCCGGTTTGCCGACGAGCCGCCTGAAGCTGCCGCGGCAACGCAATGCCACACAGCGGCGCGGATTGCGCGCGCCTGGATGCCGTTCGCCATCCTCTCCGTCGTCGTCCTGCTGTGGGGGCTGCCGAACATCAAGACGGCGCTGAACAAGGCCACTACGCCGGCATTCGCGCGCGGCGGCTGGGACGTGCCGCTGCTGCACGATGCGGTGCTGCGTGCCCAGCCCGTGGTCGCCCGGCCCGCGCCCGAGCACGCCAAGTACGACTTCAACTGGCTGTCGGCGACGGGCACGAGCTGCTTCCTTTCGGCGATCCTCTCCGGCGTGCTGCTGGGCCTGGGGCCGAAGGCGATGGCGCGCATCTTCTGGCGGACGCTGGTGCGCATGCGCTTCGCCGTGCTGGCCATCTCATTTATGCTCGGCCTCGGTTTCGTCACCCGATACTCCGGCATGGACGCCGTCCTCGGCCTCGCGTTCACGCGCACCGGATGGCTGTTTCCGTTCTTCGGGACATATCTGGGCTGGCTGGGCGTGGCGCTGACCGGCAGCGACACCTCGTCGAACGCTTTGTTCGGCGGATTGCAGAGAATCACCGCCGAGCAACTTCGCCTGAGCCCCGTCCTGATGTGCGCCGCCAACAGCGCCGGCGGCGTGATGGGCAAGATGGTGGACGCGCAGTCCATCGTGGTCGCCACGGCAGCGACCAACCAGGTGGGCAACGAAGGCCTGATCTTCCGCTTCGTCGTCTGGCACTCGATCGCGCTGGCCGCGATCGTGGGCGCCATCGTGATGGCATACGCCTACTGGCTGCCGGGGCTGGTGCCAAAATAAGGGCGATCGCTCACATTCCCGGAACCGCGGCGGCCAGGTTCGCGTTACTAACCTCAGTGCGGCACATCCGTCTATTGGTGTGCGACACGCCCGCAGTTCGGGTGAACGCAACCTGGGTCCGAGGGAAAAAGTCCGAGGGGGACAAATGAAAAAAGTCTGGTTGCTGCTTCTGCTCGCCGTCATCGTCGCGCTGCCGCTGGGCAGCGCCTTCGCCCGCTCCTGCCGCTCCGCCGAGTACCGCGCGCGCATACGCGCCGAACGGCAATATCGCCGTGAACTCCGCCGCGAACGCTTCCGCTCCTGGGGCCGCTACGGCCTGTTCGGACGGCGCTACGGCCAGCGCTATTCTTATCGTTACGGTCCCCGGCGCGGTTATTACGGCCCGACGATGTAGCCAAGCAGGAAGCGTCCTCCACAGCTCCAGGACACGGACAATAGTCCCGGCACATTCGCGCGGCCGGCATGAAACACAGCTTCACAAGACTGGCGGCTCAGGCGGAGAGTTGTCACCCGAGCGCTGGTAAGTTAGGCTGGAAGCAGTGCCCGTCCCGCCGGAGAGGTGGCCGAGTGGCTTAAGGCGGCGGTTTGCTAATCGGCAGGCCCTCAGCGGCTCCACGTCTTATCAAAGCGTTAGCGCGGCTCGAATCCCCTCCATAACGTCGAATCAGCCACACTCGGCTAACATCATGCAGTGGAATATGCAGTGAATTTGGACACTGCTACCCGTGTGCTGCAAGCAAGTGTCCGAATTTGATTCGAACGGCGGTCGCTGATTGCTGCCCGTCGAAGCTGTACCGCAATGTGTAGGTGCCATCTTCCACAGCCGTGCCGGGAGCGAGTCTGATCTCTGCGAATACCGTCGCGCTCAGCTCGCCTGAAATCTGTTCGATCTTCGTAATGCTCATTCCTCTTCAGCTTTCTCCGCTCTTTTTTTTTTAGCCATTACCTCGTTCGCACAATTGCGGCTGGAACTCCGATTTCCCGCTCCACCACGCCCCGAATCACGAGGTCTGCATCGTGCAAGAAGTCGCGGCGTTCCGCCGCAGTTAGCTTCGGCAGGAGTGTACCGGCTGAGCCGCTCTTGCCTTTTGATACCACATGCCTGACTTCAAGGCGATTGTTTGCGATGTCGTATAGCCAATGTAGCGACTGGCGTAACTCGCTCCGCACATCTGCCGATAGCGCGCCTTCACGTTGCGTATCGGTTTTTCCCGGCGCGTCTGCTCGCCGCAAGATCAACCGTTTCGCAAACAACGGTTCGCCTGCCACGTAAGCCCATACCCTGTCGAGGTTGGTTGCCAAATCCAATGCCTCATGGTGGATGCGTTGTGCCTCCTCCTTCGTGGATGGTTGGGCTTCCATCCTCAGCCGGTACGGGTGTGTGTCTCCTTCAATGTACGATTCCTTCAGCAGTAATGACCCAAATTGCTCGGTATGAGGAGTCGTTCCGGGCGGAGCAATAAACGGAGGGGGAGCGCATTCATAAACGAGGGATTCGGGCATTCATCGCTCCTGTAACGACCACCACCATGTAGCACGTAAAAGATGCGCGTGTCGGGCCGCCATCAATCAGAGATTAGCGGCGATACACAATGGCATCGTTGAGCGCATCCACGATGCCCGTAATGAAGTCTGAATCCGTGCTCTTGATTGCGCGCACTTCGCCTGACGCGCTGCTAAGCGCAACTGCACAATTGGTCTTCAACAGGAGAAGCCAGAGAATACCGAATACCAAGAGCGTAACCCCGAACCAACGTCCTTCTGGGAACATGAGGACGAGGAATCCGATTATCGTGATTAGGATCGGCGCTCCTCTCTTGGGCGGAATCCGTTCGAACCGTACACTCGTCACGCTCGCCATTGCGTATGTCTGCCCCGGAACGATGAAACGAGTGCTGGTTACGGTTACCCCGTTCCCCTGGTAGAACGTCTTCTCCGCCTCACGGGCAGGAGCGGGAGCGGCTCCAATTCCAGCCTGCATAGCGACAGCGTTCTGCGGTTTGCCGCACTTTCGACAGAACTGCGAATCGTCAGGCAAGTCTGTTCCACACTTATTGCAGAACATAACTGCTCGGCCTCTGAAGTGAAATAGTCTTCGCGGAGCCTACTTGAGGCCATTGATAGTGTCAACGGAATGACGACCACGTTTGGGCGCGCTCAAGGGTATTTACTCTTGGGTAGCGAGTGCTCCGGTGTTAGGCTTTCGCGTTTGGAGAGCACATGGCGCGGCGGTTTATCGTCACCTTCCTTTGCGCGCTGCTGATCGCCCTGCCTCTTTTTGGACGGGGACGCGGCGGTCGCTCCCGTTCCTCTTCTCGCGGTTATTCAAGCCGTAGTTACCGCGCGCATTCCAGCCGGTCGTACTCCAGCCGCAGCTATAGCAGTCGCTCCAGCACGAGGAAGCCTGTACACGTAGGAACGTATACGCGGCGCAACGGAACGGTTGTCCACTCTCACACGCGCAGCCTTCCGGGTACTACTCCAAGGCGATCCAGCACGCCGCGTACACATTACGCCGCGCCCCGAACGCGCAGCGTAGCACCTTCCAGGATCGGGCCGGTAGGGGCAACGTCAACGCATCGGCGTAGCACCTCACTTTCTAGCCATGATTCGCGCGGACGCGAAAAGCGAAGCGAAGCGGCGAAGGACGCTTTCAAACATTTACATCCATGCCCCTCGACCGGCAGGAGTTCCGGGCCTTGTCCCGGTTACGTCATTGATCACAGGATTGCGTTGGCGTGTGGCGGGGCGGACTCGCCGTTCAACATGCAATGGCAAACGACAGCGGACGCGAAGGCGAAAGACGAGTGGGAACGGAAGGGATGCCGATAGCACTTTGTTTTCGTTGGATGTTGTCACCCGACGTGATCGAGATGCCTCTTCAATCCGCTCCCGCAAGGACACTGGGCATTGGGCCGCACCTTGGCTCGCAAATGCTCACTGCCTCCAAAGGTAAATGTTAGGAAGAAGCCTTTACCTGGTGACTGTAATAATCAACCAGGCGTATCCAACGCAGAAACAGAAAAGGCCCGAGAAACCCAAAGCTTGATTCTTGGTGTACTTGAGTCGGGTGTAGGATTGAGAATCTGGATGATGCCTATATGCTTCGTAATCAAAGATCACAAAGACCATGAACAAGATTCCGTAGATGATGCTGAAAGCGAGTAGAAACAGCGGGGAGGCAAAGAACCAAGGCAACTGACCACCTGTGCGGAAAGCGGATGATCCTATAAGAAGCACAATCGATCCAGCCGCCAGACCAATGATCACCTCAGCGACACGCAGATACACGGGGAGCAGTTTTTCGAATCTGCCGTTCTCACCTGGAGCGTCAAACGCGAACGCGGTAAACTGAGCCGTTCTTGAGCACACGACCAGCCACACAATGATGAATATTCCAACGCCAGAGGCGATCCCGCTGAAACCGATGAACAAGTGAGGCATGAAGGGGAGAGTAGCACCGGCTATCTGGCGAACACAAGGCGAAAGTACTAGGATGCCTGAATGGACGAAGGGCCGGAATCGGGTTGCTGGCAAAGATCGCCGAAGACCTGTTCGACTCAAAGAGCTCGCCGCGTACCGAATCGCTGATCGCGGCGGCTGTCCAGTGGTAGGAGCGCGTTATGTGCAAAATCGATGCGGTGTTGCCATCTTCAGTTCAAACGAAAGCGGCAGCATTGAAGAACAGCAATGGCTAGAGTTTCCGACCGTCTTCGTAACCGTGCTGAACAGATTCTCTGCGACGTTGTCTCGGGAGCGATCCTTCTAGCTCTGTCCCGCTTCGTTGAAAACGCCCACGCATCGGGTACTTCGCCTGCCATTGCTCGCACCGTCGCCTTGGGCGTTTTCTGCCTATTGTTGTTAATGGCCGTCTATGTGCTCATAGCGCGACGGGACTCGATTATCGCTCCTGGCGAGCGCATAGCTCGATTTGGCGCAAGGAGCAAGATTTGGACGTTTGGAATTGCAATCGCGGCAGGCGTCGCCGCAGGATCGACGTTCTTACCGACGCACGAGCAGGATATTCGTCAATCGCTCATTCAGAACAGGGCGACAATCGACCGGCTCGCAGAACGAGTAAAAGAGATGACACTTCCCAAGGAGGATACCAGTCTCGCTCATGTTGGGATCGCTGCTCAAGTCACTGCAACCGTTCAACACCCCGTGATCGGGCCAACCCCGGAGGAAGCGAAGCGACGACAAATTATTCTCTCTCAACTGAGAAACGAATACATCAGGACACATGATGCGAGCCTAGGAATGTCAACCGGCGCTGAGCCGCTTCCTAAGGATTGGGTTAACCACCGGCTCGGACAGATGGGTGAACACTGGCGACTCGGCGACCAAAGTTCGCTCACTTCTTCAGAAGGACAATCGCCCAAACCGCGGGCTGTGCGACAGGCCGCACTACCTACCATTGCTCAAAGTGGGAGGAATAACATCGCCCAGATCGGCGACAACAACTCCGCAACAATTAACGAGGCTCCGCCGGATCGCACGCTAAATGAATCGAACCTCCCCGCTTTTGCAGCGGCCATCGCACCTTTTCCGGGCGCATTGAAGATTTTCCCGGCTGGTATCAGCGAGGATGCTGAGGAACTCATTGATCAATTATTTCGTGTAGCGAAGGCTGCGCAGTGGCCGCGCACGGCTGCCAACATGCGCATCCGTCCAGTACACGGGATTCTCTGCTATTCAGATCAGTGGAATAGTGAAACTGGCAAGACCTTCAAGGCTGCGGCGGAAGCCGCGGGACTGAGATGCACGTATATCGACGAGGCGTTCTCGCTCGGCAATGGGATCGAAATCGGTGTTAACCCAGACAAGGTGTCAATCACAATTCTTGTTGGCCGCAAACAGTGACGACTCGCCGAGTCCCCATTTAGCCGATCATGTCCTGCACAAGCTCGGCAAAGCGCGCGTCATCCGTGTAATCGCACGAATTGATACTCGCCGTCGCCGCGATCCCGGTTGTTCCCTGAACAACGTAATTGAACGAAGCGAAGTGATCACGAGGCTGATTCCTACCTTTCAACTCCGTAGCAGCCGAAATCTCTGAGCCGTTCCACTCGATTACGTAACCGTGGTCAATCCAGGCGATCTTTTTCCCGTCAGCCTGCGTGATGCTGTAAACCACCGTCAATCTCGTCTGGTCATTTGGGAATAGTGTCTTTGTCATGTGTGTTCCTTTACTGCTGCCCGCCGAGCGAATCCCTGGAGGCATTGAAGATCGCCCGCGCGCCTTGTGACACAGCAGCCGGAGCAGCCTTCGCGCCCGCCTGAAGCGTCTTCGCGGCCAGTGCCGCCGCTTTCGGATCAGTCAGAATCTTGCCGAGCACGGCTGATGCTCCCCAACCCGCGCCCGCTGTTGCTGGCCCGCCAACTGCGATCTTGGCGAGTTTGAAAGCCTTCGCAACCTGATTGGCTTTCTGAACCTCTCCGCCGCTCCGCAGTATCGCCGCGATGTCCTGGAGGTTCTGAACGTGCTGCGGAGTCAGGCCCGCGTCTTTGAGCAGGCCGGTATCCCGCAAGTACAGAACGGTGTCTGCGAATTGCTTGCCCTTGATGTATCGCGGGTCAGACGTACCGCGCTGGATCAGATCGTTCGGCGTGGATTCCATGACGCCCTTCGATGTGATCGTGTCATGGATTTTGTCCAAAGCTGATGCCTGTCGCCATGCCTTCCGCGCGTTCGTGTAAGCGTCCGGATCGGAGAACTGATCTTTGTTGGCGTCGAAGATTTTCTCTTGTGCTCGCTGTGCCTTCGTTGCGGCTTCGTAATCGCCTTTGTTGAAAGCGGATCGCTCGGCTCGCTGAAGATCAGAGAATGTCATTTCCTGATCTTTGGTGAGTTCGTCCAGCTTTTCGTAAATCGGCTTCGCTTGCGCTCGCATCTGATCCGCCGCTTCTCCGAAGTCGGCAGCCTTGGAAGCAGCCGACAGTCCGTTGCGTGCGGTCTTCAATTCCTGAGCGCGAGCGAGAATCTTGCTCTGCTCGCCTGTGGGCAGATCGGCGAATGACTTGCCGTTACCGAGTTCCTTGACGGCCTGCCTGAAATCGCCTGTGTCGCTGCCGATCTTCTGCGCAGCCGTATTCTTTACGTCTGTTGCGACATTGCCGACTGCTCTGCGTGCGGCGGGCTGTGTCTGTTCGACATCGAACCGTTGCAACGGGGCTTCGCGTGAGACGCTCTCAGCCGCGCTCGCCAGTTTCGATTCCTGGGATGCGCGGACGGGGATCGCTTCGCCCGCAATCTTCTTGATTGTGGGAGCAAGTGCCTTCGCGCCTTCTGCCGCTAACTCAAATGCCGCACCGGTTCCACCCGCAACGGCTCCGGTCGCAGCAGCCTCGCCCGGTGATTCGCCGTGAGCGAGTCCCTGCGTCCCGCCAACAGTACCGGTGCGTAAAACGTTCATTCCGATTTCAACGGCCTTTGCGAGGCGTGGAGACTTCTCAAGGAACTTGGCGATCTGCGCTGTCTTCAACAGCCTTTCGCCATAGCTCAAGCCCTTGAGGGCTTCGTCACCTGCAATGAACTCGGCGAGTCCTTCCAGGCCGTAGCCGATCTTCCCCGCAGTTGTGCTGAGCGCAGCGGCCCGCGCGGGAGCAGTGCGCTGTTCAACAACCGCGTAGGGATCGGTACCGGGAGCGAGCTTGGGCAGGCCCGCAACGTCGCCGATCTTTTCAGCGACATAGGACACGCCTGGAATCTTGCTGCCGAGCTTGCCCGCGTTGATCAACGTCTCACCGGCTGCCGCACCAAAGCCCTGTGCCACGTCTTCAGTGAAGGAATGCGGCTGAGCGTTTGGTGCGGTGGGAGGCGGAGCCGGTGAAATCGTCTTTGCGCCTAGATCGGAAAAATCCAAGCTGCCCGTTGCTGGTGCAACAGACACCTGTTTCGCGCCTAGATCGTCAAAGTTCAAAGGTGAATTGGTGCTCATGGATGTCCTTTACTGCTGAACCACGCGCAAGCCGGGATCGCGCTGCCGAGCCGCTGGGAGGTTCGCTTGCGGAATATCGTGAAGCCCGCCCTGCGAGTCCTGGAAGCGCACAAAGCCTTGCTGAAGGGCCGGAGCAGCCGAATTGGGTTGCCCAAACTGCTTACGCAGATATCGGTTGTCGCCGATCAGTTCCGTTTTGCGGTTTGCCAGCAGCGTGCGCAGCGTATCGCTTACGCCCGTGATCTGATCTTTGTTAAAGCCTTTGTCGAAGAGTTCAGCAGCCTGTTTCAGCTTCGCGTCTGACGTGCCTGAACCGCTGCCTCCCCCTTGGAGAATCTTCGCAATCTGATCGGCCACTTCCGTAACAGCAGCGTGATAGGAAGCCATCTGCGGATCGCCGGTTTGCAGCCGTGCCCATGCAGCCGCGTCGTTCAGCGCGGGGAAGCTCGTCCGGTTGATTTTGTTTGACAGCGAAACCAACGCGCCCAAGTTACCGGAGCGATTGTCTGCACCTGTTAGGGAGTTCAGGTATCGCAGTGTGTTTTGCGTGCTCGGGTTCGAGGCGAAACGGTAATCGCTCTGTGCCTGTGCCAGATCGAATGCTTTGCCGTACCTCTGGAGCGAATACGCATTCGCGGCTTCGATGACTTGGTTGTACTGCTGACTACGTTTGGAAAGCTGAGAAGGATCAATCGTGCCCTCGACAAGCTGAACAGGAACACTGCTCATGTTCCAACTGCCGTCTTCGTTCTTCGGAGCCGTAGCCGTCGCCTCAGCGCGTGCTTTCGCTTCCGCGCCAGCGGTCGCAGCCCGAACCGGGATGAGCTTCTTTTCTTTATCAAGCTCGTTCGCTGTACGGATTGGCCCGAGCTTCGTCTCTTTTTCAATATCAACGTCCGCGCGTGCCTGTGCTTCAGCGCGGGTCTTCTCGGCAGCTTCGCGGGCTTCGCGTGCGCTCTTGAATTTCTCCAGGTTGTCAGCCCCAAACAGGTTGATGATCTGGGCCGCATACGGCGCGGTCTTCGGGTCTTGCCGCATCGCGTCAATCTGACGATCCGGCTGTGTGCTCGCACCCGCTGCTCGTTGGAAGGACTGCACTGCTGTAAGCAAGCGCGGATCGGATTGCAGAGCCGCCTTCAGATCAACCGGAGACATTACCGGCTTGCCGCCCTTGTCTTTTCCGAACGACGCCGCGAAGGAGTTCAACTCGCTTTGCAGTGCGTTCAGCATCACAACTTGATGCTGCGCTCTTCCGGCTGTTGCCGCTGACACCTGAGAACCGGCTCCCAATCCTGTGAGAATGGACTGCTGGTATCCCGGCAGATTCCATGCGACCGCATCTTTTACCCACTGTGCGGGCTGACCGTCCGCATTGGTGAGTGATGCCTTCGCGTTCTTATCAACGAGCGCATACGTGTTATCCCACTGCGGGACGCCGTTGCTCTTGATCTGCTGCCCGTCAGGGCCAAGGCGCGGCACCGTGCCATCAGGGATGCGAAGGAAGTCAGCGAGCGGCCATTTCTGTACATCTTTTGCTTCGTCTTCGGAAAGGCCAGTCGCTTTGATTACATTCGGCGAGTTGTCCTTGAAGTCCTGAAGCTGATCCGCGTAGGCGCTCACCATCGAATCGTGATCTTCGCGCTGCAACCGTCCAACCTGAACGGCGTTGTTCAGCATTCGCAAGTTCGCTTCAGCAACGGCGGCCCTGCGAACGAAATCCTTATTCGCCTGTTCGTCTTGCTCTTGCTGTTGCTGCTGGCGCTCGGCCTTGATCTTCTGTCCCTGTTGCAGCCCGAGCAGGCCAGCTTGCCCCGTAGCGTTCGGCCCGCGTGCGCTCAGGCCAGCCAAGCCGCCGCTGATCGCCTCCAGCGCGATTGCCATGCCGATCTCGCCGCGCGAAAGGGGAATGCGATCATGCCGCGTCTCTCCGGTGCTCGGATTGATGACCGTCTGAAAGCGCGGCCCACCTGCTAGTGATTCTGCAAGCGTGCGAATGAAGGTACCCTTCTGCTGCGCTCGCTGCACGGCAGGATCAGGCGCGTTTGCATCTTGAGCTTGTGCCGGTACGCCTGGATTGCGGACGATCTTCGGCTGCTGTGCCACTTGAACAGGAGCCTGATTAGGGCCGGGATTCTGTAGCGTTACCGGCTGTGCGGCAGTCTGCTGCGGCGCGGGCGTACTCGGTACGTCCGCTTGCGATTGTGCGTTCAGATCATCATCTGGGTTGGCGTAGAGCATGATTCCTCAAAGAAAGACGGCGAGCCTGGATTCGGGGCAGAACCCGCTGGCGCGGCTCGCCGTCATAGGTTGCGCCAGAAATGAAAGACAAATGCGTCTCGGCCCTAATGTTCCGCAGCAACAGCGGCGGGCGCGAGCCGAGACGCGGTTGGGAGTGCGCCCTCTAGTACACCTTTACATCCATGTGCCGCCGCTGCTTGGAGCAGGAGCAGGGCCGGACGGTTTAGATTTTCCAAATCCGCCTGTAACAGCCGCGCCCGCGATACCGCCGAGTGCGCCAGTCACCGCGCCTACCCAAGAATTATTCGCTTGGGTGATTTGGTTCGCTGTGTCGGCTGCGGCTGAACCGGCGCTTGTCGCCGCGTTTGTAAACCCAATGGCCGGATTGAAGACACTCGGCGCACCGGCTAGGCCGGTCGCAGCGCGGAAATAGTTGTCGCGCCCGGTGTCGTAATCGGCCTGCACGATCCGGAGTTTTTGGTTCGCTTCGTTCTCCGCCGCTGAACTGGCGAGTTCCTGCCGCAACTGTTCGTCAGCGCCGCTCGGGATGAACGCATTGCCACCGCCGCGCGCTGCCAGTCCCTCGTTGAGGGCCTTGGAGGCGTGCTCGTAAATCTTGCTTGTGCCTTCAGTGGCCTGCGTATTGAGCGAACCTCGCTCTTCGTCCGAGAAGCCGCGTTGATTCGGGCCAGCGGCCACAATAGGCCTAAACGTATCCCGCAGATCGGCAAACACGGCGGAAGAGTCGCCGAATACTTGCTTCATCTGATCAGTCGCCAAGTCATAAAACTGCGACTGCCTTTGATACATGCTCTTCTGCTCACCGGATGCGCCGCACATTATCTTTTCTCCAGTGCGGTCAGGCGAGCGTGTAGCTCATTCAAATGACGCCAATGATCTGCGGCAACGAACTGAGCTTCCGCACGTAATTGACGGTGCTCGGCGTTGATTCGGGCGACTTCGCACGCCACAACAGCGGAATAGCCGGTCAGGCAGCGCCGGAGTGCCCACACAACGACGCGCTCCGCTCTGTACTGCAATTTGTTGATGAATTTCTGAACCATAGATTTCCTAAAGTCTTGCGGAGCGTGACATGGTGATCCCGCTGCCCGCGCTCCGCGTTGTTGCCAGACGGCAGCGGAATCCCTCAGCGCAACTATCGTGCTGATCGCTCTTCAATCTCGCGTTCTAACGCAGCGATCTGTCGCTGTCCTTCTTCGATGGCGGCTCTCAGCCGCTCGATTTCGTTCAGATCGTTTGCGTCTTCCTCAACAGATGAGCGGTACTGCTCGATAAATCGGGCCATCTGTTGATCGTGTGTCGTTGCGGTCATGGCAGCCTGTTGCCCAGCAAGCTTGCACGTAGCGTTTCTGTTGGCCCGTTCTCGCCGTACAGGCCAAAAGCTTTGCGGTAGGTAAGCGAATCCATTCTCTGAACCTCGCGCCGCGAGAACTCGCGCTCCAGTCCGGTAGCTGGATCAACTCCCTTGAAAACCTCTGGCGTCGGCTCTGCGACCGGCTGCGGCTTTGGCGGTTCCTGAATCGGCTCCGGCTCGGGACGCTCTTCTAGCAAGCCGTATTCGCGCAGTCGCAGAAACGCCGCTTGGTAAGTCGCTGCATCCGCGATAACGCAATCCTGCCGCAGCAAGTAGTCAATCAGTGCTTCCCGGTTCTCGGGGCAGTCGAAAAAGCTAGGCTCGCTCGCAATGAAAGCGCGCATCTCTGAGCCGTTAAATTTCCTCGCCTCTTCATAATCCATTCCCCGGCCAGCAACCGATGCGGGCAGTTGAAAGTCAGAGTCTTTGCCGCTCTGGATCATTTCGCGCGTGAGCTTGCCGAGTTCAGTTGCCGACTGCTGTAACGCAGTCTCAGCCTCGCGCACCGGGCGCTCTCGCTCGATTCGGGCCGCCTCTTCTTGCGCCGCGATTTCTGCGCGATGTTTTCGCAACGAAATTCGGTCTCGTTCTAACAACTCATCCTCCCTACCACGGAACGCGGCCCGGTACTGTCAGCCGGTTCGGATCAAGCTCTGGGCGCTTCGGCTCTGTGCTTACCGGTTCAGGCCGCGCTCGGTCGCAGGCGATCCCGCGAAGACAGCGAGCGGCTCCCGTCTGCAAGTGTCGATGTGAAACTGTCATCTGCGCTTGGCATCCTGGATTCGTGCATTCGACTGAGTACGCAAGCTCGGGCGAACGGCGGACAATGCGCAGCACGCGCAGGCCACAGATCACCTGTCCGGTTAGGTCTTCATGTCCAACGAACAATGCTCCTCCTGAAAATCTGTGGCGCGATCCCAACATCCCTGTTCTTTCGCTTTTCCGGTCGATATGCGCATTTCCCTGACACACTCCAGGAGTTGCCTCGCGTCGGTCACTGCTGCGCCTTCCGCGCTGAAGAACTGATCAGCCAACGTGCGACACTTCCCGTTATCAGAAAAAACAAACTCGAAACCACGCTCAAGCGCGAGCGTTCCGAGGTGTGCATCACTTCCCAAGCAGTACCGCAAGAAGGCACTCAGCCCGACGTGGCGCGTTCTGAACTCGGTCATGCAGCCTCGTACCATTCACGCTGCGTTGTCGTTTCGTCATCCCAAACAGCGGGGAACAGCCGTCGCGCGAGCGCCTGATCCTTCTTCGCGGCAAAGCGCGAGAGGTTCTCTAAGCTAACGCCCTTCGCGGGCAGCGTCTCACCGCGCGTACAGCCGCAGGAAAGGCGCGCTAGGCCATCCGCCACGCTAGTTACCCGTTTCACGCCATGCCCGTCCGGGCAGAGCAGCTTGGCGCGGCTTCGTTTCAGGCTCAGTTCTGTAAAACAGTTTGTAGTAGCTTCCACGATCCTCCGTTCTGAATTTGGCTCCTAGTGGTTAAGAGCACCAGAACGTCATTTGCCGGAGCTTTTTTTACGCGACATTCCTCAGTCTGTTCCCAAATGCCTGCTGTCGTCTTCCGCTTGGGGATCAATGTGCAGACTGCCCCAAGCGTCCGCACCGCAGCGTTCAACATCAACGTCAGGGTGCCGGTCACGGTGACGCAGGGACGAGGTTCTCCAGCCGAGAGCGAGGGATCGCCCTTGCGCGTAGAGGCGCGTTGTGAGCTTTGCCCTGCCGGGTTTGATCCAAGCGTCAAGCCCTTCGAACACCTTGAACCAAGCTGCTTCCTCGATTTCGCGTTCTGTATCGCCGCTCAGTTTGCCCGTGCCTTTCAGTCCTAAATCGCTGGCACGCTTCAGCACGGAGCGAATGCCGTTGCGGACTCCTCGCTCGTTTTGGGGAGTTCGCAAGGCGTAGAAGGCGGAAAGCCGTTCAGCAGCGGGCCGCAGAATGTCACTGGCCCACGCGATGAACTCTTCATCCGTGCTGCCGGTGAATCGTGGAAGGTGAGCGGCAAGATTCTGGATCAGCCGCTCTGCGTCCTGAATGAACAGGCTGCCGGATTCAAGGCAGGAGTCTAAGAGCCTGCCGTAATTCTGTTGATAGAACTGCTCGTTTGTTCGTTGCCGATCCTGTGTGTTCGCATCGCTTTCGATTTCGGCTATCGTTTGCGACTTCGCGCGATCTTCACTCTGCATTCGCTCCTGTTTGAGAGTTGTGCTGCTACTTCCACGGCGGCAGCGTGGAGTCGCCTTCAAGCTCGGCTCTCCAGGTGCCGTCAGCGATCCAAGCGGCCCGCGCATCTTCGGTATCAAAATGCCGTCCGCTCGATTGCATAAGCAGCCAAGAAAAGCGCCGCTCGTCATCATCGGTATTGAACGTGGTGCTGAAGAGGCTCAGAAAACGTTCGTCAGGAAGTTCGCCGAACTGCTGTTGCCAGATAAGCTCAATTAGTCCGCGTTGCATTTTGTTCCCCTTTCGATTCGTGGCGGGCTACGCCGCACACGTACTGGTAAACCAACTCGGGATCAGGAATGACAGAGCCGGTTCGATTGGGCGCAAATTTCTTGCTCGCTCTCACGATGCCTTTCTCAATTGCCGAATCCGGATAGCTGCACCACCTGCTCACCCAAACCGCTTGCGGCTTGGGGATGTCGGGCAGAATCAATTGCCACAGCCGAATTATGTTCTCGATCCGCTGAATCAAGCTCATTGGTTCATCGCTCCTTCCTGCTGCCGCTTCCGCCGCATGTGTTCCGCGATGCCGTCGAAATGCTGAACAAAGCCCGCCGCTTTTTCCACGGTCATGGTGACAGGGCCAAATTCCGCGTGCGCGTACTCTGCGACCGACTGCACAAGCTCGGGCGGGTGCCCTTTGTCTAGTAGCGCCTTGACGCCCGCGTTCCATGACGCGCGTGTTTCGGGATGCGCAAGCCCCAGCGTGTTTGCAATCGCGGTTGCGAGCCGCTCGGCTTCGCGCTGCGTATCGCGTTCTCCCTGTCCGCTATCCCGGACAGGTTGCGCCGTTAGCTTTGGCGCTGCCGCTTTCGCGCTGGCCTCCGGTCTTCGGCGTTTAGAGAATCGTTCGACAAAGCCCTCCAGTCCGCCCGAGCGGACAGGCGCTTGGTAGTCAGGTTTTCTATCAGGTGGGTTTCTATCAGATAGGGTTTCTATCAGATTATGTCCGCCCGAGCGGACAGGCTGGTCTGCCGAGCGGACTGGATAGTCTGCCGAGCGGACAGGTGAATCGTTATCCAGTCCGTCCGAGCGGACAGGTTGATCGCATTGATCAGGGTGTTCAGCAGCCCACTCCGCGTGACTGAGAACCTGGTATTGTCGCGGCGAGAACATGCCATCGCTGCGCCGCGCAGAGTCCTTCAGCAGTTTGAACCAACCTGACTGTGAGAGGGAGTCAGCTAATTCGTAGGCTGTGGTCTTCTGCATTCCCTTGAAACGGGACGCGATCCCACGCCCATTGAAGTAGAGGATGCCGGTTTCGTGCGAGAGTGAACGGCAAACGTCCCAGAAGCCGTACTCCTTCGCGGTCATGTGGTAATGAGCGAAGCATTTTGTGGTGGGCGGAGTGCTCTTCATCTAAATCCTTTCCTGCGACCGATGAAACCGGGCCGCAAATGTGTGCTGCGCCCGCACGATAACGAGCGGACGATCTAAAAATGTTTTATGGGAGGGGCATTGTGTCGAAGCGGCTGTGATTCACAGCGTCGGCACAGACAACAGAAGCGGGAGAGCCTCTTTCCAACCACAAGGCGGCGTCACAACCCTGCCGCAGCAACTTCAACGAAGGCCACTATTCTACTACAGAACCTCAAGTTTGTCCAGAGACGATCATTGACATAACTTCCCAGACCCGATAGGTTGCCACACCCCAAGAATGAAAGAGCCGCTCGAACCCGACTGGCAACTGCTCTGCGTCACCGCTCAGAAGGCGAGCCTTGACTCCGGCGTCCGTGGCTTCACGGTCGCATACTGTCTGGCCTGCAACCTTGGCAGCCCAGGAAGACGCAAACCTGCTGGCAGAGGCGCTTCAGATGTGGCTCGCCGGAAAGCCATTGGATGAAGTCCGTATGTGGTACGTCCGCGCGTTTCGCGCGCTCTCCGTTCAGCGAGGCGAGGCGTTCGTTGAGAGCATAGATAAATTCATCACGTACTACGGCAGCTAGAACCAAACAGGGAATTTGCCAGATTGGCACAGATGTATGTAACCTGCTGATTCTGCTGCTTCAGCTTGGAGGACACACTGGCCTCCAAGCGGGTGCTTTGTTTTCAACTATTTGACAGATGTAGTTTGGACAACCTGTCACATTCCGTATTCACTTCTCTCGGCACCCACTCGAACGTGAACCGCGCGCCACGGCGACGGGGCCTCGGCGCAGATCATCTTGGCGTTCTGGTAGTAGGTCGTTGAATAATTCACAAAGATTGTCAGTTAATAGCTGAGTGGCAACAGTCGCCGCTCTGTCGAATGTATCAACTAGTTGCTTGTAACTACTTCTAGCTCTCTCATACCATCGACATCTCCCCCAGAAAAGAGAGGCGCATCATCATGGCAAGTCAGACAGCACAGCTACCGTTCGCATATCGCGTTGAAGCGATGCACGAAGAAATCATTAACACCCTGCTTCCGAAATACGGCTTCAAGGATCATGTGTTTCAAGCGATGGACGCGCTCTGCAAGTCTTGGTACGAGAACTCCGCCGCTGTCGTTGACCTTGCCGACGAGCCGGAAGAAAACGCCGTGCAGCTTGCTACGTTCCGGCGTATCGAGCAGCACGCCGAGGAATCTGATGTACCGGTTGCGACGTTGCTTTGCGGGGCCGTAAACGACTGGCTAGATCGGCGACCGGATTCAGACGCACCACACGTCTAACGGCTCTTGCGGCGGATCGGCCAGCGGGCGGCGCTCGTATCGATCCGCCTCGCGGTTGTATTCCAGGCGGGAATCCGTGCGTGGGCGCACGCGGCGGACAAGCTCGTCCGGTGAATACCGATCTGTGAAATGCCACGGCGCAAGCTGCGCCTTGACTACGGCTGCTGCCGCTATGCGCTCAGGCATCGGGGCGGACTCGTTGACGATTACAGCGTATAGCCGCTGGAGTCGCCTCTGGCGCACGATTGCTGCTTTCGCCTGCTCGCGGTTCCTCACCAAGAACGGGAACTGCCGCCCAATCTCGCTGTCCGGTGTAATGATGCACGCCTCAATCGCCGGATCATCGTCCGAAACGTCTCCGGGGTCATGGGCCGTTGCTATGTTCTGTTCCTTGCTCTCCAGACTGGAGAGTTCTGCCTTTAACTCGTCAATGGATTTGCTCACTGTGTCCCTCCTGCTGTGCCTCTGCTGCCCGGATCGCCCGACGCAGGTACGCGCGGCGGTTCGCACGCTTGCGCCGTTCCTTCTTGCGTAGCACCCGTTCCACGATCTGCTGCTTCGCCTGCCGTAGCTGGCACACCTGTTTGACCGTCAGCCAACGCTCGTCAAGCTCGGCGAGCAAGACGCCCTTGCAGGCTGCGATCAGCTTCAGCGCCTCCAGCTTCTCAATCCGCGTGCTGCGCGTATCGAGTACGATCTTCCAGGCTTCGTCGGCGATCCGCCGTAGCTCTCTCTGCATGAGTTCCTCTACGTGTATAGAGCGCCCGAGCGTTCGCACTGGCAAGAATAATTTCAGTACGCGATCTAGTCCCTGAAATGACCCGATACAGTACCTTCAAGTGGCCCTTCACCTATAAACGGTTTCTAGGGAAGTGACCCCCTTTCGTGTCGGCTCAGTGTCGGGTCGTTAGGCCGCGCCAAGCCCGCTGACTGGCGATAGGGTACCGGGCGTCCCCGGCCATCCCCTTGAGAAGCATGCTTTTAGAGACTCCTTTCTTCTAGGCAGAAGCCCCAGGATCATGCAGTGATCGTGCAGTGACCCTTCGCAGGGCCGCTATAATCGCGGGCTTCAAGACAGGTGGCGGTTAGGTCAACCATGCCCCAAATAGCGCGTTGTAAGCCCCTGATCCGCTACTGCCTTGCGCCTGAATCGCACCCGATCCGCCGATCCGTGGTCACAACCGAAAGGATCACGCGCGGGCGGGGGCTAAGCCTGGATAGAGTAGGACAGCACAGCGTAACGTTTACGCTAACTCTTCCATGTGTTCGCGGATATGTTCCTCACGGCGCTCGCTTGCCATCTGGTTTGCGATTTCCTTAGTGGTATCGAGTGCTCTACGTTCCGCCCTGCGTTCGCGGAGAAGTTCCGCTTTGCGCTCTCGGGCCAATTGCTTTGCGATCCCTGTCCTGTGTATCATTTCAATGCCTCCAGTCCTTTACTCAAACAAGTCTTCGTGAATCGCGTGCAGCCCTGCTTCATGGATGGCAGCATCTACCTGCTGAGCCGTCGCCTCACTGCCCGCCATCTCAGTTAGCTGCTCTTTGACAGCAGCGCGAACCCTTGCGATTTGTTCGTCCGTCAGCATCTCTCCTCCTCACAGTTTTGTTTTTCTCTGGCCCGCGTGAATCATTGCCTCGCCCGTCCTGCTCCGTCAAGCAGAACTTGCTGCAAACTCTTTTATGGAATACCAAGGTAATCAGCCCCGATTACTGCTTCTTGTGAGACGGCAGCTTGCCGGTGCGCTCGTACTGCTCAAGCTCGTCGATCCACTGCTCCAGGCTGCTGCGACGGAATCGGATGTTCCCGTTGATGCGCATCATCGGGATCGGGATCGGCATACGCTGCTGTCCGCGCGTGCGCGTCATCTCCCAGACCTGACGCTTGGTCATGTGCAGGAAGGCCGCAGCCTCTTCAACGGTGAGGATGTCGGATTGTGGAGCGGGGAAGGGGAGCTTTGCTACTGGTAGCGACTGCGTTGTGCTCAAGTGCTTCTTGCCACTTCGGAGCCGTGGATTTCGGCCTACGCGGCGAGCGCCGCACCACCTGGATCAGCCTCAAGCGTCCAACGAAACATCTGCGTTGATTCGCCCCGCTGAAGCAGCCTGCTCTCGGCAGGAATGACTTCAGATCGGGTGCAATACTAGCATAGCGGGCTTACTTCTTCAATAAGAAAGTAGGCAGATAGAGTACACAATAGAGTAGTATTGTGTACTCATTTCCACCCAGGAGGAACTGACAGTATGGATCGTACTGCGATGATCAACGAGATTGACGCGGAGATTGAGCGGCTGCAAAGAGCGCGTGCTGTTTTGGCAGGCTCAGGTGTAGGGAACGGGCGACGGAAGCGCCGCACGATGTCGGCTGCTGCCCGAGCAAAGATCGCTGCGGCTCAGCGCGCGAGATGGGCCAAGCAGAAGAAGGCCGCAAGAGCGACAGCGTAGAGGTGACGAACGATGTCACAACCGACGCCACAACCGACGCCGCCACAGCAGACTGCTAAAGGGCAGCCCACGGCGGAAGACATTGTGGCCGCCATCAAAGCGTCCGGCTATCTCATAGAGCAAGAGGTTGCCACAATATTGGAAAAGCTCGGCTTTCACGTTCAAACGAACCGCGCCTATCAGGACGTGGAAGAATCGAAGTCACGGGAAATCGATGTTTGGGCGATTGGCAGTGTTTGAACCGAGGATATTCTTTCGTGATCCGCCGATTGTGGCGCGATAAAGGGCGGCTTCTCACTTGCCGTTCGCAGCGTAGGACGCCTCCAGGAGCTTCATACCTTCGGGCAGCGCGTTCTGCGTGGTCTTTTTGTAAAACAGCGCAGTCGTTGTCATGCTCTTGTGACGGAGCAGTTCTTGAGCAGCGACAAGGCCCTTCGTCAGATCAACGAGCATCGTAGCCCCACCACGGCGGCCCGCGTACAAACCCTTCCAGGCGATCCCCGCGTCATTGAGTGCAGGCAGGATCGCGCGGCGCGTGATGCCTACGATCCCGGCAGGGATTTCGTTCGTTCCCTTCTTGGGGAACAACCAACCATTCGACGGGGAGCCGGACTGTTCGTGCCAACGCTTCAGGATCGAGATCACCGGTTCAATCAGCGGCAAGCTCGCCTTGGCGGCCTTCGTCTTCAGTTCATCAACCCTGCCGCGCACGAAGCCCTTCTCGATATTGACTCTGCCGTCCTGGAAGTTTTCCCATCGAAGCGCGTTCACCTCTGAGGGCCGCAATCCAAGGAAAAACGTCAGCGCCATCACTAGCTGTCCATCGGGATTGTTTTCGAGCGCGTTGAGAATCTCCTGAATCTCGGAAAGCGTATAGTGCGGCGTTTGCTCGGGCTGCTTCACCTTGCCGAGCACCTTCACTTCGCGCCAGGGATTCACTGATACGCGGCCTTTGTTGACAGCGTGCGTGAAGATGCCGCTCGCCAACGAACGAATGTGCTGGATCGTGTTCCTGCCGTATTCTTTCGCAAGGGCCGTGAGCAGTTCGCTGCCCATCACCGTTGTGTATTGGCGCAGCGTTCGCGTTCCGAAGTGCGGCTTGAGGTGCTGCTCCCAAATCTTCTCGTATCCCTTCGTGCTGGAGAGGCGGAGATTCTCTTGCGCGAAGGGCCAGTAAATCTGATCCCAAAACTCAACGACTGTCATGTCACGCTGCGCGACGTGACCGCGAGCGGTCTGCGCGTTGACCGTCGCAATGAACTCGTCCGCCAAGCGGCGGAGCGCGGAAGAGGCCGCATATTTCCTACGCCCCTTGCGGCGCTGCTCGGGGATCGGGGCGAGATAATGCTTGGCATCCTTCTCACACGGGAGCCGGTGCGAACGCTGTACGCGCTCCGTCTTTCCCTGTACAATTTCCGTGACGTAGTACCTGACGAAGAATGATCCGCCTGCCTCGTAAATTTGGCCGCGTTGATTGCGTCCCATCGCTGATGGCCTCCCGCCTCTCAAGCGGGTCAATCATGCCATCATGCAGTGATTATGCAGTAGATTACGAAGGTACTTTCCGGCAGATTACCCGTAAGCTGCTGGAAACAGGGCGTTAGTAGTCGATGCGGAGAGGTGGCCGAGTGGCTGAAGGCGGCGGTTTGCTAAACCGTTATAGGGTTTAAAAGCTCTATCGGGGGTTCGAATCCCCCCCTCTCCGCCAGATCTCACCAATCCCAATCACTTACGCGCCCTGGACCGCTACTGAATGGCCGAATGCGGGACGGCGGTTCGACTTTCGCGGCCGCTCTCAGTTCAGGGAACCGTCATTTTAGAATCCATCGTGTTTCCACACTATGCATATCCGCCGGCCGCCGTTCTCAGAATTCCGGCCCAGCCCCAAAACCTGCGGTCTCATGGTTGCTGACGCGGGCTGATCGGGCAAGCTACCGCCATTCGGTCGGATAGTGCAGCGCCGGATCGCGATGCCGCAGCAGCTTGGGGCTGACGCCTTCGACCACGCGAAACAGGTCGCCCGCGATCTGTTGCTTGTCCTTGATGGCCAGCATGTTGAATCCGTGCGGCGGGCCTTCCAGGTAAGCGGTGTGAGGCGGCACGAGCTCGATCTTGCAGCGACGCATGTCCACGTTCGACTGGAAGTCGCGTATCGCAAAAACCTGGTAGCCGTGATCGCGCAGCAGCCGCACGACGGGCGTCGAGTCCAGCCCGTTGCTCCAGTCGACGTAGCGGCGGTGCACTTCGAAGATGACGCTGGGCGCCGTGCCGGGGGGCTGCCGCAGGTAATCGCTCGCGCCGCGCAGCGCCTGCAGCTCCGAACCCTCGATGTCGAGCATGATCACGTCCAGGTTCTTGATCGCGTGCTCGCGGCCAAAGCGATTGATGGTCATTCCGGAGACCGATCCCGCCGCGCCCGACGCCGGTTCGGAGCGGCCCAGCGCGTCATCGCCGACCAGCGTCAGCCGGGTGCAGTCGTCAGACCACAATCCGGCTTCAATCAATTGAATGTTCGTCAGCCGATTGGCTTTGGCGTTGCGGCGCAGCGTGTTGATCTGCTCAGGGTTGGGTTCGAAGGCGTAGCAGATGCCGCCCTTGCCTGCGATCTGCTGCGCGACCAGCAGCGCATGATCGCCGCCGTAGGCGCCGCCGATCAGCACGTGCGTGGCTCCGCGCGCGAGATGAAGCAGCAGCCGCGTCGTCTGCGGCTCGAACACGTGGTCGGGATGGTCTTCGCCCAGCAGCAGGTCACGCGCGATCTTCGACGTGTAGTCGAAGTTGTAGACCAGTCCCGATTCGAGCACCTTGCGCAGGCCCGTGCTTCCGGCAAACACGGCGTCCATGATGGGGCCGGTAATGGTTTCGCGGACGTTGGCGTCGGCAGGAAAGGCGCCGCTGGCCTCCAGGGCGCGGCAAAAATCGATCACGGCGCGCGCGCTCTGTTTACACGAAGAAAGTTCTCGCAGGGCGTTCAGCAGCGCGCTGTGTGCCGCGGTTCCCGTGTCCAAGCTGTCTCCGGTGTCGGCGAGTTCGCTCAGCATACCGCAGCGCCGGTTTTCTTCGGTATCGGGCGGCACCGGATTGCTAACCAGGGGCGCGCCTAAACGCGTTATAGAATCGCCCATAGCTGATGCCCTCCGCACCCGATTCCCCTCGCGCAGCGGCCCACGCGCCGTCCGGGCCGCTCGTGGAAGCCGCGCCGAACCTGTTGTTCCGGGCGCTGGGTAAGCTCCGGCCGTCGCACGAACACAGCGCGTATTCGGCCACCCTGCTGCTGGTGTCCGCGCAAATGCTCTCGCGTGTCTTCGGCTACCTGCGCGATGCATACATCGCCTGGAAGTTCGGCGCCGATCCTGTCACCGACGTGTATTACGCGGCGTTTCAGCTGCCCGACTACCTGTATTACGTCCTCGCCGGCGGAGCGATTTCGGCGGCGTTCGTGCCCATCTACAGCCGCTACCTGGCCGAGAAGCGCGAGGCCGAAGCGCAGCGTGTCTTTTCCGTCATTCTCACCGTGATGATGTTGCTGTTCCTGGCGCTGACCTCGATCGCCGAGATATGGGCGCGGCCGCTGGTGCAGCTCATGTTTCCCAGGTTTATGCCCGAGCAGGTGGAGTTGTGCGTGCTGCTCACGCGCATCCTGCTGCCCATGCAGTTGCTGTTCTATGTGGGCATGACCTCTTCGGCCGTGCTGCAAACCCGCCGGTTGTTCCTGGTGCCGGCGGTCGCGCCGATCATTTACACGCTGGGGATCATCCTGGGCGGAATCACGCTGTCGTCCCGGCTGGGAATTGCGTCCTTGGCCGTCGGCGCCGTGGCGGGCGCGTTCGCCGGGCCGTTCCTGATGAACGTGATCGGCGCCTCGCGCGCGGGAATGCGCTATCGGCCCGCGCTCGACCTGCGCGAGCCTGGCTTCCGCGAGTGGATCGCGCTCGCCATCCCGCTGATGCTCGGCGTCTCCCTCGGCACGGCCGATGAGTGGATCATGCGCTGGTTCGCTTCGGGCGAAGCCGGCGCGATCACCCTGTTGAACTACGCCAAGCGGCTGTTCTACGTTCCCTACGGCGTGCTTGGACTGGCGGTGGGCGTGGCGGGCATGACCTTCTTCTCGCGCCTCTACAGCGAGAAGCGCCTCGATGAGTTTGCCGCCAGCATCAACGGTGCGGTATATCGGGCCGCGTCGGCTTCGTTCCTGCTCAGCTCGTGGCTGGTTGCGGCGGCGCTGCCCGCCTTCGACCTGGTCATGCGCCGCGGCAAGCTCGTCTTCGTGGATTCGGAAGTCGCCGCGGTTTACCTGGCCGTGTTCTCGGCCTCACTGGCGTTCTGGACGGCACAAACGCTTTACCAGCGCGCCTTCTATGCCACGCGCGACACCGTGACGCCGATGATCGCCGCCACGTCGCTCACGTTCATCTCCGTGCCCGCATTTGACGTCTTGTACCGCGCCATGGGCACGGTGGGCCTGGCGGTTGCGTCCGATATAGGCATTTTGGCGCAGGCGGCGGTGCTGGCCTGGCTGTTGCATCGCCGCGAACTGGTGGACCTGCGCGAGATGCCCTGGGGAAAGCTGGTCAAGGCGCTCACCACTTCGTTGCTGGCGGCAGGGCTGGGGATGATGGTGGCGCGTGCCGTCCCGCTCAACGGCAGCCATCTGCGGGACATCGAGTCGCTGGCGCTGATCACCGTCACATGGGCCGGCGCGGTGGCAGCGGGGTTGTGGCTGACCAGGTCGGATCTGCTGGCTGAGCTGCTGCGCAGACCAAAGTAAGGCTCAGTTCTCGGTAAGGCCCTGTGGGCTTCACCGTGAACTGTAAACTGTGAACTGCAGACTTTACCGCACGATCTTCATCCGCTCCCAGTCGTACTCAAACTTCCGTCCGCAATCGAGACAGACCACGTAATGCGAGCCTGCGGGCGTGGGCTCGTCCCAATCGGAATCGGAGCGGGAGGCGCGGAGACTGCTGGCGGCCGCGAACGGCTGGGATGTCTTGCGATGCGAGCAGGTGACCGAGAGCAACTGCAAGAGACGTTCGACCATGGCGACACCGCCGGCGCAGGGCCGGATGTTGAGCGACGGCCCGGCGCCGCGTGAGCGCGCAGGCCGTCGTGAAAAACTGGTTCGGCAGCTAGGCGCGCGCCGAGGCTGCCGCCGCCGCGGGCACAGCCGCGGGTTCGGCGACCGGCTCGGGACGCCCGTCTTTCACTTCGCCGTTGGCCTTCTGGCCGGGCTTGCGAATGTCGATGCCGCCCTTGAAGTAAGCGCCATCTTCGATGCTGATGCGCTGGGCCACCACGTCGCCGGTGAGCGAGCCTTCGTTGCGGATGTCCACCCGGTCACTGGCCATCATGTTGCCGCGGACCTTTCCGATGACCACGATTTCCCGCGCGGTGATGTTGGCCGCGACCACGCCGTTGCGTCCCACCGTGACGCGGTTGCCGGGGAGGTTGATTGAGCCTTCCACGCGTCCGTCGATGTAAAGCGATTCCGATCCGGTTACCTCACCCTTGATGACCAGCGACTTGCCGATCGTGGCCTGGTCCTGCGGCGAGCTGGCGGCGCTGCGCGGCGCCGGCATGGGTGTCGGTTCGGGTGCCGCCGAGCTCTGCGGCTTGGCAGGCTCCGGGTTGGGTGTGGACGGAGGGGCAGCGGGGGAGTTGGTAGGCTTCCACATGGCGTCGTGTTCCTTTCGTTCGGGGGATCGGGGAACTCTGAGGCACGTGTGCCACCAAATTCACCCGGGCCTCTGGAAATGCTCACCGCAGCAGCATGGGAGCGGCGCCGAACGTGCTCGCGGCGCGGCTGCTTGCGGCTGGCGTTACCTCGGAGGCGAGGTAAATATTCCTCTGCGGTTTGCATTTCTTATATCGGGAGAAGGCCTTACCGCCGGAACGATTCGCGCTTAGCATACGGGGGTGGTAACAATTGCACTGCGGCACTTCACCCCGGTCTTCGGTCGATGATTTCTGACAAGGCCATTCTGCAACGCGTTGAACGGCAGCCACGCCACACCGCCGGGTTCAAGCAGCTGGTGCGCGAACTGCGCGCCGGCGGCGGACAGGAGCGCCGCGAGCTGGCCGAACGCCTGCGCAAGCTGGTGGAGCGCGGCGAGCTGATCGAGATCGAGCGCGACCGCTTCGCCCTGCCGCGCGCCGCAGCCGGAAGAAACCTGGTCGCCGGCCGGCTCAGCATGCATCGCGACGGCTTCGGCTTCGTCGTGCCCGAGGCCCCTGAGATGAAGCAGAAAATCAGCGGCGACATCTACATCCCCCCGCCGGCCGTGGGATCGGCCATGCATGGCGACCGCGTGCTGGTGGAGATGGGCCCGGTCCGCCCCGACGGCAGGGCCGAAGGGCGCATCGTCCGCATTGTCGGCCGCGCCCACGCCACCGTGGTGGGTACCTTCCACCACGGCTCGCGCGGCAACTACGTTTCGCCGATCGACGAGAAGATCACCCAGGACATCATCATTCCGCCCGGCCGGGAGTGGCCCCAGCAGCCTGAGGTTGCCGGTGGCAAGCATCGCGTCATCGGCAAGGAAGCGCGCCGGCGCGATTTCAGCGCCGACCCCAAGCGCGACGGCAACCGGGAACGATGGGCCGACCTGGAAGGCGTGGTCGTTGACGTCGAAATCACAGACTGGCCCACGCCCACGCAGAGTCCGCGCGGGCGCGTGGTGGAAATCCTCGGTTACGAAGACGATTTCGGCGTTGACGTGGAGATCGTCATCCGCAAGTACCACCTGCCGCACCGGTTTCCCTCCGAGGTTCTGGAAGAAGCGCAGGCGGTCGAGGACATCATTTCCGCGCCCGAGCTGCGCGCCCGTCGCGACTTCCGCTCCCTTCCCATCGTCACCATTGACGGCGAGACCGCGCGCGACTTCGACGACGCCGTCACCGCCCACCGCCTGCCCAACGGCAACTTCGAGCTGCATGTGCACATTGCCGACGTGGCGCACTACGTGCGTGACGCTGCTCCGCTGGACCTGGAAGCGCGCGTGCGCGGCACGTCCGTCTATTTCCCCGACCGGGCGGTGCCGATGCTGCCGGTCGAACTCTCCACCGACGTGTGCAGCTTGCGGCCGCACGTGGACCGCCTGGTGCTCTCCTGCGTGATGGAAATCGATCCGCGCGGCGAGGTGCTGGGCTTCGAGCTGAGCGAAGGCGTCATCCGCTCGGCCGAGCGCATGACCTACACCGACGTGAATGCCGTGCTCGAAGGCGACGAATCACTGCGGCAGCGCTACTCGGCGCTGACTCCCACGTTCGAGTTGATGCGCGATCTCGCGCTCATCCTCAACCGCAAGCGCGTGCGCCGCGGCTCCATCGATTTCGACCTGCCCGAGCCGGTGATCGAGTTCGACGAGCTCGGCCTGATGCGCGCCATCACGCGCTCGGAGCGCAACATCGCCCACCGGCTGATCGAGGAATTCATGCTCGCCGCCAACGAGTGCGTGGCCTCGTACCTGGAGACCAAGCGCATCGCCTCGCTCTACCGCGTCCACGAAAAGCCCGATCCCAGGCGGGTTTTCGAATTCGAGATGCTGGCGGCCGCGTTCGGGTGTTCGCTCGGCATAGGCGCCCTGCCCGTCCAGCGCATCCAGCCGCGGGCCGATCGCCGCGCGCGTCATGGCGCCGGACGTCGTCCGGAAACGATCGAGATTCCCAGGGACGTGCACATCACGCCACGCATGTATCAGAAGCTGACGCAGAAGATCGCCGGCAAGCCCGAGGAGCGGATCCTTTCCTACCTGATGCTGCGCTCCTTGCGCCAGGCCCGGTACTCCGCGATCAACGAAGGGCACTTTGCCCTGGCGGCGCCGGCCTACACCCATTTCACCTCGCCGATTCGCCGTTATCCCGACCTCATCGTGCACCGCATTCTCAAGCAGGTGCTCCGCGATTCAGCGGAACACTACGACGGCGACGTTCCGGTGGGCCGCGGCGTGCCGGTCACCTCGCACGGCGAAGACGAGCACGGCCGGCACTCGCCGTCGCCCTGGAGTAAGGCCAAGCGCCTGGGCGGGACAGCGCCAGCACGTGGGCCGCGCCCCGAACTCAGCGGGCCGATCGACGAGACCGAACTGCACGACATCGCCGAAGAGTCCAGCCAGGCCGAGCGCCGCGCCGACGACGCCGAGCGCGAACTCATGGAGTGGAAGAAGATCAAGTTCATGCAGGACCGCGTCGGCGAACAATTCGACGGCCTGATCGTGAGCGTGACCAAGTTCGGGTTCTTCGTCGAGCTGACCGAATTGTTCGTGGAAGGCCTCGTTCCGATGGCGACCCTCACCGGCGACCGTTACACGTTCCGCGAGAACACGCGCCAGATCATCGGCGAGCGCAGCCGCAAGACGTACTCGCTGGGCGATCGCGTGCGCGTGCTGCTCGACCGCATTGACCGCGTGCAGCGCAAGCTCCAGTTCGCGGTGGTCGAAGACGGGCCCACGGTCCAGCGTGGCCGCGGCCGTGGCCGCTGACACCGGTTTCCAGCTCGTTCGGCATTTGCCGTCCGGCGATTCGTCCCTCCACACAGACCGCTAACCCCTTTTCGTAAACGTTTCATGAAAATGCGCAACACTTAACGCGGACCCATGTCTATCTTCGGAAGCTGGCCATCGAGTTCGGGTCTTGGGCACGGGCCGCCAGGAGATGGACAGGATGTTCGAACGTCGTCATTTTGCGCCGTGCGCGCTTGCGGTGCTCGCGTTCACGCTGCTGCTGGGATGCGGAGGCGGCCACGGCTCCACGGTTACCGCCGGAAGCGCGCAGGTTTCAGCCTCGGACTTCGCCGGCCAGTTCGATGCGCTGTGGAGCACCTTCAACCAGAATTATTCCTACTTCGACTACAAGCACATTGACTGGGACGCGGCGCGCGCCACGTTTCGCGCGCGCGCCCAGGCGGCACGGACCGAAGACCAGCTCGTCGCCGTGGTGAAAGACATGCTCGGCACGCTTCACGACCAGCATGTGACCCTGATTGATCCGACGGGGGCAACCGTGCGCACGTTCGTCCCGTCGCAGCCCGTCAACTTCGACACCAGCGTTTTCAACTCGCAATACGCGGAGCGGGCCAGCTTCACGCCGGGCCCGGGCGGCAGGTTCGGCTTCGGGTTCTTCAACGGCGTCGGCTATATCCAGATCTCGAGCTGGAATACCACCACCGTGCACATTGAAGACCTGGATGCGGCGATGGAAAATTTCCGCAACACCGCCGCGCTGATCGTGGACGTGCGCAACAACGGAGGCGGCGACGACCAGCTGGCCTACCAGTTCGCCGGCCGCTTCGCCGATGCGACGCGCACCACCGAGTTCGTGCAGTTCCGCAATGGCCCGCTGCACTCCGACTTCACCGCGCTCCAGTCGCGCACCATCGCGCCCCGCGGCGCGTTCCAGTTCACCCGTCCCGTGGTGCTGCTCATCGGCCGCGGCTGCGCCAGCAGCAACGAGAGCTTCATCGCGGCCATGCGCGAGCTGCCCAACGTGACCGTAATGGGCGACACCAGCGCGGGGGCCTCGGGAAATCCCGGGACGTTCCAGCTCGGTGGCGGCTGGTCGTACACCGTCTCACGCTGGATTGATTACACGGCGGAGAAGCAGGTGATCGAAGACCAGGGAATCGCGCCCGCGATTCAGGTCGCGGCCTCCGCAGCCGATTTCGCCGCCGGTCGTGACCCGGTGCTCGACGCCGCCATTGCGCGCCTGGCCCACTAGAGACGCAGCTCCCTGCGTTTCCGCGCCGCGCTCGCAAACGGGGCCCGGTCGCCCACGACCGGGCCTGCGACGCTCGGCGCCCTGCTGCCAGCCACAACCTTCCACGTGGCTATCCTTCCAAAACAGCGGCTTCAGCCGCCTGGCCGTCAAAATCTGTCAAGCCCCCACGGCCCGGCTTTCCCCGCACACCAAACCAAACACGAGGAATAAACTTGGCCCTCGCCTTCCCATTCTCCCCGCCCAATCTGCTACCCTTGAACTAGGCCCGCGCACACGCGCGGGTCCTTCTTCTTTGACAACTTTGCGCCGCTAACTCCTTTAGACAACGGATCTTACGCGTAAGTCCTTTAGATCGACGGATCGCTGACGGATCCTGGTCGCTAACCTCAACATTTCATTGGCAGCGACCGGGAGGGGTATATGTCCGTGAGGCAGCGGGTCAGCGCGCGGCGTCCTTCAGCCGCTGCTCGGCAGCCGCCAATTGCTCGCGCACTTTCGGCTGGTCGGGATCGAGCGCCAGCTCGCGGCGGTATTCCTCCGCCGCCTCGGCGACGCGGCCCTGCTTCTCCAGCACCATGCCGAGAACGTTGTGCGCGCCAAGGCCGGTGGGCCAAATGCGCAACGCCTCGCGGATGTTGGCCTCGGATTCGCGATAGTGGCCCATCCTCATTTGCAACAGCCCGAGGTACAGGAACATGTTGGGGTTGCTGTTGTTGAGCTGCGCGGCGCGGTAGATGTGCTCCTGCGCCTCCTCCAGCCGGCCGAGCTTGGTGTACGCGTTGCCCAGGTTGTACCAGGAAAGCCAGTAGTTGGGATCGCGCTGCAGGATCTGCTGGTGCAGCCGGATGCCCTCGTCGTAGTACTTGCGCTCCAGCAGTGCGTTCGCCAGGTTGTTGGTCGCGCTGATGCTGCCGGGCGCCACCCGCACGGCACGGTAGAAGAGCAGCAGATCGTTTGCCCAGTAGACGCTTTGCGTCGCCACGCCAATCGCGCCGGCCAGCGCCAGCGCCAGCGCAGCTGCGACCTGTGTCGCCGGCCGGCCAAAAAGCGTCCGCTCGCCCGCTGGAATACGCTGGACGGCAATCGCGATCAGCAGCGCGAATCCCGCCGACGGCAGGTAGAGATAGCGGTCGTGCGCAATCTCGTGCGGCTCGAGGCTCACGATGTCCATCACCGGAAGCAGCGGCGCGGCGATCAGCACCAGGGCGAAAAGCGCGACCTGCGACGCCGAGGGCGTGTCTGGGTTCGCGGCTTCACAGTTTTTCAGCCGCCGCCACAGCATCCACCCCGCGGCGGCCGCCGCCAGCAATGCCAGCGCCGGTAGCAGAAACAGTTGCACGTCGAACCGGGTGACGTAAGGCGTGTCGTAAAACGGGCTGAGCGAGACGGGCCAGAAGAGTTTGCGGACGTAGAACCACAGCAGCAGCGGCCAGGTGAGCGGGAACGACTGCCACGGCAGTCCCACGACGGGGTTGCCGAACGTGCTCAACGCGCGAAAGCGCAGGCCAAGATACAAGGCGGCCACAGCGCCGTACGCCGCCGTGACCGCCACACTGCGCCGCCGGCGTCGTTCCTTCTCGCCAACCGTCCACTCGTATCCCAGCAACACCAGCGGCAGCACGATGCCGGTCTCCTTGCTGCCCATGGCGAAGAAATACAGCGCCAGGGACGCCAGCAACCAGCCCCAGCGCCGTCCGTCGCGAAAACTCAAGTAGCAGAGCAAGCCGCCGAAGAAGAACATCGCCAGCAGCGGATCGGTAACGCCGGAAATCCACGCCACGCTTTCGATGTGGATCGGGTGCACGCCAAAGATGAGGGCCGCGATGGTTGCGGAAAAGTCGTCGCGCAGCAGTTGCCGCGCGAGGTAAAACAGCAGCGCCGTGCTCAGCAGGTGCAGCACCAGAGTGCTCAGGTGCCACCACATGGGATTCAGCCCGAAGGCGCTGTAGTTCAGCAGGCACCAGAGCAGGAACATTGGCCGGTAGTAGTTCGGCGGAACGTTGATCTGGTTGCTCCACATGTGCTCCACCAGGTAGCGGGGAGCGAAGCGCCACGACTGCACCAGCGGGTTGTAGACGATCTGTCCGCCGTCGTCGTACACCCAGTCGTAGCGCAGCGTGCCCACGTAGGGCAGAAAGGCGGCGAGCAGCACGAAGGCCAGCAGGATTCGCGCGTTGAGCGGAGCGGACAAACCAGGTTCGACGGCCGAAGTGCGGGGCCCGCTGGCGGTCAAGGTCATCAGGAGAGGTTCTGGCGGTATCGTATGCGATTCGCGCCGCGTCATCCAGCGGGAATTTCCTTGTCGGCGACGCAAGGCGCGGACAAAATGGCGTCACGGCCACTTCACCCATGGGCAGCGCCGCGCCGCAACTGCAACCAGCAACCCCGCCGGACTGGCGCCGCCGTTCACTGCCTTGCGTTGCGCTGCTCGCGCTGCTGCTGCGCCTGGGCGTCATCCTGTTCACCGGTACGTATCACTACCCGGCCGGCCAGGACCACTTCCGTTTCGGATTCGAGAGCGGAAGCATCGCGCGCTCTGTGGCCGCCGGCGAAGGTTTCGCCTCGCCGTTCACCGGGTCCACCGGCCCCACGGCGTGGATCGCGCCCGCGTATCCGTATCTGTGCGCAGTCGTGTTCAAGATGCTTGGCGCCTTCAGCGACGCCTCGGCCATCGCGCTCCTGGCGCTGAATGGCGTGTTCGCTGCGCTGACCTGTTTTCCGGTTTACGAACTCGGGCGCCGCACCTTCAGCTCCAGCGTCGGCTGGTGGTCGGCGCTGCTCTGGAGCGCGGCGCCACACTTCATGAAGTGGTCCACCGAACTGGTGTGGGAGACGAGTCTCTCGGCGCTGCTGGTCATGCTGGCGCTGTTGATGACGCTGCGGCTCGCTGAAGCGCCGTCGCTCCGGCGCTGGCTGCTCTATGGAGTTCTGTGGGGCGCGATCGCGCTCACTAACCCGGTGCTCGTCACGCTGCTGCCGATCGCACTGCCGTGGATCTGGCGGCGAGCATCACCGCGCAGCGAACTGCTGCGCAACATGGTCTTGAGCATGCTGCTCGCCGGCGCAATGTTTGCGCCGTGGCTTGCGCGCAATCGCATCGTGTTTGGGCAGTGGGTGTTCCTGCGCAGCAATTTTGGCTTCGAACTTCACCTCGGGAACTATCACGGCAGCTTCGGCATGGGGTGGGGCGGAATGCATCCCAGCCGCAACCGCGCGCAGTGGGAGCGCTATCGCCAACTGGGGGAGATGAAGTTCGTTGAAGAGCACCGGCGCGCGGCGATGGAATTTATCCGCGAGTATCCGGGCGAATTTGTATCGCTGTGCGGGACGCGCTTCCTTGCGTTCTGGGACGGCGCCTCGCTCACCTACGCGTACGACACGGCCCCGTGGACGCCGCTGCAATTTGCGTTCCTGTCCGTACTCGCCGCCGGCGGCCTGCTCCTCGCCCTGGTGCGGCGGCGGCCCGGAGCGGGGCTGCTGGTGTGGATCGTGCTTTATCCCGCGCCGTATTACATCACCTATCCGCAGGCGCGCTATCGCCACCCGGTTGAGCCGGTGATGTTGTTGCTTGCCGCGTTTTTCGCGAGCGTGGTGGCGGCGCGAGTACAATCATGGATCACGCATAGCAGGCGTCGCTCCGCTTGATCCCTTCGACTGCTTCCCCCGCAACTCACCAGACGCCGGCGCGCGGGGCCGCGTCTGCCCGGGCGACGTGGATGCTGCTGCTGGCGGTGTTTGCCGCGGTCTACATCGGCTCGCTGTTCTCGCCCGCGCTGCTCGACGACGCCGACGCCACCCACGCGGAGGCCGCGCGCGAAATGGCCGCTGCCGGCGACTACGTCACGCTGCACGTGAACGGCATCCGCTACCTGGAAAAAGCGCCGCTCATGTACTGGCTCGTGGCCGGCAGCTTCAGAGTTTTTGGCGTTTCGGCTGTCGCTGCTCGCCTGCCGGTGGCGCTGAGCGTGCTGTTGCTTGCTCTCCTCGCATGGAAGTGGAGCCGCCGCGCGTTTGGCGACCGCGCAGCCGAGTACGCCGCGTTGTTCGTCCTCACCTCGACCGGCGTGTTCCTGTTCACCCGGATCCTCATTCCCGATGTCCTGCTGGCGCTGCTCATCGCGGCCGCACTGTACTTCTTCATGACCGCGCTGGAGGAGCGATCCGCCTGGCGCTGGTACGCCGGCTATGCCGCATGCGCGCTGGCAGTGCTGAGCAAGGGGCTGGTTGCGCTGGTCTTCATCGGCGGAACGGCCTTCGGGTACTTGTTGTGGACAAGCGACTGGCGGCGCTGGCGCGAATTCCGGCTGCTCAGCGGCGCCGCGCTGCTCGTCGCCATCGCGGCGCCGTGGCATCTGCTGGCTGGAGTTCGCAATCCAGGGTTTTTCTGGTTCTACTTCGTCAACGAGCACTTTCTCCGATTCCTGGGGAAGCGCTATCCGCGCGACTACAACAAGCTGCCGGCGCTGGCCTACTGGGGACTGCACCTGGCATGGCTGTTTCCCTGGAGCATGTTCGCGGCGGCGCTTTTTCGCCGCGAGCGCGGCGGACCGCATGACTTTGCCTGGCGCACGCGATTGATGTGCTGGTTGCTGACCGCGCTGGTCCTGGTCTTCTTCTCGCTTTCGACCAACCAGGAGTACTACACGCTTCCCGCCTACCTGCCATTGCTCATCCTGATTGCCGACGCCGTGGCGCGGGCGGAACAGGAACCCGCGCGACGCAAATTGCTGGTCGGTTCGACGGCGGTGATTGCGCTGATCGGCGCGGCAGCTGCGATCGCGCTCACTGCCGGATTGTGGCAGTCGCGGCACCTGCCATTCGTGCCCGACATCGGCGCGGCGCTGGTAGAACGCGGCGTGGGAAATTACACGCTCTCGATGTCGCACTTCTTCGACCTGACCGGAGGCGCGTTCGCCGCGCTGCGGCTGCCCGCCGCGCTGGCGGCGCTTGCGCTGCTGATTGCGCCGGTTGCGTCGCTGCTGCTGCGATTCAAACATCGCCCGCGCGCGGCCACCTGGGCACTGGCCGGCGGCATGGCCGTACTGCTGGTGGCGGCGCACCTGGCGCTGGCGCGCTTCGAGCCGTATCTCTCCTCGCGCCCTCTCGCGCAGGCCGTGCAGCCGCTCATCCGGCCGGACGACAGATTGGTCATTTACGGCGATTTCTCTTACGGCTCGTCGCTCACGTTTTACCTTCAGCGACCAGCGTGGCTGGTGAACGGCCGCACCACCAGCCTCGAATACGGCTCGCGGTTTCCGGACGCGCCGCCTGTCTTTTGGGACGATGCGCAGCTTGCTCGTGAATGGAGTGGCGGAACGCGGCTTTTCCTGTTTGTCTCGCGCGAGCGCCGGGAAGACGCAGACCGTCTCGCGCTCGGGCCGCGTTTTCTGATTGCGGAGAGTTCGGGGAAGCGGGTGTACAGCAACCGCGAGCGCTAGGCGGCGCTCTGCTGCGATCCGGCGGCGCCAGCCAGCGCGGACTCGCGGACCATGCGCCCGTCGTTCTGCAGGACGTAGTTATCGCCACGCCACGATGTACGGCGTCCGCCCAGGAAGCTGGCCGCCCAGCACATGAAGCCGAGCAGGTCGCGCAGCGGGTAGAGCGCCGCGCCGGTCAGCGAATCGCGGTCGCGCACCACGCCCCAGCCCACGGCGAGTGACTGCACGATCCGGTTGAGCACGCCCGCAACGAGCAGCGCGGCGCCCAACCCCAAGTTTCCGGAAGCGAAGCCGCCAATCAGGCCCAACAGCCCGAAGGGAACGGAGAACGTGAGCCCGCTGCCAATGTGTCCCTTGGGGCGCGAGCGGCGCGTGCTCTTGGCCCATCGCACCTGGTGCTGCAACGACGAAGGCATGGCGCGATTGATCACCATGTGCTCGATGATGTGGCGCGAGAGCACTACGTGATAGCCAACCGCATGAACGCGGTTGCCCAGAACGTAGTCGTCGGCCAGGTAGTCGGCGAGTGCCGCGAACCCACCCACGGCGGCCAGCACTTCGCGTCGCGTGGCCATGGTTGGACCAAGCGCGAACTTGGTGCCTTCCAGCAGGTCGGCCACCAGCACGCCGGAAGTGAGTTCGGTCGACATGCCCATGGCTTCCAGCCGCGACCAGAACCCGCCCGTGTTCACCCCGCGGTACAGGCACGTCACCATGCCGATCTTGGGGTCGAGGAGCGGGCGCGTGACCTCGCGCAGGTACGAGTGCGAAACACGCACGTCGCTGTCGCTGATGACCAGCAGCGGATGGTCGGCCGCCGCCATCATGGAGTGCAGGTTTTGGACTTTTGCATTCGGCCAGGTGGGGTCGCCTGAAACGGTGATCTGGACTGGCACCCGGGGATATTGCTCCCTCAACTCACGGACGACGTCGAGCGCGGGATCGTCGGCGTGACGAACGCCGAAAACGATCTGGAAGGTGGGGTAGTCCTGGCGGAAGAAACTTTCCAGGTTCTCGCGCAGGCCCGGCTCCATGCCATGCAACGGCTTCAGCACGGTTGCGCCGGGCAGTGGTTCGGTGAATTGCGGCGCGACAACGGCACTACGGCGGAAGCGCAGCGCGCCTACCAGCACTAGGGCGAGGTAAACGGTGGACGTGAGGATACCGAGCGCCGCCACTGCCAACAAAAGCCCTGCGAGCATGCATTCTCCGGGACAGCGGAACCCGCGCGGACCAGGCCGACTTGCTGACTCTGATGCTCTGCAACACGTACGTGGCGGCAAGGTTGCGTGTCAGCCCGGATTTTTTTCGGTGGAGCGAGGAATCCCGATTTTGGAAGGTGGCGCCCGTGGGCCATGGACGCGATGTTGTAGAATTGGTGGGTCAACCCCCGCCGCGGTCCTCGCGGCGATCATCCAGTCGGGACGTGGCTCAGCCTGGTAGAGCACTCGCTTGGGGTGCGAGGGGTCGGCAGTTCAAATCTGCCCGTCCCGACCAGTTTTCTCAGTTGATTGTTGATTCAGGCTGCGCTGCGACCTTTTTGAACCGAGCTCACGAATTCCAGCGGGTCGGCGTTGACTTCGTCCTGTTGCGTGGCCGTCAGACCGTGCGGCCTGCCGGGATAGTAGATTTCCTTCGCTCCCGTGATGAGTCTGGCAGATTTCTTCGCTGAATCCTTGATAGCGGCTGGACCTGTTGCGCTTCTTTCCCGGCATTGGCGCAGTTTAGCACCGGCAAAGGGCGCGTGCGCGAGGCCCGCCGGGCCTCGACGAAACCTGGTTTGAACGGCGTCAGCGCCGTGCAGAGAGGATACCGAGTATCTCCTGCAGCCCCTGGCGCACCTTTTTCAGTTCGACGGTTGACTTCTGCGGGAAGGGCAGCGGCGACTGGTCGCGCGCCGGCTTGGCTTCGTCGCGCAGGCGCTGGCGCGCACCGGCGATGGTGAAACCCTGGTCGTAGAGGAGCTGCTTGATGCGGACAACGCTTTCCACGTCGCGCCGCCGATACATGCGCTGACCGGTGCTGCTCTTGACCGGCTTCAGCTGCGGGAACTCGGTCTCCCAGAAGCGCAGGACGTAGGCCGGCAGACGGCAAAGCCCGGCCACTTCGCCGATGCGAAAGTAGAGCTTATCCGGAATCAGTATGTCATCCTGGCTGCGCTCTTTCGATCTCTTCGCTTTACGCTGCGGCTTCGGTTTCGCGTGGGTACTCATGCGGCCAAGTTGGTGGCGCGATACTACGGCGGCTCATCGTCAGCGTCAATAAGCAGTTTGCGTGAGGGCCAGGGCCCGTCCAAGAAGGTGCCGCTCGCGCATCGCCTCGGCAAGCGCGTAGACTTGCAGGCGATTCCCGTATGGCACGCGATCCGATCGAGCTGGAAGTCTTCAAGAACCTGTTCCACTCCATCGCGGAGGAGATGGGCGCCGCGCTCCGCCGCACCGCCTTCTCGCCCAATATTAAGGAACGCCGCGACTACTCCTGCGCCGTGTTCGACGCGGGCGCCAACGTGATCGCGATGGGCGACCACATGCCCGTGCACCTGGGCTCGATGCCGATGTCGGTGCGGGCGGCGATTGACGAGCTGACTTTGCAGCCGGGCGATGTCGCTATCCTCAACGATCCATTTCGCGGCGGCACGCACCTGCCCGACATCACGCTGGTGGCGCCGGTGTTTGTCGAGAAGCGGCGCGGAGCGCGGGCGGCGTTTTTTGTCGCGTCGCGCGCGCACCACGCGGACGTGGGCGGCACGTACGCGGGCTCGATGGGAACCTGCCGCGAGATTTACCAGGAAGGCGTGCGGATTCCGCCGGTGAAGCTGATGCGGCGCGGCGAGATGCAGCGGGATGTTCTCGCGCTCATCCTGAACAATGTGCGCACGCCGGGCGAGCGCGAAGGCGACCTGGCGGCGCAACTGGCGGCCTGCCACACCGGCGCCGAGCGGCTACGGGACCTTTGCGCGCGCTACTCGCTGGCGCGCGTGCATCGCGCCGCCGCCGATCTGCTGGCGTACTCGGAAGAGATGATGCGCGCGTTCCTGCAAAGTGTTCCACATGGAACATTTTCGGCGGAAGACTTCCTCGACGATGACGGCCAGGGGGCTGGGCCGGTGCGAATAGCTGTAAGCATTACGTTCGCGAAGGCCGCGCGGGGCCGCCCGATGGCGACGGTGGACTTTTCTGGAAGCGATACCCAGGTCGCAGGCAGCGTAAATGCAGTGGAAGCGATCACGTGGTCGGCGTGCTTCTACGTGTTTCGCTGCCTGCTGACCGATGACGTGCCCGCAACGGCGGGTCTGATGCGGCCGATTGAAGTGATGGCGCCGGCGGGCACGATCGTGAATTCGCGTCCGCCAGCCGCGGTGGCGGGGGGGAACGTGGAGACGTCGCAGCGCATTGTGGACGTGCTGCTGCGGGCTCTGGCGCAGGCGTTGCCGCAGCGAATTCCAGCAGCGGCATCGGGGACGATGAACAACCTGACGATTGGCGGCACCGATCCGCGCACCGCCGAGCCGTTCGCTTATTACGAGACGATTGCCGGCGGCATGGGTGCGCGGCCGACAAAGCACGGCGTCTCCGGCATCCACGTGCACATGACCAACTCGCTGAACACGCCGGCGGAGGCGCTGGAGTACGCGTATCCGTTTCGCATTACGCGCTATGCACTACGACGCGGTTCGGGAGGCGCCGGGCGGTATCGCGGCGGCGACGGCATTGTGCGCGAGGTGGAAGTACTGACCAACGCCGAGGTCACTCTGCTCTCCGAGCGGCGGGAGCGCGGTCCGTGGGGTCTGGCGGGCGGCGAAGACGGAGCCGCGGGAAGAACGGAAATCATTCGCAACGGGGGCTCGCGTGAACTGCTGGCGGGAAAAGCGAGCGTACATTTGCGACCCGGTGAGAGGGTCCGCATCGAATCGCCAGGCGGCGGCGGATGGGGAAGCGCGACAAGCCGACGCAGGCCCGCTAGGCGTTGAAGAAGGGCGCCTGAACACGATTGCCGAATTGCCGAAGTGCGGAATTGCCGAATTAAAAAAACGCCGGCGGCCGGTTTTGCAGTTCAACGGTCGGTGGATTAGGCCGCCGCAATCGACACGAGGAGACACGATGGACGTCGGCGCCGCTTATCTGGACGAAGCGCGGCGCAGCCTGCGCGGACACAAGCGGCTGGCCGAGGGCGCGATTGCGCAGGTGAGCGACGCGGAGCTGTTCTCGCAACTCGATCCCGAGGCGAACAGCATCGCGGTCGTGATGAAGCACATCACCGGCAATATGCGCTCGCGCTTTACCGACTTTTTAACGAGCGACGGCGAAAGCCGTGGCGAAAGCGCGATACCGAGTTCGAAATGGACACGGGAGCGACGCGTGCCGAGCTGATGCGCGTGTGGGAGGAGAGCTGGACGGTGGTGTTCAGCGCGATTGAGTCGCTGAAGCCGGATGACCTGGGCCGCGTGGTCACAATCCGCGGACAGGAGCACACGGTGTTGCAGGCCATCAACCGCCAGGTGGCGCACTACGCGTACCACGTCGGACAAATCGTGCTGCTCGCCAAGCACGCACGCGGCGCGGAGTGGAAGTCGCTGAGCATTCCGCGCGGCATGTCAGAGCAGGCGGGTCGCGCAGCCGAGCTCGAGCGCCGCAAACGGCAGGAATAACTCCGGGTGCTAGAATCACGTGTTTGCGCCGCGCCCACCGGCGCATCCATTCATCATGGCTGCAACCATGCTCGCGGTCGTCAAGCCGGAAGCGGCGCCCGGCGCCGAAGTTCGCCAGGTCCCGGTGCCGGAGATCGGTCCGGGCGAAGTGCTGGTCAAGGTCAACGTCGCCTCCATCTGCGGCACCGATCTGCACATCTATAACTGGGATTCCTGGGCGCAGCGGCGCATCCATCCGCCGCTCATTCCGGGTCATGAGTTTTGCGGCACGGTAGCGGCCGTGGGGCGTGAAGTCACCACGGTCAAAGCGGGCGACTTCGTTTCCGCCGAGATGCACGTGGCGTGCGGCAAGTGCGTGCAATGCCGAATCGGCGAAGCGCACATCTGCCAGAACGTGAAGATCATTGGCGTGGACGCCAATGGCGCGTTCGCCGAGTACGTAGCGATTCCCGAGTCGAATATATGGAAGCTTGATCCAGCAATTCCGCCGGAGTACGCCTCGATCCTCGATCCGCTCGGGAACGCGGTGCACGCGGTGCTGGCAGGGGAGATCGCCGCGCGGAGCGTGGTCATCACCGGCGCGGGACCGATCGGGTTGTTTTCCATCGCAGTGGCGCGCGCGGTGGGCGCGACCACGGTGATTGCCGTCGAGGTGAACGAGCACCGCCGCAAGATCGCCAAGCAGATGAAGGCCGACTACGTGCTCGATCCCGCGAAGGACGACGTGAAGTCGGCCGTGCTGGACGTAACCGGGGGCGCCGGCGCCGACGTGGTGCTGGAGATGGCCGGGCATCCGGACGCGATCCGAACAGCTTTCGACGTGGTCCGCCGCGGCGGCCGCGTCTCGCTGCTTGGGCTCACCTCGCGTCCCATCTCGCTGAATTTTTCCGAAGACATCATCTTCAAGGGCATCACGATCCAAGGCATCAACGGCCGACGCATGTACCAGACCTGGTACCAGATGACGGCGCTGCTCAAGGCCGGCAAACTCGACATGCATCCGGTGATCACCGATCGCGTGGCGATGAAGGATTTCGGCGCGGCAATGCAACGGCTGCAAACCGGCGAGGCGAGCAAGATTCTGGTGTATCCCAATGGCGTGAAGTAGACTTTTTTGCTGCTTTACACTTGTCCGATCATGCCCACCGCAACCACTCGCGCCAATCCACTCGGTTATCTCACCGACCAGATTGATGATCTGAAGAAGAAGGGAACACACTTCAATCTCCGCGTGCTCGATGACGAGCAGAAGCCGGTCACACGCTTCGACGGGAAAGAGGTCATCAATCTTGCGTCGAACAATTACCTCGGGCTTACGACGCATCCCAAGCTGCGCGAGGCTGCGCTGGAGGCGACGCGCAAGTACGGCGTCGGGTCGGGCGCGGTACGGACGATTGCCGGCACGATGAAGATCCACATGGAACTGGAGGAGAAGATTGCGCGCTTCAAGAACGTGGAGGCGTGCGTGGTCTTTCAGTCGGGCTTCACGGCGAATGCGGGGACGGTGTCGGCGATCCTGGGCAAGGAAGACTTCATCATCTCCGACGAGCTGAACCACGCGTCGATCATTGACGGCGCGCGGCTCTCGCGGGCGAAGATCCTGGTGTTTCGTCACAAAGATGTGGCGCACGCCGAGGAGCAGCTTGCGTCGGTGAAAGACCAGCCGGGGCGGAAGCTGCTGATCACCGACGGCGTCTTCTCCATGGACGGCGACATCGGCCCGCTGCCCGCGCTCTGCGATCTGGCCGAGAAATACGGCGCGATCATGATGGTAGATGACGCGCACGCGTCAGGCGTGCTCGGCCGCAACGGTCGCGGCACGATTGACCACTTCCACGTGCATGGACGCGTGGACGTGCAGGTGGGCACGCTGTCGAAGGCGATTGGGTCGCTGGGCGGATACGTTTGCGGCTCGCGTGATCTGATTGACTTCCTGTATCACCGGGCGCGGCCGTTCCTGTTTTCCACGTCGCATCCGCCGAGCGTGGCGGCGACGTGCATTGCAGCTTTCGATGTTTTGGAAAACGAACCGGAGCGGATTGAACAACTCTGGGAGAACACGCGCTACTTCAAGAAGGAACTGGGCAACGCAGGATTCAACATCGGCGGCGTGAATACGCCGGCGAGCGAGACGCCGATCACGCCGGTCATCGTCGGCGAAGGGCGCTTGGCGATGAAGTTCAGCCGCGAGCTGTTCAAAGAAGGCGTTATGGCGACGGGGATTGCGTTCCCCACGGTTCCTGAAGGCAAAGCGCGCATCCGCACGATCGTCACCGCAACGCACACCCGCGAAGAGCTGGCGCAGGCGCTGGAGATCATGCGGCGAGTGGCACGGCGGCTGGGGATTGTGCAGTGAGAGCTGCGATTCTGATCACGTTAATCACGACACTCGGCTCATTCGCACAGGCATTAACCCCCTGTGAGAAGAGCGTTGCCGTTCTCAGCGGCGGCGTGAACGGATGTGGCCCTAACGGTCGAAGAGCCCGCATTGAAGTGAGGCGATGCATCGGCAGCGGCGGATTACAGCTAGTGGCTCTTTCGTCAGCGCCCAGCGCTCGCGCGCTAGTGATTGATACGGGACAAGATTTCGTTGTGCAGTCGCTCGTGCGAGACAAAATTGCGATTGTCGAGACCGGTGGAGGCACGACCGATCGCGTATTTGTGATTGCGTACGAGTCTGGTAGACCAAGACTCCGGCTGAAGCAGAACACGAAAGCAAGCGCTCACATCAGTACAAAGCCGGAACGGATCGACCTGGTTATTCCCGGGATATGGAATGGAGGCGATCCATCCCTCGACGCGTCGTTTCGAACAGAAACGTATCACCTGCCCCTCGACGCCGCGCAGCTAGGACCTGTCTGCAACTAGCCGCGAAAAACTACTTTTCCACTTACTACGGTCATGACCACCTGGCCGGTCATCTTCCATCCATCAAACGGCGAGTTGCGCGACTTGGAGCGCGAGCGCGCTACGTCGTAGGCCCACTTCTTCTTCGGATCGAAGATCGTCACATCGGCAATTGAGCCGGGCGCGAGCGTGCCGCGGCCTGTCAGCTCGACGATGCGGGCCGGATTCGACGACAGCAGCTCGACAATGCGCGTGAGCGGCAGGCGGCGTTTGAGGTGCAATTCGCCGATCGCGAGCGGCAGTGCGGTTTCCAGGCCGATGATGCCGAAGGGCGCGCGATCGAACTCGGCGTTTTTCTCGAAGGCGGCGTGCGGTGCGTGGTCGGTGGCGATGGCGTCCACCGTGCCGTCAGCCAAGCCCGCCAGGAGCGCGTCGCGATCGGCGGAGGAGCGCAGCGGCGGGTTCATCTTGCGATTGGTGTCGTACTCGCCGACGTCGGTGTCGGTGAGGGTGAAGTGGTGCGGCGCGACTTCGCAAGTGACACGCACCCCAAGGCTGCGCGCGCGGCGGACGGCATCGAGCGCGGCGGCGGTCGAGAGATGCGCCACATGCAGGTGCGCCTTGGTTTCGCGCGCCAGATCAATGTCGCGCTCCACGATTCCCGACTCGGCTTCAAAACGCATGCCGCGCAGGCCGAGGCGGAACGATGTCGGGCCGGCGTGCATGTGGCAGCCGGCGGTCATGCGCGTGTCTTCGGCGTGCTGCACGATGGGCACGCCCAGCGCCGCGGCCTGGCGCAACGCCTCGCGCATGAGCTGCGGATCGAGCACCGGTTTGCCATCGTCGGTGAACGCCACTGCGCCTTCCTGGCGAAGAGCCGCGAAGTCGGTGAGGCGTTCGCCGGCGCTGCCGAACGTCGCGGCAGCGATGGGAAAGACGTTGACGATGGCGCCGCGCTCGGGCTGCCGCATCCAGCGCGTGATCGCAGGCAAATCGTTCACCGGGTTCGTGTTCGGCATGGCGCAGACGGAGGTGAATCCGCCCGCGGCCGCCGCCGCTGTGCCCGTCGCGATCGTTTCCTTGTGGAACTGACCTGGCTCGCGCAGGTGGACGTGCAGGTCAACGAAACCGGGCGCAACGATTAGGCCGCGCGCGTCGAAGACTTCGTCGGGGTCTTTGAGCGTGCCGGGCGCGGCGACCTCGGCAACGCGGCCATCCCGCAGCAGTACGTCGCGCTCGCCGTCAACGCCTGCAGCAGGATCAATCAGGCGCCCACCACGAATCAGAACGGAATGACTTGATCCGCGGTCATCCGCGTTCATCCGCGGTGAGTTGTTCTTCTGCGCACTCATGCGGCCCCCAGAACGTGCGCGAGGATTGCCCGGCGGACGGCGACGCCGTTGCGCACCTGGTCGAGGATGACGGCCTGCGTGCTGTCAGCTACGGCGTCGTCCACTTCCATGCCGCGAATCATGGGGCCGGGGTGCATCACGATGGCATCGCGCTTGGCGAGGCGCAGGCGCTCGGGCGTGAGCTGATATTCGGCCGCGTAGCTCTCGGGACGCAGTTCCGTCCCGGCAAAACGCTCTTTCTGCACGCGCAGCAGCATAACGATGTCGGCGCCGGTGAGCGCCTCGGTGATGGAGCGGGTGACGCGCAGGCCGGGCGCAAGCGTGACGGCAACATCAGGCACCAGGTCGGGCGGGCCGCAGAGCGTGAGGCGGGCGCCGAAGCGCGAGAGCAGGTGAATGTCGGAGCGGGCGACGCGGCTGTGGAAGATGTCGCCGACCACGGCGACGCGCAAACCTTCGATGCGCTTCTTGCGCTCGAGAATGGTATAGGCGTCGAGCAGCGCCTGCGACGGGTGTTCGTGCATGCCGTCGCCCGCGTTGATGATGGGAATGTCGAGATGTTTCGCGAGCAGGTGCGGCGCACCGGACGAGGGATGGCGGATGACGATGGCGTCGGCGCCGATAGCGCGCAACGTGCGGCCAGTGTCGAGCAGGGTCTCGCCCTTCTCGATACTGGAGGCGGTGGCGTGCACCAGGTACGTGGTTGCGCCGAGCGACTGCGCGGCGAGCTCGAAGGACACGCGTGTCCGCGTGGAGGCCTCGTAGAAGAGCAGGACGATGTGGCGGCCGCGAAGGACCGGGCGCGGGCGGCCGCGGGCCATGCGGCGCGCGGAGCGCAGCAGGGAAGTGATCTGGCGCGCGTCGAGCGGCTCGATTCCCAGCAGCGACGGGCTTGCTTTCATTGGCGAGATCAGTCGGTGCGCTCGACGAGAAGAACTTTCTCGGCGCCATCCACCTCGTGAAACTTGACCTCGATGATCTCGCGGTCCGAGGTCTGCACTTTGCGGCCGATGAAGGCCGCCTCGATGGGCAGCTCGCGATGTCCGCGATCGATGAGCACGCAGAGCTGCACGCGGCGCGGGCGGCCGTGGTCGAAGAGCGCGTCAAGCGCGGCGCGGACGGTGCGCCCGGTGTAGAGCACGTCATCGCACAGGATGACGTTCATGTCGGTGACTTCAAAGCCGACCTCGCCCTTCTGCACGACCGGCTTGGCGCCGACGGTCGAAAGGTCGTCGCGGTAGAGGGTGATGTCGAGGGTGCCGGTCGGGACCGGCTTCTTCTCAATCATCTCGATCAGTTTGGCCAGTCGCTGCGCCAGCGGCACGCCGCGGCGGCGGATACCGATGAGCCCGAGCCGATCGGTGCCGCCGTTCTTTTCCACGATTTCGTGGGCGAGGCGCACCAGCGTGCGCTCAATTTCAGAGCTCGACATGAGCTGCGATTTTTCGCGCAGGTTCGACGGGCGGGCTGAGGTGATAGCAGACATTCACAGGATGATACGCGGGCGCAGCCGGGCCGGGCAAGCTGCGGAGTCGCGTGCGCAGGCTGGCCCGAGAGGGCGTGTTTAGCGGGGTTCGCGCGGCCCCATGGAAGCGCCGAGCGCGCCGCCCAGGCTTCCCAACACGAGGAATGCAACGCAAAAAAGCGCCAGCGTGAGCGTGACCAGCACCGCGAGACCTTCGGGCGTCATCATGCGCTGGGCGATCTGCTGGGCCTGCGGATCGGGATTGCGCGAGGCGGCCTCTTCCAGCATGCGACGCAGCAGTTCGCGCATCTCGCTGCTGCGTCCGAGAAGGAACACGGAGAGCAGCACGGCGAAGCTGCCGAAGCCGAACAGGCCGGACACCACCCCGAGCCGCGCGCCCATGCCGCCGGTGATCAGAGGCGCCGAGGAGCGCCGGCGATACAGCAATACGGCGACGGCGCCACCGGCGAGCATCCAGATGAAGAACCCGCGGCTGAGCAACGGCAGCGCGGAGAGGATTCCGGCGCCGATGCCGGCGGTGGCGGCGGCGGGAAGCCCGTGGCGCCAGTCGATGCGCGAACGCGCGAGGAGGGCCGGGCGAAGTTCGTTCCGGGAAGGCGACGATTCGGGGTCGCCGCCGGCGACGCGAATCTGGGGAGCGCCGCAAGCGGAGCAGGCGCGCGCGCCGTCCTGCACCGCGGCCCCGCACTGATAACAGGCGTGCTCCATCCGCAAGTTCAAGCTACAGCAGGGAGCGCGCAGGCCGCAACTTCACATGCTGTCGTTCTTGCCGCGGGTCTGCACGTAGACGAGCGCGAACTCGCTGCCGTGTCCTGCGGGCTTCACGGAAACCACGTGCTGGCGCTCCCTGGTGCCGACTTTCAGCTCGGTGCTGCCGCCGTGCTTGTCGCCCTTGCAGTCGAGGTCGCCTGCGCCGGTATGGACGCTGACATCGCCGGCGGCACCCTCACACTCCACCACGCTGCCCCAGGTCTTGAGCTTGTCGCGGTAAAAAGCAAGGACCTTGTCGGGAGGATCGTCGGTCTCGAACTTGGCGGCCAGCACCTTCACGCCGAACAGCGGGCTGGAGATGTTCACGTTGGCGCTGCTCTGGTCCTTGTCATTGTCGTCGGCTTTGCGCCGAGCGCCAGGATAGAGCGGGATACCGATGTCCTTGGGATCGATTTCCGTGGTGACGTGCATGGCGCCCAGGGGCGTCTTCAGCTCCACGTTCTTGCCGGAGCCGTTCTCACTCTTGTTGATGCTGCAGCCCGCAGCGACCAAGGCGGCTGCGAGCAGAAGAACGGAGGCGGCTGGTTTAGCGGGTCGAATTGTTGCCGGCAACGTCATGCGAAGCTCCTGAGGCCGACAGCGCGGCGCGTTCAATGCCCATGCCACGCGCGGCAAAGTCGGGAATGGTGACGGGAAGATGCCCACGAATGTTGATCTCTCCGAACAGCGCCTTCACGGCGCTGAGTTCTGAAACCGTGGAATTCGAAAACGTGCACAAGTACGTTTGTACTTCCGGGAAACTGCGGCCCAGATATGGGCTGCCGACGGCGATCATCGCCGTCTTCGCGGCGTTGCGGCGCAGCAGGTCGTGCAGCAGCGCGGCCACGGCCGGATCGAGCGAGACGCTGTTTTCGTACCCGCCGTTCACCTTCACCACCTTGCCCGACACCGGTGTGATGTAAGCCGCCACGATCACGCTCTCGGCACGGTCGGCAGCGGCGATGATCTGCGGCGCCATCAACGGCGCCAGCCGCGGATCGGACTGCATGATCGCGGCATCAGGCACGCGCGCCTTCAGTTCGTGCGCCAGGACGCGGCCCTGCTCGGAACGGACATCATCGGTGAGGACCAAGGCGAACGTACGTGTCCCCGGCTCTCTTACTTCTCCATACGCGGGTCGTGGGGCCGCGGTTCCGGTCTTTTTCAAGGGGAGAACGCGGCCATTGTCGCGCACCAGGGTGACGGCATCGTCGGCCACCTGCTGGGCGGCGGCGATGTTTTCCGGACGCGCGATCGAGGTTGCCAGCGCATTCAGGTCGACGAAACGTGCGCGATGCAGACCAACCGAGGCCTTGGCGCGGAGAATCTTGCGCACGGCTTCATCGATCCGCGCCATGGGAATCTCGCCGGAGCGCACAGCGGCGACGAGCGCATCGAAGGCCGCGCCGACGTTGCCCGGATGCAGCACCACGTCGTTGCCGGCCTTCACCGCCTCGACCGCGGCGCGGCCGTTGTCCACGCCGCCGGGGCCGGCGTAGTGGCGGGTGAGACCGCGCATATCGAGCGCGTCGGTGACCACCAGCCCGTGGAAGCCGAGCTGCTGCTTGAGCAGATCGGTGACCACGGCGGGCGACGTGGTCGCTACACGGTTCGCGTCGGAATCGAGAGCGGGCACGGTGACGTGCGCGACCATGATCGAATCGACGCCGGCGGCGATCGCGTCACGGAACGGCGGCAGCTCGACCGATTCGAGCCGCTGGCGGTCGCCGGGGACGATGGCGAGCGCGAGGTGCGAGTCGGTGGCGGTGTCGCCGTGTCCGGGGAAGTGCTTGGCGGTGGTGAGCATTCCGCCGGCGCGCGAGCCGCGAATGTACGCGGCCACCATCGCCGAAACCTGCTGCGGATCTTCGCCGAAGGAACGCGTGTTGATGATGGGATTGTCGGGATTGGAGTTCACGTCGGCGACGGGGAAAAAGTTCCAGTGGACGCCGATGGCGCGCGACTCCAGCGCGACGATGCGCCCGAACGCTTCGGCGTCGGCAACTTTGCCGTCGGCGCCGAAAGCCATGGCGTGCGGCCACGTGGTTGCGCCCTGCAAGCGCATGGAGAGGCCGCGCTCGAAGTCGGCGGCGAAGATCAGCGGCAGCTCCGCGTCGCGCTGCAAGGCGTTGGTCCAGGCGGCGGCTTCGTAGGGCTGATTGCGGTAGAGGAAGCCGTCCTGGTATTTGACGGTCAGCACAATTCCGCCGAGATGATATTTGCGGATCTGGTCGCGCAGTTTGACTGCCTCAGCGCTGGCCGGGTTCATGAACTCCGCTTCGGCGGAGATGACGATCATCTGGCCGACTTTCTGCTCGAGCGAGAGGTGCTTCAGCGTTTTCTCCACCCACTTTTCGCCGTCGCGATCGAGGTGCACGGCGCCAGGCGCCTGGAAGCGGTCTTTGGCGGGGGCGGCGGCGGTGAAAACGAGGGAGAAGAGCAGAAAGACGAGGGCGAAGCGGCGCACCATACCAGCAAACATATCAAAGCGGCGTCGGACGGGCACTAGCGGCGAGCCTTTTCGATTATCTCGGCGGCGGCGCGCTGGATGGCGGGATCGTCGCCAAAGCCGCGCAGCCAGGCGACCTCGGGCTCGCGGCGAAACCATGTTATCTGGCGCTTGGCGTAGTTGCGATGTCCCTGCGCGGTGGCCGCGACGGCCGACTTCCGGTCGAGTTCGCCGCGCAGAAGCTGCACGGCTTGAGCATAGCCCAGCGAGGCGAGCGGTGTTGCAGCAGCGCCATAGCGATCGAGCAGCTGCCGCGTTTCTTCCACCAGGCCGCCTTGGAACATGGCTTCAGCGCGGTGGTTAATGCGGTCGTAGAGCTGGGCGCGGTCGGGATCGAGGCCGACGCGCAGAATGCGAAAGCCCCGCAGCGGGTCGCGGCCCCGCTTCCACAGGTCGCTCATCGCCTGCCGCGCGGCGAGGCAGACTTCGATGGCGCGGATGAGCTTGGCCTCGTCGTTCGGATGGATGCGCCCGGCGGCGGCGCGATCGAGGCGCGTGAGGACACGGTGCAGGTACGCGGACCCTTTTCCGGCGGCCCGATCGCGGAGACGCGCGCGCAACTCTTCCGAACGCGGCGGCCCGGCAAAGAGGCCATCGAGTAACGCGCGCAGATACAGGCCGGCGCCGCCGACAACGATGGGCAGTCGTTTGCGTTCGCGAATTTCCGAGAGTACCGCACGCGCCCGACGGGCGTAGTCGCCGGCAGTGAAGTATTCGGTAGGCGCGAGGACATCGAGCAGGTGATGTGGAACGCGGCTACGCTCTTCTGCCGACGGCTTGGCGGTGCCCAGATCGAATTCGCGGTAAACGGCGACCGAATCGCAGTTCAGGATTTCGCCGTTGAAGCGTTCGGCGAGGGTGAGCGAGAGCGCCGTCTTGCCGCTGGCGGTCGGTCCGAGCAGCGCGACCAGCAAGGGATCGCTGTGAGCCGAAGACATCAGCGCGCCGCCCAGGGCAGGACACGGCCGTAGCGAGCAACAATGAACACCAGCGTCAGCAGCGCGATGAGGAGCATTCCGACGGCGAGTTCGCGGGTGGGCCGCATGGCGGCATTGTAGTGAATCTGCTGACGTAAACTACTGACGAGTGTCCGCTTCCGATTCCAAGCCTGGCCCGTCGTTGCTGCGCTTCGGCATCTTCGAAGCCGACCTGCGGTCAGGCGAGCTTCGGCGCAACGGCGCAAAGGTGCGCCTGCAAGGGCAGCCGTTCCAGGTGCTGGCGATCCTGCTGGATCGCCCAGGGGTGGTGGTGACGCGGGAAGAACTGCGCGAAGCGCTTTGGCCGCAGGACACTTTCGTCGATTTCGATCACGGCCTGAACACGGCCATCAACAAACTGCGCGGAGCGCTGGGCGATTCGGGCACGAATCCCCGCTTTATCGAAACACTGGCGCGTCGCGGCTACCGGTTCATCGCGCCGGTCACGGCGGCGGGCGCGGAGGGCGCCACGCAACCGACCGCCGCCGGCGGCGAAGTGGCCGACGAACTTCCGCGTCCACAACGGGCGCTGGTGCGGTCGCTGTTTGTGCTGGCGCAGATCATGTACCTGGCGCTGTACGTGGCGGCGCTGAGCCATGTGGCCGGCGTTGAGCGCGAGATCGCCAAGGCCGTACCGCGGCAGGCCTTCGCGCTGGCGGTGGCGGTGATGGTGGTGGCGTCCGCCGGCATTCCGCTGCGCTTCTTCCAGCTTTTCGCGGTGGCGTTCGACTACCGGTCCTTCGCCCGCAAGTTTGAGAAACTCTTCCCCGCGCTGCTGGTGGCGGACGAGTTGTGGGCGCTCACACCGTTCCTGCTGGCCGACCGGATCGGCCTTGGCCTGGCATTCGCCGCCGCAGCGGCACTTCTCTACCTGCCGTTTGGTCAAAGGACGCTGGTGAGGATGGCGTACTAGCAGTTGCCGGTTGCCAGTTGTCAGTTGCCAGTTGAGGGCCGTACGCTGCCGCTCACAAGAAATTTTCCGATAAGGGATTCGAGCTGTGAACTGTGAACTCAACTGGCAACCGACACCTGGGAACTGACAACTGCCGTTACCGCAGATCGTTCCTATCCGGGTTGTAGAAGAAGTGGAAGCGGAGCGCGAGGTAGTCGCCGCGGAATTCGGTGGGCAAAGGCTGGAAAGGATTCGAGCCGGTGATTCCGCCCCAGGCGGCGCGATCGAGCGAGGCGTCGCCGCTCGGTGCGATGAGGCGCATGCCGGCGACCTGCCCGTTCTTCGTGATGGCGAATTCAATCGAGACCTTGCCCTTCTTCATCATGGGCGCGCGGGCGACTTCCGGAATCAGCAGGTACCAGTTCTGCCGGACGTCGTGGAGCACGCGCGAGAGGTAAGGGCCGAAGTCCACGCCCATGGTGTCGCTGAGCACTTCCATGTTGCCCAGCACCTGTCCCTGCGTTGGCGAGCCGACGCCAAAGTCTCCGCCGACGCCGCCAGCGCCACGATTGGCGGCCGCGGCGCGAGCAGCCTGGTCGATGAGTGACCCGGGTGAGAGTCCTCCGCTGCGGAATGCGCCGCCGCCGGGCGAAGCTGCGCCGGGCGGCGTTTCCAGCTGCGCCGTCTGGCTCGTCGGCGGGGGCGTTGGCCCGCGGCCTTGCTGCTGCTGGGAGGTCTGCTGCTGGGGCTGCGCCTGCTGGCCGCCGCCTTGCGCGACCTGCGGCGCCGGCTGCGAGGGCGGCGCGCTCACGCCCGCGCCGGGCGCGCCGGGACGCGCACTGTCGAGAATGCGCTTCAGCTCCTCGCGGTTGAGGCGCGGCGTGTGCGAGGTGGCGATGCGGTTCTTGTCGGAGATGATGTCGGTCTTAGGCGGCGTGGGTGGCGGTGTCTGCTGGTCCTTGGGCAGATCGAGATAGGTGAGTTCCTGGTTGTTGATCAATTCCCGCGGGGTCACCAGGACGATCGCGGACCGCGTGGGCAGCAGGCGCGGCGCGAACAGCAGCGCCATCACCACCATCAGGTGCAGAATGACGGAGAGCCACAGCGCTTCCCGCATGCGCGAGCGCGCCAGATCGTCTTGCAATTGGAGCAGCAGCTCGGGCGTATAGTCCGGAGGGGCTGGTGTGTGACGGCGGAGCGGGCTGCGGCGTCCGCCTTCCTGCGGCGGCGACGGGCTGGCGACGGGAGTAATTCCGGTGATGGACATCCGGCCTTAAGACGCTGGGCGCGGCCGAAGTTTGCGTCCGGTGAAACAGGCGCACTGCGTCCGCAAACGAGCCACTTCTATTCTCTCATTAGATTTGCCGCGCGGGGGCTTGGGCCCGAGCCGCACTGTTGGCTTAAAGTGCTCACCTGATTGCACTTGAAAGGGCCAATGAAATTAGACGCATGGGTAGCGGCCGAGATTACCCTTGAGGCCTTGCCATGGCGGCCAGGTTGGCGCGGCCGGAGTGCTCGGCAATCTGCGCCAGGATCTGGAAGGCGACGTCGAGGGCGCGACGGCCGTCTTCGAGGGTGACGGCGGGCGGGCGGTGCGCGCGTACCGCTTCCAGGAAGGACCGCAACTCGGCGTGCAGCGGCTCCTCGCTGGCGATCGCCGGGCGCGAGGGAGTGATGCGCATTCCGGCGGGCAGCGGCATGGGCGGAAACTGCGCGGCGGCAGCCGGAGGCGGGTCGCCGGGTTTGGCTGCTTCGACCGACAGGGCGAAGACGTCCTGCCGCGAGTAGTCGAGTGAAACGTACTGGTGCGGCTGGAACAGCCGCAACTTGCGCACGCGCTCGGTGCTCACACGGCTGGCGGTGAAGTTCGCCACGCATCCGGACTCGAACTCCAGGCGCGCGTTCGCAATGTCCACCTTCGAGGAAAGGATCGGAATCCCGACCGCGCGGACTTCGCGCAAAGGCGAATGCACGAGCGAGAGGACGATGTCGAGATCGTGGATCATAAGGTCCAGGACCACGTCGACGTCGAGCGCGCGCGGCGAAAACACACTGAGCCGGTGCACCTCGAAGAACATCGGCGTGTGCACCAGCGGGATGGCGGCCTGCACCGCAGGATTGAAGCGCTCGAGGTGCCCGACCTGCGCGATGCGTTTTGTACGGGCGGCGAGCGCGATGAGCGAGTCGGCTTCGGCGAGCGTGGAAGCCAACGGCTTTTCGACGAGCACGTCCACGCCGGCGTTCATCAGTTCGATAGCGGTGGCGTGGTGGTCTAGGGTCGGGACGGCAACCGAGGCCGCGGCAATCTGAGCATTCGAGGCGAGCAGGTGGGCAACGCTGGCGAACACCGGGACGGGTGCGTCGGCACCGAGCTGCTCGACGAGGGCGGTGGCCTTGGCGCGATCGCGATCTACGAGCGCGGCCAGCCGCACCGGTTCGCCCGCCTGCTCCAGCTCGCGGTACACGCGCGCATGGTTGCGTCCGAAGGCGCCCACGCCGACCACAGCAACGCGCAACGGGTTGGAGTCGTTGCTCATGCTTGCGGAGTCGCGTCGGCAGTGATGGCGATACCGGCGGCGTCGGCGGCGGCGATGACGGCGTCGCCGTCGAGCAGAAGCGTTTTGCCCGCGTCGAGCGCGAGGCAAACGGCGCCGGCCTCGCGCATGGCGGTGATGGTCCCAGCGCCGACGACCGGGACGTCGAAGCGCATGTCCTGGTTGGGCTTTGCCACTTTGACCACAATGAGCGCGCGCTCCAGCGTGGATGCGGCGCCGCCGAGCGCGGCCATGATCTCGCCGGCGCGGCGAATGGTCGCGTCGGTGCCTTCCATGGCTTCGACGGCGACGCAGGCGGAGCCGGCCACGACCACGGTCTGGCCAATGTCGAAGCGGGCCAGGTGGCGCGCCACGCCGCGGCCGTAAGCGATGCTGTGCTGCTCCTGCTCGCTCGGAGAGCGGCGAGTGAGTACGCCGGGGCGCGCCAGCAGCGGCTCCAGAAACGCGGTGGAGTCGAGCAGCGTAATGCCTTCCCCGGCGAGGACGCTGGCGACCGCGCCGATCAGCGCGTCGGTGTTGCGCGTGCGCAGGGAGAGCAGCAGCTTGGCCAGGCGCCAGTCGGGTTTGATGCTGGAAAAAATCTGCTTGTGCTTCACCTGGCCGGCCATGACGGCCTGGTGAACACCCTCGCGCTGGAACGTCTCGATCAGACGCGAGAGTTCACCGAGGGACATCCAGTGAACCGATGAAGCCCCGCGCGACTCGATCTCGGGAAACGTTTCTTCCTTGATCGCGGCGACAACCACATCGTAGCCGCGGCTGCGGGCGGCGTCCACCACGAGCAGAGGAAAGCTGCCGTTGCCGGCGATCACGCCCAGGCGCTGGCGCAGCTCGCTCACTTGATGATCCCGCGCTCGGAGGTCTCGATGAAGCGCAGCAGCCTGGCAACGTCGTCGCCGGCATCGGGCCCAGACTTGAGCTTCTCGAGGGCGTCGGCGATGTTGAGCTTCGAGTTGAGCAGCACGCGGAAGGCGTGGCGGATCTTCTTCACGCGATCGGCGGAAAACCCACGGCGTTCCAGGCCAACGGTGTTCACGCCATAGGCGCGGTTGTTCCGCGAGGCGCTGGTGAGAGAGAACGGCAGCACGTCCTGCGTGATCACCGTGCCGCCGCCGATGTAGGCGTGCGCGCCAATGCGCACGAACTGGTGGACCGGGCAGAGCGCGCCGACCGTGGCCCAGTCTTCGACCGTCACGTGGCCGGCGAGCGTGGCGCCGTTGGCCATGATCACGTGGTCGCCGATCGTGCAATCGTGCGCGATGTGCGTGTACGCCATGATGAGGCAATGGCTGCCCACGCGCGTAATGCCGCCTCCGCCCACTGTGCCGCGATGAATGGTGACGAACTCGCGAATGGTGTTGTGGCCGCCGATCTCGAGCCATGTTTTTTCGCCGGCAAATTTCAGGTCCTGCGGCTCGAGGCCTACGGAGGCAAAGGGAAAGATGCGGTTGTGGCTGCCCAGGCGCGTCGGGCCATCGAGCACGACGTGAGAGATCAGCTCGCAGTGCTCGCCCATCTCGACAGCGGCGCCGACCGTGCAGTACGGCCCGATGCGGCATGACTCCGGGACTTTCGCCGACGGATCGACGACGGCGGTGGGGTGAATGTGCACAGACTGTCCGGCGACCGCGCTCATGACGATAGCGATTCCTGCGTGGACGAGCCGCGCCGGCCCTCGGCGCGGGCGCGGTCCACCAGTTGAGAAGTGATGATCGCCTCAGCCGCGAGCTTTTCGCCGACGAAAGCCTGCCCTTGCAGGCGCACTGCCGTGGTGCGCCAGGCCAGAACCTCCATGACCAGGCGCAGCTGATCGCCGGGCAATACCGGCCTCCGGAAGCGCGCCTTCTCGATTCCGGTGAAGACCATCAGCTTCTCGTCGCGATCGGGAACTTCGGTGAGCAGTAGCGCGCCGCCGGCCTGCGCCATTGCCTCCACGATGAGCACGCCGGGCATGATGGGGAAGCCGGGGAAGTGTCCCGCGAAGAAGGGCTCGTTGATGGTGACGTTTTTGATGGCCACGATGCGCTGCCGGCGCTCGATTTCGAGCACGCGATCGATCAGCAGCATGGGGTAGCGGTGCGGCAGGATGCGCTGGATGGCCGCGTTGTCGAGGATGGCTTCGGCGCCGGCCACGGGCGGCGTTGCTTCGGTGGTTTGGCTCATGCTGATATCTTCACAGGAATCGTGGCAATTATAGTAGATGCCGCCACACCCCGACCCACACCATGACCGCGCACAGCCAGCGTTCCACTCGAATGCCCGAATTACGCGAGTACTTCGATCGCCGCCAGCCGGAGATGATCGCCACTATCCAGCAGCTGGTGGAGATGGAATCTCCCAGCAGCGACAAGGCCGCCGTCGACCGGCTGGGCCGCGTGCTGGCGGAGAAGTTCAAGGCGATTGGCGGCGAAGTGAAGTTTCACTCCGCCTCGCAGTACGGAGATCATCTTCAGGTGGACTTCGGCGGTCGCGCGAAGGCGAAGCCTATCATGCTGCTCGGTCACCACGACACGGTGTGGGACACCGGCACACTGGTGAGAATGCCGTGGCGGAACGACTCCGGCCGGCTGTGGGGACCGGGCGTGCTCGACATGAAGACCGGTATCGTGATGATGATGTACGCCATCTCAGGGCTGCAGGAGCTGGGTGGCGCGCTGCCGCGGCCGGTCTCCGTGTTGCTGAATACGGACGAAGAAGTGGGGAGCGAATCGTCGCGGCCGATCACCGAGGCGCTGGCCAAGAAGTCGGCTGCCGTGCTGGTGCTGGAGCCGGCGCAGGGCGCGGCCGTCAAGACCGCGCGCAAGGGCGTGGGCGACTACACGATAAAAGTTACGGGCCGCGCGTCGCATTCGGGTGTGGACTTCGAAAAAGGGCAGAGCGCGATCCTCGAGCTGGCGCGCCAGGTGCTCGCGGTTGCGCGCTTCACCGATGTGAAGCGCGGCATGACGGTGAACCCGGGAGTGATTCGCGGCGGCACGCGCACCAACGTGGTCGCGGCGGAGGCGAGCGTGGACGTTGACGTCCGCATTGCCCGACTCGCCGACGGTCCGGTGCTCGAGCGCAAGTTCCGCTCGCTCAAGCCCAGGAACAAGCATTGCAAGCTCGAGGTCACGGGCGGCCTGAATCGTCCGCCGATGGAGCGCAGCAAGGGAGTGATTGCGCTTTACCGCCAGGCACGGGAACTCGCCGGTGAGATCGGGTGGAAGCTCGACGAGGCCGCCACCGGGGGTGGCTCCGACGGCAACTTCACTGCGGCGCTGGGGTTACCGACACTGGACGGACTGGGCGGCGTGGGTGAAGGCGCCCATGCACTGAACGAATCGGTCTTGATTGATGAAATCCCGCGCCGGACGGCGCTGCTGGCTGCCCTGATCGAAGCCATTGCGCCGTAAGGCGCTGGTTGCTTTGACTCGGGCTGGCGGAGCGCCTAGAATCCTATTCTCAGCTCCCCCTGCAGATGGAGGAAGTATGCTTGGCAAACTAGGGGTCCCGGAACTACTGGTCATCTTCGCGATTGCGCTGCTGATTTTTGGGCCAGGAAAGGTTGCTGACCTGGGCAAGGGCCTCGGCGAAGGCATCAAGAACTTCAAGAGCGCCATGAAGGACGGCGAAGCCGAGCCGGAAAAGAAGTAGATCGCCTGTTCGCGCGTCGGCCGGGCGCCGGCGCGCCCGCCTAACGCAGCGCCAACTCCCGCATCAATCCCCAGACCCGCGCCACTGGCAGTCCCACCACGTTGCAGTAGTCTCCGTCGATGCGGCTCACCCATCGCGAAGCCATGCCCTGGATGGCGTAGGCGCCGGCCTTGTCCATGGGCTCGCCGGTGGCGACGTAAGCGCGAATCTCGTCCTCGGAGATTTCGCTCATCACAACTTCGGTGGTCTCGTCCTCCAGCAGCTCGGTATCGCCGCCGATGAGGCATATCCCGGTTGTGACCTGGTGCGTCCGGCCAGAGAGCTGGCGCAACATCTGCATGGCGTCGTCCTGGTCGCGCGGCTTGCCAAGGACGCAATCGCCCACGGTCACGATGGTATCGGCGCCGAGAACGGTAGCGCCTTGCTCGCGCGCGAACACCCAGTGCGCCTTCGCTTCCGCCATGCGGCGCGCGAAGTGGATGGGCAACTCGCCGGGGTGAAGCTCTTCCACGACTTCGGGAGGGCACACGCGGAACTCGATGCGCGCGTTGCGAAGCAGTTCGGCTCGGCGCGGAGAGGAAGAAGCAAGAATGAGCATGAAAGATTCCAGATTTCGTCGGGCGCATGCGCCGCAGCAGGCATCTTAGAGTAGGCAGTCTTGCGGCTCAAATCGTTGAGGATCCAAGCCCGTACCGCCACCTTTGGCGCGATCACGTCCGGCAGCCGAACCGAGGTCCGCGTGTGGGCGCCGGCGGCGCGCGAGCTTGTGGTGCGCCTGTTGGACAAGCCCGGCGCCGGCGACGGCTACCGCGAGTTTCCTCTGAAACGCCAGGCGGGCGACGTGTTTACCGCGCTGCTGGAGGCCGGCCCCGGCGGCCGCTATTTTTACCGCGTGAACGGCGGCAAACCGGTGCCCGATCCCGTCTCGCGCCTGCTGCCGGAAGGAGTCCACGGGCCCACCGAGATTGTTGATCCCAACGCGTTTCGCTGGACTGACGATGCCTGGCGAGGGTTGCGACCGGAGGACTACGTCCTTTACGAGCTGCACGTGGGCACGTTCTCGCGCGAAGGCACTTTCGACGGCATCCTCCAGCGGCTCGAATATCTGCGTGACGTCGGCGTTACGGTTATCGAATTGATGCCGGTCGCGGCGTTCCCCGGAACGCGCAATTGGGGATACGACGGTGTGGCCTGGTACGCGGTGCAGGCGAGCTACGGCGGGCCCGAGGGCTTGAAGACGCTGGTGAATGCAGCGCACGCTGCCGGCCTGGCCGTTGTGCTCGACGTGGTTTACAACCACCTCGGCAACGAGGGCAACTACCTGCCGATGTTCGGTCCGTATCTGACCGGCCGCTATCCTACGCCTTGGGGGAACGCCATCAACTACGACGGGCCCGGATCGCAAGGCGTGCGGCGCTACGTGATCGAGAACGCGCTCTACTGGATCGCGGAGTATCACCTCGACGGCCTGCGGCTCGACGCCGTGCAGACGATGCACGACGCGTCGCAACCGCACATTCTCGCGGAAATCGGTGAAAACGTGCAGGAACTGGCGCGCGAACTGGGGCGGACGGTGTGCGTGATCGCCGAAACCGACGAAAACGATGGGCGCATCGTGCGTCCGGCGAGGCGCGGCGGCTACGGACTGGATGCGCTCTGGAGCGACGACTTTCACCACGCGGTACACGCTTACTTCACCGGAGAACGGCGGGGCTACTACCAGGACTTCGGGCGTCCGGAGCAGATCGCCCGCGCTCTCGAGCAGGGGTTCGTCTATCAAGGAGAGTACTTCCAGTTCTGGGAGCGGCCGCGCGGGACACCGGCGCGCGACATGCGCCTGCCGCAGCACGTGATCTGCATACAGAACCATGACCAGGTGGGCAATCGAGCGCTGGGCGAGCGGCTGCACCACCTTGTCCCGCGCGGGGTGCGCAGACTGATGGCCGCGCTCCTGCTGCTCGCGCCGGAAACGCCGCTGCTCTTCATGGGACAGGAGTACGACGAGGCTGCGCCGTTCCTTTTCTTCACCGACTTCAGCGATCCCGAGCTGCAGCGCGCGGTGGGCGACGGCCGGCGCCGGGAATTCCGCGAATTCAACTGGGACGAGGTGCCCGATCCGCAGGACCCGCAGACCTTCGAGCTCTCGAAGCTCAACTGGGACCTGGCGCTGCACGGTCACAACGCCATGTTGAAGTGGCATCGCGACGTGCTCGACCTGCGTCGGCGCGTGGTGCTGCCTGCCGAGCGAACGTGCCGCGCACGCATCGTGAACGAAATGCTCTTCCTCGACGTGGCGGCGGTGAGGCCTGTGCTGCGGGTAACGGCATCACTTGCGCCAGGCGCAGATGCTCCCGGCGAGCCCGGTTGGGAAGAAGCGCTGGCTTCGGAGGAGGATGGGTACGCGGTGCGAATCTTTCTCGCTGCGGCTAGCGAGTCGTCGCCGTCTTCTGCGGCGCCTTAGATTCCGCTTCCAGCGCTTTGCCGACCAACCCCGCGCAGTATTCGACGAATTCGCGGTCGTCGTCTTTGAATGCGGCGGGGAAATGGCTGTCGATGTCGAGCTCGCCCACGACTTTTCCGCCGACGAAAACCGGAACGACGATTTCCGACTTGGTTTCGATGGAGCAGGCCAGGTAGCGCGGGTCGCTGTTTACGTCGTCGACGACGATGGTCCTGCCGCTCGACGCGGCGGCGCCGCAGATGCCCTGGTTCAGCTGGATGCGCGTGTGCGGCGTCATGCTGCCGGCGAACGGGCCGAGAACCAGCGTGTCACCGCCGGCGCCGCCTTCCAGCATGTAGAAGCCGACCCAGTTGTATTTGAGCAGGCGCTCGTGGAGCAGATGGCAGATCTTGCGCATCAAGTCGTCGGCAGAAAGGGAAGCCGCGGGCAGCTTCTCCGCCAGGGGACGAACAACGTCGAGGGCTCGCTCAGGCATTTTCTAACCTCTCTCGACAAGCATAGGTTGCTTCGCGGGCGCGGCGCAATCCGCACGCGGCACGGAAGTAACCCTGCCGCCTGTTAGAATCAAGTATTCACCGCCGAGCCGCCGATTTCACCGGGAATCTGCAAGGCAAAGAGGCCCCGCGAACTCTGCGCGTCAGCGGTGAGCAGGTCTGACCCCGCCGCGATGGACATCACCCACATCCGCAATTTCGCCATCATCGCCCACATCGATCATGGCAAAAGCACGCTCGCGGACCGCCTGCTGGAGCTGACCGGAGCGCTTACCGCGCGCGAGATGCAGGCCCAAGTGCTTGACGCGATGGACCTGGAGCGCGAGCGCGGCATCACCATCAAGGCGCATGCCGTGCGCATGAACTACACCGCGCGCGACGGCCAGACCTACCAGCTCAACCTGCTCGATACCCCAGGCCACGTGGACTTCAGCTACGAAGTGTCGCGCTCGCTCGCCTCGTGCGAGGGCGCGCTGCTGCTGGTGGACGCCTCGCAAGGCGTGGAAGCGCAGACGCTGGCGAACTCGTATCTGGCGATCAATCACGGACTGGAAATCATTCCCGTTATCAACAAGATTGACCTGCCCAGCGCCGACATTCAGCGGACGAAAGACATGATCGAGGGCGCCGTCGGCCTTGACGCGTCGAACGCGCTGCCGGTGAGCGCGAAGACCGGCGACGGGGTGCCGGAGGTGCTGGAGGCGATCGTAAGACGCATTCCGCATCCGAAGGGTTCGGCGAAGCTGCCGCTCCAAGCGCTGATTTTCGACTCGTGGTTTGATTCCTACCGTGGCGTCGTGGTGCTGGCGCGAATCTTCCAGGGCACGATGCGGCGCGGACAGCACATTCGCCTATGGTCGAACGGCCACGTGGCCGAAGTTGAGACGCTGGGCGTCCTCACGCCCAAGCCAGTGGAAGTGGACGAACTGAAGGCCGGTGAAGTCGGCTTTTTCATGGCCAATCTCAAGAATGTGGCCGACACAAAGATAGGCGACACCATCACCGACGACGCTCGGCCCGCCATCGAACCGCTGCCGGGCTTTGAGGACATCAAGCCGATGGTCTTCGCCGGCCTCTACACAGTGGACGCGCACGAGCACACCCTGCTGCGCGAGGCTTTGGAGAAGCTGCGGCTGAACGATTCGTCGTTCTTCTTCGAGCCGGAGAGTTCGGCAGCGCTGGGCTTCGGATTCCGTTGCGGGTTCCTCGGGCTGCTCCACATGGAGATCATCCAAGAGCGGCTGGAGCGCGAGTTTAACCTCGACCTGATCACCACGGCGCCTGGCGTGCGCTACATCATCACCAGGACCGACGGCACGAAGGTTGAAGTGGACAATCCCTCGCGCTGGCTGCCGCAGAGCGAAATCGCCAAGGTGGAAGAGCCCATTATCATGGCGACGATCCTCACGAACGAGGAGTACGTGGGCAGCATCCTGAAACTGGTCGAAGAGAAGCGCGGCAAGCAGAAGAATTTCGAGTACGTCACTTCCACGCGCGTCATGCTCACCTACGAGTTGCCGCTGAACGAGATCGTGCTCGACTTCTACGACCGGCTGAAGTCGGTTTCGCGCGGCTACGCTTCGCTGGACTATCACCTGTCGGGCTGGTGGGAGTCGCCGATGGTGAAGCTCGATATTCTCGTGGCCGGCGATCCGGTGGACGCTCTCTCCATCATCGTGCATCGCGAATCGGCGTACGAGCGCGGGCGCGCGCTGGCGGCGAAGATGAAGGAACTGATCCCGCGGCAGATGTTCGAGGTCGCCATCCAGGCGGCGATCGGCGGCAAGGTGATCGCGCGCGAAACCGTTCCGGCCATGCGCAAGAACGTGCTCGCCAAGTGCTACGGCGGCGACATCACGCGCAAGCGCAAACTGCTGGAAAAGCAGAAAGAAGGCAAGCGCCGGATGAAGCGCATCGGGCGGGTGGACATCCCGCAGGAGGCGTTCCTGGCGGTGCTGCGTGTGACGGAAGGGCAATAAATTCATAGCGGTGTGGGCCGCCATGTGTGCAAAACGTAGGAGCGCGCTTTCGGGCCAGTTACGAAGTAAATAACTTGGCCGTGCCGGCTTGTTGCTTTCAATAAAAACTCTGCCGAATCAACAGCTTGTCTGCATCCCCGTCATTAACATGGCATTTATATAGCCGCCTAGGGAGAGTAGGCGCAGCAGCCCTCTCGGCACATCTTCCACAATCTTATCCACAAGCGTTCGGAAAAAAGTACCACCCTCAGTGTTCCATCCGGAACACGACGGTGATCTGGGTTTCCACCTCCACCGGCGCGCCGTTCAGGAAGTACGGCCGATAGCGCCACTGGCGTACGGCGTCGAGCGCCGCCTGTGCCAGCCAGGGGTGTCCGGAGACGACGTGCAGGCGCGCGATGGAGCCGTCGCGCGCGATGACGGCGTTCAGAATTACGTCGCCCTCGACGTGCGCAGCCACAGCGATGCGCGGATATTGGGGTATAGGCTGGCTGAGCGCATTTGCAGGCTCGGGATTGGAGACAACTATCCGATCGCCGAGAGACTCTCGCGGCGGCGCCGGGAGCGGTGGAGCGGCCGCGTCGCCGAAAATGCTGCTCGGGACGCCGCCAGCGCCGGGAATGCCCGAGCTGCCCGAGCCGACGAATGCTCCAGGGGGCGGCGCTTCGACGTCAGGCCCGGTGGCGATGCGCGGCGGAATTCTCCCGGGCGCATGGATGTTTGTGTCGGTGAACTGAGTGAGAGAGGAAGTGTGTGAAGGCTGTGTCGCGCCCGAGGCCGGTGGGCGCGGCTCGTACGATCCGGCGAGCGGGACGTGCAGCAACGGTGACGCGAGCCGCATAGGTGGCAGGCCTGACGTGTACAGCAGCGGCGCGATAACCAGCACGCTCACCGCGGCCAGCTCCGCCCCGTAAGAGATGAGCGTTGTCCAGCGGCGCGCTGTGGATGGGTGAGTGTGGAGGAGAGAATCGGCGAACATCACGGCGGCACCTCCATTCGCATGGATTGACACCGGAGCGACGAAGTCGGCGCCTGCGCGCAAAAGAAAACGACCGTCTAAAGCGGGCGGCCGTCGTGAATCCCCCGATTTTTTCTTACTTCTTGGGAGGCGGATTTGTTGCCGGCGGTGTCGTCGTTGCCGGACGAACCGGAGCCGTTCCCGTCCCGGCGGGGCGCGCCGCCGGCGCTGCCGGACGAGTCGCCGAAGGCGCCGCGGCCGGAGGCGCGGGCACGCCAGACTGCACGTTGTATGCGTTCACCACCGCGTTGGTCACGTCCACCGAATCAACGTTGGCCCACAGCACCGGGCTCTGGGGAGTGCTGACGTCAAGAATGAGGCCGTAGCCGTTTTCCTTCGCGAACTTGTCGAGCGTGGTCATCAGCTTCTGGCCGATGCGGTTGGCCAGGTCGTTCTGCTCGGCCTGCGCGTCAGACTGGAACGACTCGGCATTCTGCTGAAGCTTGCGCTGGCGCGATTCGATCTGCTTGACGAGCGAGTTCTTGGCGTCGTCATTCATCTTGTCGCCCTGGGTGTTGAGCTGCTTCTTGAGCTCGTCGATCTCGTTGTTTTCCTTCTGCAGTTCGGCCTGGCGGGGCTCGTACTTCTTGGCCAGCGCTTCGAAGTCCCGGCGGCCTTCATTGCTCGCCAGGATGGCCTGCTGAATATTGATGATTCCGACCTTGCTGGACCCGCTGGGGGCGACGGGGGGCGCGGAGGCCGCGCCACCGGGACTGGTGGCGGCTGCGCCCTGCGCCAGCGCGGTCACGGAGAGCGCGACAATGGCGCACAGAGAAAATGCGGTGAGCGTGCGTTTCATTCTTGTGTGGACTCCTTCGGAACGGATGCCGAAATTCCTGAAATACTTCTCGAGCCGGGGCGCGCGGCCCTGCGGACGACGGAAAAGTTCAGGGTAGCGGTACCTGCATTATAGGTTCGTGCCGAGTACACCGTCAAACTCCTGCCGGCCTCAGAACGTAGTGCTGACCGTGAAGCGGAACGTCTTCAGCGGTTCCTTCAGCCGGTAGTTCGGGGCCCATGTTGCCAGCGCCTGGTGATAGGTGAAGTCGCCGGCGCCGCCGGCCGGGAACATGCTGCGCGTGATCTCGCTCGGCGTGGTCGTGAGCGTGTCCAGGCGCAGCGGGTTGTATGCCCAGTACAAGCGGAAGGGCGCGTTGATCACCGGCATCAGCACCTGCAATTCCACACCGGTCGACATGCGAGGCCGATAGTTCGTCCCGGAAATCGGCTTCAGCTCCGAGCCAAAGGTGAAGCTGCTCGTCCCAACGCAGTTGAAGGTGGCGTCGAACGTGGGGCATCCGAACGGGCTGGTATTCAGCGTGTTCAGCTGGTCTTCGTTCACGCGCAACTGCGAGGAGCGCGTAATAAAGTTCAATCCGAGGTCGGTGAAGATGGCCAGGTTCACCGGGCCGGCGATCGGGATGCGATATTCCACGTTGCCGACGATGCTGGTGTCGCCGCCCGGGAAGACGATGCGATGCACCGGAATCGGGACGGTGACCGTGCCGCGGCGCGGGTTGGTCGGGTCCTTGAGCACGCCGGTGCACTGGGTGGCGGGATTGGTGGCGCATGGATCGTCGGGGTTGATGAGCGGGAAGTCGATCTTGTCGACGAGGAACGCGACCGGAGAGACGGAACGAATGTCGAAGCCGCGCAGATCGTTTTCACCGCCGAGGTAGAAGCGCTCGAACGGCGGCGCCACTTTGCCAGCGTAACCGGTGAGGAAGGCGCCCTGCACGTGGTAGCCGAGCACGTTGCGCCCTTCGCGATCGGGCTTGAAGAGGCGCAGCGGGATGAAATGCTTGAAGTCCACCACCGGCCGGATGGAGGCGACGTTGCCGCCAATGCCCGAGATGTCGGCCGAGAGGAACAGGCTCTTCCCGCTGTGCGGGTTGTAGCTGCGGTCAACGCTGTTGTAGGAGAACACCGGCAGCAGCTTGCTGGTGACCACGCCCTTGAGCGCGTTCGGGCCGGCGAAGTTGCGGAAGGCGAGCTGCTCGAACAGGTCGCGGCTCGCGTCGCTGAAGGTGGTGATGCTGGTGTTGTCGAGCGCGTAGGTGAGGCCCACTCGCTTGAGCGAGCGATGCAGCGGGTAGCTGGCGGAGACGGTGAAGCCGGTGCTCGACTGCGTGTAATTCTGCAGCGTGTTCAGGAACGACTGGGAAAAGTTCAGCCGCTGGCCGGCCAGGATGTTGAACTGCTGCGCCTGGTCGAAGTTGTAACGGCGCGTGTAGACCGTGAACCCGAGCTGCAGCGGGCGGTCGAACAGGTACGGCTCGGTGAAGCCGAAAAGCAAGTCGCGCTGGCGATTGCCGACGTCGGCTTGAATGGTGAGCGTTTCGCCGAGGCCGAGGAAGTTATTGGTCTGGTAGTTCAGGCCGATAAACGATCCGGCCAGACCGCTGACGCCGCCCGTTAAACCGATGCTGTTCTTGCCCTTCTCTTTTACCTTCAAGGTGAGGTCCACCGTGCCAGCCTGGTCGTTGCGCTTGGTTTCGGTGTCCTGGTCGGGCTTGAGCGCTTCGAAGTAGTTGAGCTGGTTCAGGCGCAGGACGCTGAACTCCCAGGCGCGGCTGTTGTAAACCTGGCCTTCTTCCAGCGCCAGCTCACGGCGGATCACCTTGTCGCGCGTGGTGGTGTTGCCCTTGAACTCGATGCGCCGCACCGAGTACTGCTTGCCCTCGTCAACATCGATTTCGAGGTTGATCAGCCGCTTGTCGTCGTCGATCTCGGTGTTGGGAACCGAAGTGAAGTTGATGTACCCGAGCTCGCCGTAGGCCTTGCGCAGGTTGTCGAGGCCCTTCGCGATGGCCGTGCGGTTGAAGACGTCGCCGTCTTTCAACTGGAAGAGCTTGCGCAGGCCCGCCGTGTTGGTGACGGCTTTGTTGTTCTTGAAGGTGATCTGGCCCAGGCGGAAGCGCTCGCCCTCTTCCACCGGCACGGTGATGTCCACCGCCTTGCCTTTGCCCCCGAACGGCCAGATGCGGAAGCCGCCGCCGGTGTCGCGGATCTTCGTGGTCGGCTCCTGCACCAGCGCCTTGAAGTAGCCGCGGTCCTGGTACGCCATGCGGACGCGCTCGGCGTCTTCGCTGAGCTTGGTGGCGTCGAAAGTCTTGTGGAAGAGGCTTTCCAGTACGATGGAGTGCGGTATGCCGATGGGGTGCGAGTTCTTCATTGCACGCACCAGGGTCTTCGATCCGACCTTTTTGTTGCCCTCAATCCTGATTTTGCCGACCTTGACCTTCGGACCTTCCTTCACCACGAAATTCACCCCGACCGCGGCCGGAGGAATTGGGTGGACTTCGGTGCGGATGGTGGCGAACTGGCGTCCGTGCTCGGCGAGCAGTTCGCGGATGGTGACCTCGGCGCGCTTCACCTTGGTCGGGTCGTACTGGTTTTCAACCGTGAGACCGACCTTGCGCTCCTTGAAGCGGTCGAGCACGTCGGACTGCGAGACCGAATTCAGACCGATGTACTTGATCTCGCGGATGGTCGGCTTTTCCTTGACATAGACGTTGAGGCGCACGCCCTTGGGGGTCTCTTCGCGCTCGAAGCGGATGTCTTCGAAGTATCCGGTGTTCCAGATGGAGGCGAAGTCGCGCTCCAGGGAAACCGGGTCGAAGACGTCGCCCGCCTTGGTGAACATGCGGGCGCGCACGGTCTCAGCCGGAATTCGCCGGTTGCCGATGATGCGGATGTCGGTGATCAGCTCTTCCCGCTGCTGCGGAGCGGCGGCGGCAGCCGGAGCGGCCGGCTTGGGGGCCGCTACCGCGAGAGTGGCCGAAAGCAGGATTGCGGCAAGGCACAGCACGAAGAGGCGCGCACGGGCCCTCCGCGAGCAAGGTGCCGGGGAGCCAAACTGGAATGCATTATTTTCCGTGCAGGACACCGCGCCCCCGCTTTCGGCGCGAGCGTCCCGGGCATGCAAGGCAGAAATGGGACAACCTCGTCTTGGACTCGCGGAAACCGGAATTATACGGGACTTCGTGCATGCTGGCCAATCAGGTGCGCACGTCAAAGACACGAATCCCCGCCCCAGAGAACGGCTGTGCAGGGGGTTCTTGCGTTCAGGCGCGTTCCACTTCCACCAGACAAGAGTAAAACGTGGCGCCGGCTCCGATGTCGGTCAGCTTCTCAGATGTGAGTACGTTGACGTTCTTGCCTTGCGGGTCGAGCTTGGCCCAGTTCAGCAGTGCCGCGACCACGCCCGCCTTCACGGCGCCATTCACTTTGGCTGTAAAGCGCAGTTCGCCGCGACGGTTGAACGCGCGCACCCGGTCACCGTCGCGAATGCCGCGCGCGGCCGCGTCGGCGGCGCTGAGCTCGAGCACACCGTTTTCTTCCATGGCCTGGATCGACGGCAGATTGCAGAAGGAAGTATTCAGGAAATTGTCGGCCTTGCGACCAAGCAGCTCCAGTGGAAATTCACGCGCGGCCGGGCTGTGACGCGACTCTTCCGGCGCAACGAACGACGCGACGGGATCGAGCCCCTCCGCATTGAGCGATTCGCTGTAAAGTTCCGCCTTGCCGCTCGCGGTGGCGAAGCCGCCGTTGGCGAACGGCAAAAAAAAGTTCTGATCCGTCGTCCCCCGCGTCTCCGCGCCTCCGCGGTTAGACGGGAGCGCAAGCCGCACGTGCCCTTCGCGCTCCAGCCGCGCGCGATCGATGCCCGCCAGCCACGGATCGCCGGTGCGCAGCGCCGCGTCCATCATCTCGTCCGCCGATTCGCGAAAGCACAGCTCGTCGAAGCCCATGCGCAATGCCATTGCGCGGAACAGGTCCACGTTCGACTTGCACTCGCCCAGCGGCTCCAGCGCCGCGTGTGACATTTGCAGGAAGTAGTGGCCGTAAGAAGCCTGCAGCTCCTTGTGCTCGAAGAAGGTGGTGGCGGGCAAGACGATGTCGGCGTAATCGGTCGTGTCGGTGAGGAACTGTTCGTGCACCACGGTGAACAGGTCGGGCCGCAGCAGGCCGCGCACGACTTTGTTGTGGTCGGGGGCGACCGCCGCCGGGTTGGAGTTGTACACGAACAGCGCCTTCACCGGCGGACCGCTGAGTTCGGTCAGCGCCGAGCCGAGCGCCGACATGTTGACCACGCGCGTGGCGCGGCCGGCCGGGCTCTTCTGCATCAGGTCAGGACGCTCCAGCGCGGCGCGGTCGAGCACGAAGCTGCCGCTGGTGGAGAGCTGCAAGCCGCCGCCGATTTCCTTCCACGAGCCGGTGACCACCGGCAGCATGGCGATGGCGCGCGCCGCCATGCCGCCATTCTCCGAGCGCTGCACGCCGTAGTTCATGCGAATGGAGGCTGGACGCGCCGTGGCGTACTCGCGCGCCAGCTTTACGATGTCGGCGGCGGCGATGCCGACCCACGTGGCAACGCGCTCCGGCGTGTACCCGCGCACGCGCTCGCGCAGTTCAGGGAAGCCATGCGCGTGTTTTTCCACGTAGTCGGCGTCGTGCAGACCTTCGCCGATGATCACGTGCATCATCGCCAACGCGAGCGCCACGTCGGTACCGGGATTGATGGCGATGTGCCAGTCGGCCACCCTCGCGGTGCGCGTCTTGTAGGGATCGATGACGATCAGCCGTCCGCCCGCCCGCCGCGCCTCTTCGACGAAGGGCCACAGGTGCACGTTGGCGCCGTGAATGTTCGCGCCCCAGGCGATGATGGTTTTCGAGTAGCGGAACTGCTCGGGCTCGGTGCCGAGCTTGCGTCCGTAAACCGAGAGCAGCGCGTCGCCGCCGGCGGTGGCGCAAATCGTCCGCGCCAGTTGCGACGCGCCCAGCCGGTGGAAGAAGCGGCGATCCATCGAAGCGTTGCCGAGAACGCCCAGCGTTCCACCGTAAGAGTAGGGAAGGATGGCTTCGGAGCCGAACTCATCGGAGACGGCCCGCAGTCTGGCGGTGATTTCGTCGAGGGCCGCATCCCAGGAGATTCTCTCGAAAGCGGCACTGGACGGTCCTTTTGGCGCCACACGTCGCAGCGGATACAGCACGCGATCCGGCGAGTACACGCGGTCCAGGTACTTTGCGACCTTGGCGCACAAGAAGCCGCGCGTCACCGGATGGGATGGGTCGCCTTGTATCTTGGTCGCCCGTTCGGCCCCGTTCACCTGCTCCACGGTGATTAGCACACCGCAGGCGTCAGGACAGTCGTGCGGGCATGCGGCGTGGACGACGCGCTTCATGCGTCCAAGTGTACCGCAGGCGGTGAACCGTGAGCGGCCGGCGTATCCTCTTCCCCCGAGCGCCGCGAATGGAATGTTCGATTGGCGACTGTGGACCGTCAGTGGTCTGCTGCTTGCCGCGCTGGCACGTCCTGAGCTGGAGTCCCGAGTCGCTGAGGCCTGGCATGGCTCGTTTTGAATTACTCCGAGATTGACTGAGTGGGTGGCAAAACAGGCACGACTGCTCAGTCTTACGAATCGAGTCGGATTCGTGGTTGACCTTGCCCGCCGTGTCGCCGAGACTGAAGCGCCTCTAACCCTGCATCAATTCTTTTTCCTTCGCCGCGCTCATCTCTTCCATCTTCTTGATCTCGGCGTCGGTGAGCTTCTGGATTTCCTCCAGCGCGCGGCGCTCTTCGTCTTCGCTGATCTTTTTGTCCTTCATGGTTTTCTTGATCAGGTCGTTGCCGTCACGGCGGATGTTGCGCACCGCAGTGCGATGCTCTTCGAGCACCTTGTGCAGGTGCTTGACCATCTCTTTGCGCCGCTCTTCGGTGAGTTGCGGCACCGGCACACGGATGATCTTGCCGTCGTTGCTTGGATTGAGGCCGAGGTCGGCGGAGCGGATGGCCTTCTCGATGGCCCCGAGCTGCGAGGGATCGTAGGGCTGCACGGTGATGAGCTGCGCGTCGGGCGCGTGCACCTGGCCGAGCTCGTTGAGCTTCATCTCGGTGCCGTAGGCTTCCACGCGGACGGTGTCGAGCATGTGGACGGAGGCGCGGCCGGTGCGGGTCGCGGTCATGGCCTGGCGGAAGTCTTCCACCGCTTTGTCCATGCGCGATTTGAGCTGCGAAAACGTATCTTTGAGCGCGGGAACGCTTGCTGACTGTGCCATAGGCTCCGCCTGATCGGGCTGTGAAACGCACGATTATAAAGCAGGTCGCGCAGCGGAGAGCCCCGCAAGCGAAGCTCAGCCGCGCAGGGCATTCGAGCGGTTCGAGAAGGCTCAGGCGCTGACCAGCGATCCCACTTTTTCGCCGGTAAGGACGCGCCTGATGTTTCCCGCACGGTTCAGGTTGAAGATGATGATGGGCAGGTTGTTCTCGCGGCAAAGCGAGATGGCGGTCGCGTCCATCACCTTGAGTCCGCGCTTGAGGAAGTCGAGATAGCTGATCTGGTCGAACATCTTGGCGTCTTTGACCAGGACCGGATCGGCGTCGTAAATGCCGTCAACCTTGGTCGCCTTCATGATGACGTCGGCCTTGATCTCCATGGCGCGGAGTGATGCAGCGGTGTCGGTGGAGAAGTACGGGCTGCCGGTGCCGGCGGCGAAGATGACGAAGCGGCCTTTTTCCAAGTGGCGCATGGCGCGGCGCCGGATGAAGGGCTCGGCGACCTGGTTCATCTCGATCGCCGACATCACGCGCGTGTAGACCCCGCGCTTCTCGAGCGCATCCTGAAGAGCGATGGCGTTAAGGACCGTTGCAAGCATGCCCATGTGGTCGGCGGAAACGCGGTCCATGTCGCGCGCCTGCTCGGCCACGCCACGGAAGAAGTTGCCGCCTCCGACCACGATGGCGACTTGCACGCCAAGTTCCTGCACCTGCTGCAACTCGCCGGCAATGGCATGAATGCGCGCCGGCTGCACCCCAAAGCCCTGCTCGCCGGCCAGCGCCTCGCCGGAGAGCTTGATGAGAACACGCTTAAAGACAGGAGGCATCAGTTTTCAGTATAGCCGATGCGAAAAAACAGTACCGAGTGGCGAGTATCGAGGAGAGTTCCCGGTACCCGGTGATTTGGTTTTCGATTATTTCCGCAGAACAGCGATGCGCTGGTTGATCAGCTCGGTGGCTTGCTTCTTGTCGTCAGCGCTGAGCATGGAGTCGTTGGCGATGAGTGTGAGCGGCTTCTGGTAGCTGGTATGGTGATGGTGTTGCGGAACGACGCAGACGGGCCGGGTGCTGTCGAGTGGCACGCCGGAGGTGAGGCCCACGGCGCAGACGCCGGGCAATACTTCACGTTCGCGCAAAATCGCCGCCGTTGCAGACTCGCCGATGCGCCGCACGCTGCCGGGAGCCCGGTGCAAGTCGTGCGAGTCGCCTAGAGCGCTTTAGCCAGAATGATGGCCAGCAGGATCCCCACCCCGATCCCGATAAGCAGGGTTTTCTCGCCGGTGGTCAGGTTGTTGACCGGCCGGGTGTGAATCGGCAGCAGGAAACCGGCAACACGCGCAACGCCGGCGCGGAAACCGCCGCCAATGCCGGCCTGCGTTCCGCTGACCAGGTTCATTCCCTGCAGGCGGGCGACCGTCGAGTAAGGGACGCGATGCTCGATGCCGGAGTCGTTGTCGGTGACGGTGAATGAATCGGCGCCGATCTCCGAAACGTAACCCTTGATCACGGCCCGGTTGTGGAGGCGGAGAGCAACGAGCGAGTATTCGCCGCTGCCGATGCGCTGCACGGCGGCAGCGACCTTGATCGCCTGACGAGTGGGCGGCGTGACGGTAGAGGTAACGGCGAAGGCGTCGGCTGCTAGAACGGTGTGAAACAGCAGGAGAGAGAGTCCCCAGGCGAAAGTGCGTTTCATCATTCAGTTTTCTCCGGAAAAAAGCTCGAGAAAGACTGAAGCGAAATCGGCTGATTTGGTTGCCGAGCTGCTGCGGAAATCGCTCAGAAATGTGAAACGGCGCAGCTTGCGCTGCGCCGTTGAATCACGTGTTGTCGGGCGGTTACTTCGCGGAGGCATCGCCGGCGTCGGCCTGCCTGGTCTGGGCGATGGTCCAGCCGGGCTCGCCGACTTTGAAGCGGGCGAAGCGGCGGACGCTGATGTTCTCGCCGAGCTTGCCGATCTTGGCGGCGATGAGCTGCGAGACCGAAACGGTCTGGTCCTTGATGAAAGGCTGTTCGTAGAGGCAGACCTCCTCGTAGAACTTGCTCATCTTGCCCTCCACGATCTTCTCGATGACGTTCGCCGGCTTGCCGGTCTGCGCAGCCTGGGAGCGGTAAATGTCTTTCTCGCGCTCGTAGGCCTCGGGCGTGACGTCTTCCTTGCGGATGAACTTGGGGTCGGACGCGGCGATGTGCATCGCGATGTCCTTCACCAGTTCCTTGAAATCGTCGGTGCGAGCGACGAAGTCGGACTCGCAGTTGACCTCAACGAGCACGCCGATCTTGCCGCCGGCATGGATGTAGCTCGAGACCGAGCCCTCGGTGGTGGCGCGGGCGGCCTTTTTGCCGGCAATCGCCATGCCGCGTTTGCGCAGCAGGATGATGGCCTGGTCCATGTCGCCACGAGCTTCGCTCAGGGCGTTCTTGCAGTCCATCATGGGTGCGCCGGTCTTGTCGCGTAGTTCGCGAACCTGGGCGGCGGAGACGGGGCTCTGTGTGGGATCGGGCATTCCTGCGGTTGTACCCATAAATTCTCAACTCGACCTTTCTGGTGTTGAGCGCCGGTTGGCGCTGGGGCCTCAACAGGGAGGCCGAACATAGGTTGACCCGCGCCGCGAAGCCCCGGGCGCGGGCCTGATAGCCATTAGATTCCGGCGCGTTGCGCGGAGATTCAGGCCTGGCTCAGTGCGTCTCGGCGTGGCGCGCTTCTGCCGGTTCGGGAGCGTTCTCAGCGGCTGCGGGGTGCTTGCGCACCGGCTCGCCGAGCACGTCGGCCATGCTGACGTCTTCGGAATCCGCAGCGTAGTCGCCGCTGCCCTCGCCTGAAATCTCTGTGCCGGGCTCGGTTGCGACATCGCCTGCTTCGGCGGCGGCGGAGAACTCCGCGGCCTGCTTGTCGGTCGCGCTCTGGGCGCCCTCGACGATGGAATCGGCAATCTTGGAGGCGAACAGGCGGATGGCGCGCAGGGCGTCATCGTTGCCGGGAATTACGTAATCCACCTCGCTCGGGTCGCAATTGGTGTCAACCACGGCGACGACCGGGATGCCGAGCTTGCGGGCCTCGCGCACGGCAATCTGCTCCTTGTTGGAGTCAATCACGAAGATGGCGTCGGGCAGACGGTTGAGCTGCTTGATGCCGGCGAGGTTGGCCTGGAGGTGCTTGCGCTCGCGCTCCAGCTTGATGACTTCCTTCTTGGGAAGGAGCTCGTAGCGGCCGTCGGTGGCCATGTCGTCGAGCTCTTTGAGGCGCTTGACCGACTTCTGGACGGTGACCCAGTTGGTGAGCAGGCCGCCGAGCCAGCGCTGGTTAACGTAGAACATGCCACAGCGCTGCGCTTCTTCGGCGATCGCGTCCTGTGCCTGGCGCTTGGTGCCCACGAAGAGGACGATGCGTCCTTCGGCGGCCAGGTCCTGCACGAACTTGGACGCTTCCTTGAACATCTTGAGCGTCTTCTGCAGGTCGATGATGTAAATGCCGTTGCGCTCGCCGAAGATGAACTCCTTCATCTTGGGATTCCAGCGCTTGGTCTGGTGCCCGAAGTGGACGCCCGCTTCGAGCAGCTCCTTCATGGTGATGTTAGCCAAACAACCTCCTCGATAGATTGCATCCGCTGCCGGCACGAGCGCGGCAGCAGATTATTTTCCCGCCCCCGCTTCGCCAGAGGCGGAACGGGAAAGATCATTTCTCAGTTGCCAGTTCTCAGTTCTCAAAAGAACTGAAAACCAAAACCCAAACTAGCGCTTGCTGAACTGGAAGCGTTTGCGCGCACCCTTCTGGCCGTACTTCTTGCGCTCTTTAGCGCGGGAATCGCGCGAGAGCAGGCCGTCGGCCTTCAGCTTGGAGCGGAGCTCGACGTTGAACTCCAGCAACGCGCGGGCGATGCCCAGCTTGACGGCGCCGGACTGCCCGTTGACGCCGCCGCCGGACACATTGGCGACAACGTTGAAGTTGCTGCCGACTTCGGCGATGGCGAGAGGGCGCTTGGCGGTGTTGCGCTGCGCCTCGGTCACGAAATACTGGTCGAAGGGGCGACCGTTCACCGTGAACTCGCCCGAGCCGGGACGCAAGAACACGCGAGCGATGCTCGACTTGCGACGTCCCGTGCCGTAGTACTGAACCAGATCAGCCATGATTTCAGATGCGGGCGCGATGTCCCGCGACAACCCTTTCCAAAAAATGAGGCGAGCCGAATACGGCCCGCCTGAAACTATGCCCGCTTGGCTTCCTGCAGCGCCTGCGGCTGCTGGGCCTGGTGCGGGTGCTTATCGCCGCGATAAACCTTCAGCTTCTTCGCCATGGCGCGGCCCATTTTTGTTTTGGGCAGCATGCCGGTGATGGCGTCCTCAACAACGTCTTCGGGACGGCGCGCGAAGCGCTTGCGGAACTCCTCCGAGCGCAGACCGCCGGGGTAGCCGGTGTAGCGACGATACACCTTGCTCTCGGCCTTCATGCCGGTGAGGCGGATCTTGTCGGCGTTCACGACGACGACGTGGTCACCTACGTCAATGAAGGGCGTGTAGCGCGGGCTTTCCTTGCCCGCGAGGATGCTGGCGACACGCGTAGCGAGGCGCCCGAGCGTCTGCCCCGAGGCATCCACGACGAACCACTTGCGCGCAATTTCCCCCTCTTTGGGGAAATAGGTTGACATCTGAACTCTCCCAGAAAATGACGCAAAGAAAGACCGCTGAGCCCACATTCCGCGCAGAACCGACAGAAAGGGGTTCTCCAGGCGGGCAACTGCAGGTACAGCAAAGTCTAAAAGATACAGGACTTGAGAGCGGATTGTCAACGAACGGCGGGGCAAAACGGAGGTTGCTACACTCGCGATCCGGGAGGAGCCGATGAGCAACAACGCCGAAGTAGCGGGTGTACTGCTGAACTTTTTTGGGGGCGTGATTCTGGCGATCGATGCGCTATCCGCCGAGTCGCGCGATGTGGTGGACGAGGGCACAAAAGCGGCCACGGAGGATGCCGCCGCAGCCGGCGTGCCGGTAAGAACGGGCGGCGGGCGACCGCTCTCCTATGAGCGCTTCCGGCGCGGCGTGGTCCGGCACTCGGTGGTGCTGGCTCGGCTCGGATTCGGTCTGATGACTTTGGGCTTCGGTTGCGATCTCTACAGCAAACTGGGCTAGCCGGCGCGGGCGATACGGCGGAGCGTGAGAACACGCCGAACGGGCTTCTCATCGTTGAAGAACGTTTGCACGTCGAGAATGAGCAGATAGTCGGCCGAGAGGGGATACGAAAAGCGATATCCGGTGAAACCTTCCGTCTTGAACGGAGGGGCGTTCTTCCAGCCCTTGGACTGGAGCGCCTGGAGGGCGCGTTGAAAAGCTTGCCGAGTGGCCATGGCCGCCTCGTCGCCTTGTTCCTCGCGAAGGGAGCGCAGCAGCAGGGCATAGCGCTTGCGAAAGGAATTGGGCATGCGGATTTCGACTTCCAGGTCAGCCACGGCGTGCAGAGTAGCGCGCGGGCATTGTATGCGGCCGCAAAGTTTCAGTCACCAGCCGTAAGCTCATCCCGTTCATCCCGACGGCGAGCGCTCTTGGTCTTTGGCTTTTGGCGGCGAACCTCCCGCGGCGTGCCGGTGCGCCCGTAGACGGCGTTGGCGCGCGTGCGCATGTCGTCCACCAGGCGGCTCAAGTTGCGGATGGCGAGGTCGGCCTGCTCGAGCTGCCGGTGGATTGCGAGGGACTCTTCGGCGAAAGAGGCTGCTTCGGCTTTGGTCTCGAGGTTGGCGCCGGCGGCGGCCGCGTCGAGCGCTTTGAGAGCGGATTCCACGCTGGAAAAACTCTGGTAGTCGCCGGCGGCCAACTCGGCGTCGACCTGGCGTTCTTCGGCGGCTGCCTCGCGAGTCCCGCTGCGGACGAAGCGGGCGGGCACGCACTCGAAACCGCCGCGCGGCCCGATACAGACTTCGAGGTAGTCGTCGGGTTCCAACCCAAGCCGCTCGACCAGGGAGTTGGGCAGTGTGATCTGGTTTTTAGGGCGCAGACGGACGACGGCCGGTTTGATCTTTTCCGGAGGAACCTTCACAACGCACGCCTCCGCAAGTAAGAATATCTTACTTTCCTACCAGGCGGCAAGCCGTCAGCGGCTCAAGCCATCTACAGCTTTGTTTTTCAACCACTTAACTTACTCATAGGCGAGGGCGTCGATCGGATCCTTGCGAGCCGCTTTGTAGGCAGGGTAAACCGCGCCCAGAAGCGCGCCGACAACAGCGATTCCGGCGGCGCGCACGAGCCAGCGCGCGCCGATCTCGATGGGAAGCGTGGGGAAGCGGGCCTCGAGCGCGCCGCGAGTGGCGAAGCTAATCCCGATTCCGACAGCTACGCCGCAAATCGCCAAAAGCACGGTTTCACGCAGAACAACGTTCACGATGTAAACCTTGGAGGCGCCGAGAGACTTAAGTATGCCGATTTCGCGAGTGCGCTCCATGACAGCGGTGTACATGGCCTGAAAGATCACAATAAAGCCGATGATCACCGCGATCCCGATGACAACGTTGAGGAAAATCGAGAGGCCGGGCAGGTTCTCCGTCGTCATCATGGTCATGTAATCGGCGATGGACCGAATCTGGTATCCCTCCATGCCGGGAAGCTTTCTTAGCTCGTCAACGATCAGGTTGGTGTTGCCGGGATCGTCGGCCTTCACATAAAAGATGGTCGCCTTGCCGGGAGCGCCGATCCAATCCTGCAGAGTATCGAGCCGCAGCAGCCTGCGGCCGCCAACACCGTGCTCCACGATGCCGCAGATGCGCGCCTGGTGATTCAGCACGTCCACACGGTCCCCGACACGCGCGTTGTGCGAGCGCGCCCACACGTCATCTACGATAACGTCGTCCGGATTTTGAAATGGGCCACCGGCGAGGTATTTCAGCGGATGCCCCAACGGATAGGTGTTCAGGTCCACGCCAGTGATGGCTTCCAACGTTCCGCCCGTCGTGAGCTGGGTTATGACGGGCGAGACCATGGCGACGTGTGGCTGTTTGCGAAGAACGTCGGCGAGCTTGATGGAAACCGGCGCACCGCTGATGGTGCTGATGAACGACGATCCGGGCGGCTGGATCATGATGTCGGCGCCGATACCGCGCTGACGCTCCGCGGCGTCATTCAACATCCCGACCGACAGGCCGACGATGACGAGGATGAGCGTAACCTCGATTCCGATGGCGACAATGCTGATGAGCGACCGCAGCGGGCGGTGCACCAGGTTGGAGAGGACCAATTTGTTCATTGCGGCGATTGTAAACGGTGAGAGCTTTACCTCGGCTTGTCGGCTGGGGGATGCGTGCCGTCGCTGGAGGTGAAGGAAGGCTGCCCGGCGCCCAGGCGCACCAGGGTCGATCCCGGCGGCTGCTGGAGCGCGAACTGGTCGTCACGCAGGGGAACGTTGGCCTGGAGCTTCTCGATGGTGAGCACGATGTCGTACTCCTCCTGAGGGCGCCAGATGTGAATGACTGACGGGAAGTTGAGGCCGCCGAAGTCGCGGAACTTTTCATAGCGCGTGTCGGTGGCGACATTGCCCATCTTGTCGTAAACGATCTGACGGTGGGGCTGGAGGTCGACGCGGCTGAAGACGATCTTCCGTGAGAGATACCAATCCTTATCGCCGTGACGAATCACGTCAATCATGTAGTCGGGCTGCTCGAAGGTCTTCTTCGTTTTCGGATCGATAACATCTTCCGTGCCAGCTTCGAGGACGCTGATTTCTTTCTGGGGATCAATCATATGCAGAAGAAGCGCGTCAAAGATGGCCTGAGGGCGCAGGTTTTCCAGAGCCGAGCTGGCGGGCTGGATCACGTCGTTGCTGCCGACCACGAACTTGTTCTGCGGCGGGATGGAGAGCTTGAACTCGCGGCCGTCGCTCACCATGTCGAAGAGCCGGTTGCGGACGATGGGAAAGAGGCCGATAAGCCGCAGCTGGTCAGGTTCGCGGACCAAAAGGTAACCGCGAATGTCGCGATACTCGGTAACCTTCCCTTTTTTGGCGCCGCCGACGCTGACGGCGATGTCGACGATGGCGTCGAGCGTGCGGATCTTGGAGGCCTCGAGGTTGATGCGCTCAACCAGGTCGTCCTTGGTGGCTTCTCGCAGAGTGGCGCCGGTAGGCCGCGGTTCAACGCGGTGCGTGCGGAAGAGGCATCCTGTTGCGGGAAGAAGGAGTATCGCGAGCAGGAGGACGCTATATGGACGCCGAAACCTCATTGAGTACGTTCCGTCAGTATATCGCGGCGACGGGACGGTACGGTGCGGCGACGGGACGGTACGGTGCAGGCTAACGGTCGCTGAGCGCGCGCCGGTAGGCAGCGACGTTGCGATTGTGCTCGTCCATGGTGCGCGCGAAGCGGTGGTGCCCCTGGGCATCGCTGACAAAGAAAAGGAAGTCGTTGGGCTCAGGGTTGAGCGCCGCGCGCAGGGAATCGGCGCCCGGATTGGCGATGGGTCCAGGCGGCAAGCCGGCAAATCTGTAGGTGTTGTATGGCGAATTCGCCTGCAGGTCAGACTGATGAATGGCGCCGGAGTAGCGGCCATCGAGCAGCGCGGCGTAGATGATGCTGGGATCGGCGTCGAGCGCCATGTTGCGCTGCAGGCGGTTGGTATATACGCCGGCCACGCGCGCGCGTTCTTCCGGGACTGCCGTTTCTTTCTCAACGATGGACGCCAAAGTGACGATGCGGTGCACGTTGGCGTTCAGGCCAATGTGCGCGGCTTCCTGGCGGAAGCGCCGCACCATGGCGGCGATCATGTCTTGCGTGGATTGCGTGCGCGTGAAGCGGTACGTATCGGGGAAAAGATAGCCTTCGAGGGACCGCGCCTCGGGGTCGAGATCGGAGATCAGGGTGACATCGGTCCGGGCCTGTTGAAGAAACTCGGAGCGCGAGGCGAGGCCAGCGGCTTCGATGGCGGCGGCGACGTCGAACATGTTGTAGCCTTCAGGGACGACGACGGTGTGGAAAGCGATTTCGCCGCGGGCAATCTTGTCGTAGGCCTGGGAGGTGCTGACAGAGCCGTCGAATACGTACTCGCCAGCTTTGAGCGGACGCAGTTTGAAGTAGTGAACGATGAGGAACGCGGTGGAGCTGCGGATGACGCCGCCGTTCTGCAATTCGGCGGCGATGCGGCGCGATGACCAGCCGTTGCGAAGCAGGACCGAGATTGGCGCGGCAAGCTGCCGCGGCACCAGGATTGCCCATACGAGCCAGGCAACGGCGGCGAGCAGGAACACGGCCATCCATCGAACGAGGGACCGCATGGCTGCAGTGTATCGGATGCGAGTTCCTGGTCGACGGAAGCCGGTGTCACTGGTAGTGACGGTGGTCCAGGAACGACTGGAGAATGAGGACGGCCGACATCTGGTCGACGACCTGGCCGCGGCGCCGGATGCTCATCTCAGTTTCGCGCAGGAGACGATTGGCCTGGGCGGAGGTGAGGCGCTCATCCCAAAGATGCACGGGCAGGGAAAATTGCTTGCGGAGATCGCCGGCAAAGGTTCGGACTTTTTCAGCCTGGGCGCCGGGAGTTCCGCTGAGCGGGAGCGGCAGTCCCACGACGATTTCGCAAACCTTGTACTGGCTGACGACCTCAGATAGGTGTTGCAAGTCCGAGCGCTTGTTCTTGCGGTGCAGGGTCGGCAATCCCTGGGCGGACACGCCCAGAGGGTCGGAAACGGCGAGCCCAATGCGGCGCGCGCCAAAATCGAGGGCCAGGATACGACCGCGGTCCAACGGTGGGGCAGTACTTTCGAGCGACACATGGCGATTATAGGTTCGCGGCCAAGCCGCATCGGAATACCATAACGGCATGAGCAGCGAGCCGGTGGAACTCGACAGCGCGCAAGAACGGGAGCTGGAGCGTCCGGCGGTGGTCACGGTGCCTCGCGCGCGCGGCGAGAAGAGCAATGTCGCGCTGAGCGTGATCGCGCTGATTCTGGTGCTGGCGGCGTGCTACTTCGCCAAGCCGGTGTTCGTGGTGCTGCTGGTCTCGATTTTGATCGCATTCCTCCTGGCGCCGGTGGCGGACTTGCTGGAACGTTTTCGGATTCCACGGCCGATTGCGTCTCTCATCTCGGTCTTGCTGATGGCAGGCGTGTTGTACGGGTTTACGTACTACTCGTACAGCGCGGCGTCGCAGTTCGTCCGCGACCTGCCGAAGTATTCCGCCAAGATGGCGCAAACGGTGGCGCGCTTCCGCAAGAAAGCAGAGGACATTCAGAAGACGACGCAGACCGTGCTGCCCGCGCCGAGCGATGTGCGCACTGTCAAAGTGGAGCAGGCGCCGAATTGGACGGGATGGCTGAGCAACTGGGCGGGGTCACTGACGGAAGCAATTTTCATCATCAGCTTCATACCGTTCCTGGTGTACTTCATGCTGAGCTGGCAGGAGCACGTGCGGGCGTCAACCGTGATGCTGTTCCGGATGGAGAACCGGAACACGGCGTACGTAACGCTGGGCGAGATCGCGCGCATGATCCGTGCGTTCATCGCGGGCAACGTGCTGGTGGGCCTTTTTATGGCGGCCGTGGCCAGCATCATTTTCGGGACGCTGGGTCTGCCGTACTTCTACTTTATCGGGTTGATCAGCGGGTTCGTGAGCCTGGTGCCGTACCTGGGCGTGCCGCTGGCGGTGTTGCCGCCGCTAGTCGCCGGGTTGGGGCAGATCGGATTCAAAGACGCGCTGGTGATCGTGGCATCCGTTTTCGCGCTGCACATCTTTGCGTTGAACGTGCTCTACCCAAAGATCGTAGGGAGCCGGGTTCGGCTGAACCCGCTGACGGTGACGCTCGCGCTGTTGTTCTGGGGGTGGCTCTGGGGAGCGATGGGTCTGGTGCTAGCCGTGCCGATCACGGCGGCAATGAAGATCATCTTCGACCACGTGGAGCCGCTGCGGCCGTGGGGAGCGTGGCTGGGCGAGTAGACAGGGGAAAAGACGCTGCTGGCTGCTCGCTTCTGGCTGCTGGCTAAGGAACAAGAAGGCCCCTCGCACGAGGGCTCTTGTCAGGCGAGAGGCGCGAAGGCTTACGCTTCGGCAATGATCTCAGGGAAGCGCAGGTTCGACTTGGCCAGGGCCTTGGTCAGCAGATGTTCGATGTCGGCCTCGTCGAGATTCTTGGCCATGGCCAGCTCGCTGACCAGCAGGTAGCGGGCCCGCTCCAGCATCTTCTTCTCGCGGAAGGACAAGGGCTTGCTCTGGTTGAGCATCAGCAGGCTCTTGAGGACGCCGGCAACCTCCAGCAGCGACCCGGTCCTCATTTTTTCGGAGTTTTCCTTGAACCGGTACTTCCAGTCGGCATGGTTCTCGCACTTGCCGTCGGTAAGGTAGTCGAGGATTTTCTGGCACTCGCCGTTCTTGATGACCCGGCGAAGGCCGACGCTGGTGATGTTCTGGAAAGGCACCATCACCTTGAGATTGCTGGACTTAATCTTGAGGAGGTAAAACCGCTCGACGGTGGCTCCGACGGTCCGGCTGCTTATCTGCTCGATTATTCCGACGCCATGATTCGGGTATACGACCTTGTCGCCAATCTGGAAGTTAACGCTACTCATGAAGGGCACCCGTCCGGGGGCAGGGGGGACATGAATTATTATATGTGGAAAACACGCCAAGGTCAAGCGAAGACAGGGATTAGCAGAGATACCGGTTGACGGTCCGACCATTAAGAATGTTGAGGATAAGCGGACGCGCAATTGGGCGATTGGCGGTGTTCAAGCTGACGCAGTAAGAATAAAATCCGATAGTAAGACCCATGCCGCTGGCTTCAGCGGCCAACCAGACGGGACTTGGAGCCCATGCCAGAACATATCCGGAAAAAGTTGGAAGACGAGATCCAAAGCCTGGAGTACGAGCTGAACCACGAACTCCCCAAGGAATTGAAGAAGGCCGTGGCGCTAGGTGACCTGAGCGAGAACGCCGAATATCACATGGCGAAGCAACGGCAGGAGTTTGTCCGCGCCAGGCTGGGCCAGCTCAAAAAGCGCATGGCGGAGCTCTCGCTCATTAATATGAGCAACATTCCGAAGGACCGGGCCGGGCTGGGCTCGACAGTGGTTGTGTTCGACCAAACCAAGGAAGAGGAAATTGAATACCAACTGGTGACGAGCGAGGAGTCGGACGTCTCGCGCGGGAAGATTTCAACGACGTCTCCGATCGGCCGGGCCCTGATGGGAAAGAAGATCGGGGACAGCGCGACGGTGGTGACGCCGAGCGGCGAGCGCGAACTGGAAGTGCTGAGGCTGAAGACGATCTACGACGAGGCAGGCGGCGCCCAATGACCTGGACGAGCGCAGTGGGGCGCGGTTCACGTGTGCTGTTGCGCGGCATTGTGCACGGGCTGGCGCTGACCCGCATCTCACCGAACCTGCTGACGTTCATCGGCCTGGTAATCAATATCGGCGCGGCGGTGCTGTTCGGTTATGCCAAGCCGGAAAACCAGCAGCGCATGTTTCTCTATGCCGGTCTGGTGATTATCGGGGCCGGAATCTTCGACATGGTGGACGGCCGGGTGGCGCGGGCGACCGGACAGGTGACGCAGTTCGGGGCGTTCTTCGATTCGGTGGTCGACCGGTACAGCGATCTGGCGCTCTTCTTTGGATTGCTCGTCTATTACGCGCGCGCGAACCGGTTCTTCTACATCGTGATGGTGGCGATTGTGATGACCGGCTCGGTGATGGTGAGCTACACGCGGGCGCGGGCGGAATCGCTGATTGGACAGTGCAAGGTCGGTTTCATGGAGCGGCCGGAGCGGATCGTGCTGGTGATCATCGGGGCGTTGTTCAATCACATGGCCCCGGTGCTGTGGGTGATCGCGGTGCTGTCGAATATCACCGTGATCCATCGCATCATGTATACGTACCAGCAGACGCAGCTCAGGGAAGGAACGCGCGAGCCGGTAGCGGCGTCGTCGCGCGCGTGATCCCGCCGCGGCGCATCCATTCATGACCGACTGCTCTCAGGACAATCAGAGTTCCCCGCGGAGCACCGTGCCGGTGCTGGTGGTGCACGGCGGCGCGTGGTCCATTCCCGACGACATGGTGGAGGCGCACCTGCGCGGCGTGAAGGCGGCGCTGGCGGTTGGCTGGCGCGTCCTGGAACGCGGCGGCTCGGCGCTCGATGCAGCAGAAGAAGCCGTCGTGAGCATGGAAGACGACGACACGTTCGACGCCGGCCGCGGCAGCTTTCTGAACCGAGACGGACGAGTGCAGCTGGACGCGCTGATGATGGACGGGGCAACGCTGCGCGCCGGCGGCGTGGGGTGCGTGGAGCGAATCCGGAACCCGATTCGGGCGGCGCGCAAAGTGCTGTCGGAGAGCCAGCACGTTTACTTTGTCGCCGACGGCGCGGAGCGCTTCGCGCAGGAACACGGGATTGCGCTGATCGACAACAGCGAACTGGTGCTGGAGCGCGAACGCGAGCGTCTGCGAACCGCGCAGAACGGCGGCGCCGTCGAAGATATTTTTGCGACGTCGCACGACACGGTGGGCGCGGTGGCGCTGGACATGAACGGCAACCTGGCGGCGGCGACCTCGACGGGCGGAACGCTGAACAAGGCGCCGGGACGAGTGGGTGACTCGTCGCTGATCGGATGCGGATGCTATGCCGACAACGCGAGCGCAGCGGTATCGCTCACGGGCTGGGGCGAGCCGATCATGAAGCTGGTGCTCGGCAAGTGGGCCGCGGATCGCGTGGGAGCAGGCGGAGCGCCGGAGCCGGTTGCGTGGGACGCGATCAGGTATCTGAAGTCGCGCGCGGCGGGGCACGGCGGGATCATCGTGCTCGATACCCAGGGCCGTTTCGGCATGGCGCACAACACGCCGCGAATGGCGGTGGGGTATCGGAGCGCAGAGCGCGAGGCCTACCACATCGAGCTGAAGCCCCGAGGGGAACATTAGCGCACAACGTTGCGAGTACCTCATTGTGCCTTGCCTTGCAGAGCAGCATGAGGTAAAAACCTGCAGCACACCCATTCTCCTCATTCTTGCGTATTACAGACGCCGCTTTTCGTCTGCGTGGACACCTGATTTCAGCGAGGCGAAGCCATGAAGAAGATTGTTGGAACAGTTTTGTGCTTGCTGCTGGTCGTGTCGTTCGCCGTACCCATCGCGGCACAGGAAGCGTCTACCGGCGCGCTGCTGAGCGGCACGGTGGCTGACCAAAGCGGCGGCGTTATCAGTGGCGCCACGCTGAAGCTGAAGAACAACGCGAACGGCGCCGAGCAGAGCGTGAAGACCAACGCCGCAGGCGCGTATCGCTTTCTGCTCGTGCCCGCCGGCACGTACACGTTCACGGTGGAGGCGCCCGGCTTCAGCCGCATGGTGGATTCGGCCCTGACGCTGAACGTGGGCCAGGTAGCGTCGTTCCCGATCACGTTGCAGGTCGCGGCGGCTTCGACCGAAGTAACGGTTTCGGCTGGGGCGGAACTGGTGGAGGCGCAGCGCACGTCCGTGGCGACGACGGTGGACCAGACGCGCATTGACAATTTGCCAATCAACGGGCGCAACTACATCAACTTCACGCTGACGAATTCGCAGGTGGCTCGGGACACGGCGCCCAGCATCGGCGCGGCGCCGACCTCGGGGTTGAACATCGGCGGGCAGCGGGCACGCGGCAACCTGGTGAACGTGGACGGTGCCGACGCAACCGACAATTCGGTGAACGGTGTGCGCTCCACGGTTTCGCAGGAGGCGGTGCAGGAGTTTCAGCTCATCACGAACGGCTACGCGCCGGAATACGGACGTGCGTCGGGCGGCGTGGTGAACATCATCACGCGCGGCGGATCGAACCAGCTCCACGGCACGATGTTCGGATACCTGCGGAATCGCCACATCCAGGCGGTGAACCCGTTCAGCACCGTCAAAGAACCTGCCTACACGCGGGTTCAGACGGGCGCGACGGTGAGCGGGCCGATCAAGAAGGACAAGACGTTTGTGTTCTTTTCGTTTGAGACGACCCGGCGGCATGAGACGGGATTTTCAAGCATCGGGTCGAACAACTTCGGGCTGGTGCCGCTGACGATTCCGGCGATTCCGGGTTTGTTTCCCGGCGGAACATTCCAGGTGACGCCGGCACAGGCGTCGTTCTTCGCGGCGAACTCGGCATTGTTGACGAACCCTGCGGCCGGACCGCTGCTCCAGGGGTATCTGTTCCTGACGGGCGCGTCTTCGTCGGTGGCGCTGAATCGAGTCCAACCGGCGGCGTTCGGCGGGCGGGCAGCCTTTCCATCGACCTGCCAACCGACTACGCCCGTCTGTGCTCCAATGCCGGCGTCGTTCGTCGGTCTGAACTCGGTGACGGGAAACTTCCCCGTCTTTGAGGGGACGACGGTCTATTCGCTGCGACTTGATCATCGTTTCAGCAACAGCAATCAACTCATGTTGCGCGGCATGGCGAGCCCGAGCACGGTGGACGGCATTCAGGTAAACGCGCAGGGACCGACGCAGAACTTCGGGCAGAACGCGTTGTCGCGCACTTCGGTGCAGACGTACCGCGACACGGGAATCACGGCGCAGGACACGTGGACGATCGGGAGCAACAAGCTGAACGAATTCCGCTTCCAGTACGCGCGGCGCGGGTTGCTCTACAACTTTGCACAGGCGCCGGGCGGCGCGAACGTGGCGGTGAACATTCCCGGATTCGCGTTCATCGGGCGCGAACCGTTCAGCTTCGTGGACCGCACTGAGCAGCGATATCAGTTCACGGACAACTATTCGTGGACACTTGGCAGCCATAACACTAAGTTCGGAGTGGATGTGAACCATCTGCCGCTGGAGGCGGATTTCACCGTCAACTTCGGCGGCGTGTACAACTTCGGCGAACTGCCGGCGGCGGCGCTGAATCCGGCATTCGCCACACCGCTGGGCGGCCGCGCGTTTCCGAGCTTCAGCCCGGTGCAGGCGTACGGGCTGGGCTTACCGCAGGTGTTCATTCAGGGCATCGGAAACCCGCACGACTCATTCACGAACAACACACTCGGCGTTTACTGGCAGGATTCGTGGCATGCGCGCCCGAACCTGACGATCAACTACGGAGTGCGCTACGACATTGAGTTCACGCCGGAGTTTCCAGCGATCAACAGCCTGTCACAGGCGGCACAGAACGCGCTGGGAATCACGCAGGGAATTCCGCGCGACAATAACAATATTGCGCCACGGATTGGACTGGCGTGGGATCCCTGGAAAGACGGCAAGACGGTGCTGCGCGGGTCGTATGGATTGTTCTACGACCATCCGCTACTCGCGCTCGCGTTCAACTCTGACGTGGCCGACGGCGCGCAGGCGGCGACATTCGCGTTTACCGGTGGATCGCCGGGGCCGTGCACCGGAAATGGGATTGCCGGAATCAACGCGGCGACGATTTTCCAAGGCTTGCTCGGCTGTTTGCCGGCGAGCTTTGGTTACCTGCCGAACGAGCAGCGATTCAATGCGCTGCTGCCGAATTCCGTCTTCGTAAACCAGAACTTTCTGACGGCGGGCGTTCCGTTATCCATCCTGCCGTTCGGTTTTCCGACGGCGAAGAACTTCCAATACGCGTATTCACACCAGGCGAACCTGGGCGTGGAGCACGATTTTGGCCACAACACGGCACTCAGTATCGCGTACAACTTCAACGGCGGTCGGCACCTGAACCGGCCGATTGATGCGAATCCGCCCATTTTCAACGCGCTGGTTTCGAACTGGCGTGCAGCAATGGCGGATCCGGCGGTGCCAGCCCAAGTCAAAGCTGGATTTGCAACAAATCCGTTACTGGTGGGATCGAATCCATTGTTTCCCGCAGGCATAGGCCCACAGGGGCCCTGGGTGTCAGCAGGTGTAATGAACTTTTTCCGGCGCTCGGGAGTGAATCCGGCTCTTTGTGGAGCGACGACGAATGGCGTTACCTGTCCGGCCATTCCGACGCTGGCCCCGCTGATTGCGGCGGTGGCGCAGCGTTACGGCATCACCGGGATGGGCGTGCCGGTTCCGTTTGGCGGGATGACGCCGAACGTGGCGAGCGGCAGCTCGGTGTATCACGGGCTGACGGCCAATCTGAAGAAGCGCTTCAGCAACCACTATGAAGGCCTGGTTTCCTACACGTGGTCGCACACGATCGACGACTCGACCGACCTGCAATCGCCGCTCTCGCCGCAAGACAACTTCAACCCGGGCGCGGAGCGGTCGAACTCGCTCTTCGATCAGCGTCACCGGCTGGTGATCAGCGGCGTGTACCAAAGCGGTAAGGTAGGCAGCGGCGGATTCATGAGCGGACTGCTCAGCGACTGGACGATTGCACCGATCGTCGAAGCGGCATCCGGGCGGCCGTTCGCCATTCTCACGGGCGCCGACACCAACTTCGACTTCGGTTCCAACACTGACCGGCCGAATGTTGTGGCCGCGAATGCTGCAGTGACTTCGTGCGGCGACCTGCCGGTGGCGTCGAAGTATTCGCCGACGGGATTCCTGCAGGCTGGATGTTTCATTGACGGAACGGCCCCGGGAAACCTGCGACGCAACGCGGGCATCCGGCCGAATGTGGTGTTCACGGACCTGCGCATGTCGCGACGGATCAACCTGGGCGAGCGAATGAAACTGGACGGGATCGTCGACATGTTCAACATCATCAACCGCTTCAACGTAGCCGACGTGAACCCGCTGTACACGCAGGCGGGCACGCCGACGGCGGCGTTTGACCCGCGGCAGTTCCAGTTTGCGCTGAAGCTCTCGTGGTAATTTGAGCAGTTGCCGGACCGACGGGTCTCGCGCGGCGAGACCCGTTTTCTTTTACGGAGGACGCGATGCGAGCCAAAGAGTCGCGACGGAGGCAGTTGGGGAATTCGACGCTCAGCGTGCACGCCGGCGAAGACCGGCACGGAAGGAAACCGCTGACAACGGAGATCGCACAGACGTCGGTCTTCACCTTGCCTGGACTCGATGAACTGCGCCGCATCAGCGAAGGCAAGAGCGATGCGTACATGTATACGCGCTATGCGAATCCGACGACGCGGGCGGCCGAGCTGAAGATTGCCGCCCTGGAGGGAGCCGAGGATTGCCTGGTCACGGCCAGCGGAATGGCGGCAACGGCCAGCGCGGTGTTCAGCCAGTGCTCGGCGGGCGACGAGATCGTTTCGATGCTGGATGTCTATGGCGGAACACTGAAGCTGTTTGACGATACGCTGAAGCGCTTTGGCGTGAGTGTCCGGTGCGTGGCGTACAAAGATCTGGGCAACCTGGAGCGCTCCATTACGCGACACACGCGGATGCTTTTTTTGGAGTCGCCGACGAATCCGACGCTGCGATGCGTTGACCTGGAGCGGCTGTGCGCGATTGGACGGCGCCACAAGCTGTGCGTGGTGGTGGACAACACTTTCGCGACGCCGATTCTGCAGAAGCCGCTCGAACTCGGCGCTGACTTGGTGATGCATTCGGCGACGAAGTATCTGGGAGGCCATAGCGATGTCACTGCCGGGGCGCTTGCCGGGAGCAAGCGGCTCATCGACGGTGCCCGGACTTCTATGAAGCAGGTGGGAGGGTGCCTTGATCCGGGCGCATCGTATTTATTGCTGCGCGGGATCAAGACGCTCGAGATCCGGGTTGAGCGCGCCTGCCAGAACGCCGCAGCGGTCGCCGAAGCGCTGCTGGGGCACGAAAAGGTGGAGCGGGTGATGTATCCCGGCTTCGAGAACTGCGACGGGCACGAATTCGCGAAGCGGCAGATGCGCGATTTCGGAATGATGGTGTCGTTCGAGATCAGAGGCGGCGAGCGGGCGGCAGACCGGTTTATCAACGCGCTGGAGTTGTGGTACCTGGCGACCAGCCTGGGGGGAGTTGAGTCGACGGTGAGCTATCCGGCGCTGTCGTCTCACATCGGGCTGAGCAAGGAGCGGCTGAAGCTGATGGACGTGACTGCGGCAACAGTGCGGCTCTCGGTGGGCATCGAGAATCCAGACGATCTGGCTGCCGACCTGTTGCAGGCACTCGATCGGGCGTGACCCGCGGTAACCGGAATGCAACGCGCCCGGCGATTCCTCGATTGACCCTGGATGAGGACCGATACTACGATTCGGAAAATCAGCAACACGGTTCGGGTGCGCCCCCCGAACCAGCAGGAGTGGCTAGCTTGTTGAAGCACATAGGTCCAAAACGGGCGGCCCTGCTGAGCACGATTGCAGCTTTTCTGCTGCTCATCGGCTGCGAGACAGCCGAAAAGAAGCAGGTTGCTGTAGCACCTCCTGCGGCCGCGATGGCGCCCGACGTCGTTCCTTCAGCGCCGCAACAGCCTCCACCGAAAGCTCCCGAATCGGTAGTCCAGAAAACCGATCCGGCCGAAGAGACACTTCGCCAAGCGGAGAAGGAGTACCAGGCAGGCCAGGACGAGTACGCAGCGGGACACCTGGAGGCGGCGCGCGCGGCGTTCGATCGCGCGTTCAACGTGCTCGTGTCGGGGCCGATCAACGTGAGTTCGGACCAGCGCCTGCAGGCTGAGTTCGAAAAGGTGGTGACCGGCGTCAACAACCTGGAGATGCTGGCGCTGAAGCAGGGTGACGGGTTCACCGAGCAGAAGGCGGAGCCGGCGCCGATTGACGAAGCGGCGCAGGTGACGTTCCCGGTTGATCCGAAGCTGAAGGCCAAAGCGGAAGCCGAAGTGAAACAGACGCACTCGGACCTCCCGCTGGTGCTCAACGACGAGGTCGCGGGATACATCAACTACTTCTCGTCTGCGCGAGGGCACGGAACGCTGGAGCGAGCGCTGACGCGGGCGGGCCGCTATCGTGAGATGATCCTGAAGACGCTGCGCGAGGAAGGCGTGCCGCAGGACCTGATCTACCTGGCGCAGGCGGAGTCGGGATTCCAGCCGTTGGCGTTGTCGCGCGCAGGAGCGCGCGGGATGTGGCAATTCGTGGCCAGCCGCGCCTCGGGTTATGGTTTGCAGCGTAACTGGTGGATCGACGAGCGGCAGGATCCGGAGAAGTCTACGCGCGCGGCAGCTCGCCATCTGAAAGACCTGTACAACCAGTTCGGCGATTGGTACCTGGCGATGGCAGCGTACAACTCGGGTCCTGGCACCGTGCAGGACGCGGTGCAGCGGACCGGATACGCCGATTTCTGGGAGCTATACCGGCGCAGCGTGTTGCCGAAGGAAACCAAGAACTATGTGCCGATCATCGTCGCAGTCACGATCATGGCGAAGAACCCGGCGCAGTATGGGCTGGACCAGATTCGGCCGGAAGCGCCGGTGGAAACGGACCGCCTGACGATCAATTATCCGGTGGATTTGCGGCTCGTTGCGGAGTGCGTGGATACGTCCGTGGCTGTACTCCAGGAGCTGAATCCCAGCCTACTGCGGATGACAACGCCGAAGGACGCTCCGTTCGACCTGAAGCTGCCGGCTGGAACTCGGGAAAAGTACGAGACGAGCATCGCCGCGATCCCGGCCGACATGCGCGTTTGGTGGCGGTATCACAAGGTCGGCGAGGGCGAGTCGCTGGCGAGCATCGCGCGGAAATATCGAACCACGGTGAAGGCGATCAGCGAGGTCAACGGGCTGAACGGAGACGAAGTGGCGAGAGATGCCAAGCTCGTGATCCCGGTTTCACCCGGGCGAGAGCCGCAGCGCACGAGCTACTCACGGCAGGTTGTCCGCTACAAGGTGCGCCGCGGCGATACCGTGTCCTCGGTCGCCGATGAGTGGGGCGTACCGCCGGAAATGGTACGCAAGTGGAACCGAATCAAGGGAAACGACCTGCGCCGAGGCCGTATCCTGCTGATTCATCGTCCGACTGACGACAACGGCAAGATGCCGGGGAGCTCTGTGCACAAGGGACGCAAGTCCAAATCTTCCAGTAGCTTACGCGCCTCGAGTGTTCCGGGCCGGCAGGTCCACACGGTGCGACCGGGAGAGACCCTGTACAGCATTGCCAACCAGTACAACACCACGGTTGCTGCTTTGCAGCGGGACAATGGCAAGACAAGTTCGCGGTTGCACCCTGGCGACGTGCTGGTTGTGAACGGCCGCTAGGGACGAAAAACTTCTCTGTCGTCCTTTGACTTTTGCCCAAAAAACGCTGTGTTATAATCCCGCGCCTGTTCGGTAGCGGTCGCAGTATTTCCCGGTGGCGCGGCAATGCCGCAATCGCTTGTAACGGCGCGTATTCAGCCGAAAACGTCTTGATTCAGGAGGAAGTAATGTTCTCAGACGACGAGATCCTCTATGCTCGCGACGACGAAATGGATGACTACGGAGACGCCGGCGCCTACGGGGAGGAAGTAGAAGACTACGAAGAGGAAGAGGAAGAAGAGGAAGAAGCCGGAGGCGGAGCGCCCGCGACGGGCGGGGCCGTCGAAGCTCCTGCTGCCACGCCGGCAGCTCCCCCAAGTCCGCCGCGTCGCGCTCCCAAGAAAGCAGCTGCAAAAAAGAAGAAGGGCGGCGCACGCAAGAAAGCCCGTAAGGCCGGCGGCAAGAAGAAAGCACGCGCGGTTTCCCGCCGCGGCGGCAGCAAGCGCGCTGCGAAGCGCGGCGGCAAGAGAAAGGGCGGGTCGAAGAAGCGGCGCCGGTAAGACATCAAGTGTTAAACAGAAAAGCCGCGGTCAATCAGGCCGCGGCTTCTTGTTTTTTTTTTGAGTCAGCGCTTACCGTTCACGGCATCGAGGCAACGGCCGTAGAGCTCCAGCAAGTGGTTGGCATACTCGTCGACGCGCACGGGGGTGGTGCCCTGGAATCCGGCAGCGGCGCCGGTCTTGCCATAGCCAGTGGTCACGGCGATGAACTTCATCATGTCGAGCGCGATGTCTTCGTTACGCCGGGACCCGAGCACCGGCGTTGCCACATCATTCATTGCTGGCCTCACTGCTGAAGCGGATCCGCTTCGAAGAAACTATTTTAACAAAGCCAGACACAGCGCAGCTTACGTCTCGATGCCGATGTGGCACACACGCCCGATGATGCGGTCGGCGGCATCGCGAGCGCTTTCGACGGGAAGCACGTCCACTGCGTATGCCTGATTGTGCGGGCGAAGCACGAGGTTCTTGCCGGCGAGCTCCACGTAACGGACAACACAACCGTCGTCGACAGCGACTGCATACATGTTCGACTCCCCGCGACGATACGGCTGCAATGAGTTGTAATGCCGGTCGATGAGCAGAGTAGCGCCCGGCATCAGCCGGGGGTACATGCTCATTCCCTCGCGGGCGTCGGCTTTCAGAATCACAAAGCGCCGCCATCCATTGCGTGATCCATGCGGATCAGGCCGTAGCCTCTTCAGAAAAGGCTTCTTGAATTTGAGGATGTCTTTGACGTTTTCGCTGCTGATGAGGGGATCGCGAGCGGCAACTTGAGCGTCAACCAGAAGCACATTGTCGAACTGATCGTCACTCGGAGGGAGGATGGTTGCGCGCTTGCTGACTTCACCCGGGTCAAGCAGGTCGAGGACAGATAAGTGCTGAACGGCGAGAATGCGGTCCATGGACTCGAGGCTAAGGTTCCGCTTGCGGTTCAGGAAGTTAGAGACGTGGGCTTGCTGGAAGCCGGCCTGACGCGCAAGCTTCAGGCCGGTGAGCTGACCGGCATCAATGCGGGACCAAAGGATGCGGCGAAGATTTTCTTGCAGTGCCTTGATTTTCACGCGGTGCTTATAACAAAAAGATATTGTCGGGAGCAAGTACCATGACACCAATGCCGTGCGTTACTCCAGTTCAGATATTCTCAAGCCGGGAAGAATAACCAAATGACATTATGGCGATGTGACAGATCATGGCGTTTGCGCATGCACAAGTTCGAGGGTTATATCTGGCAATCTCTCACAGGAGAGCAGGGGAGCAATGGGCGCACCAATCGCACAGGCTCATCATCATCATGCGCCGGGTCAGGTATTTCTGGAGTTTCGGCGGAAAGTGCGCGATGCGGAACTCCTGTCGGCCGCCATGGAGCGCATCCTGGAAGATTTGCAGTTCACCGGGCGCCTGAGTGTGATTGTGCAGAACGGCAAGGTATTGAAATCTGGGTATGAAGAAGGGTACTTCAGCCGGCGCACGGACGTTCGCCTGCTATGAGGTGAAGCTGCCGGCACAACGCTCGGAGTAAAACTAAATAGCTCACAGGTCTTCGCAAGAAAAACGAGCCCTGGGCTGAACCGGCCAAAGTTGCCGGGCGGCACAGGGCTTTTGTGTTGTTCAACTCTCACCGAGGAGACGCTCATGCCAGTGGCGGTACTCGCAGTCGCCAAGCTCGAATTGAAGTATTGCGAACGTTGTGGCGGGTTGTTCTTTCGGAAATGCGAAAGCGACGAAGTGCAATGTCTTCGATGCCGGAGAGAGCTCCAGCAGCAACTCTCCGCGCCGAGACTGAGGAGGAACGTATGAGCACACTCGCTGTGGAGCGCATGTCTGTATTGGCTTCGGGTGGCGGCGGGTGCACGAGCCGGAGCAGAAAGCCTCCGCACAGAGTGGAGTCGTCCGCGCAATGGCAGGAGCCAGACGCTCCGCCGGAAATCGCGGCATATCGCGACCGGACCACAGCGCTGTTGCGGAAGTTTTTGCGCCTTTCGGTGGAACTGGGCCGGCTGCCGTCGCTTGTGGGTCGCGAGTTTTTTCGAGCGCGCGTCAGCTCGTACCGCACCAGCACGTTTGAAGACGCGGTGATTTTCACGCACGACATGGAGCGCTGCCTGAAGCTGCTCGATCCGTTTTCACGCGAGCTGATCGCGTGCGTGGTTCTGGAAAACTACACCCAAGAGGAAGCGGCGGACCTGCTGCGCTGCTCGCGCCGCCGAGTGGGGGTCAGATTTCCCGAGGCGTTGGATCGGCTGTCGGCGATCCTGCTTCGTCGAAAATTGCTGTTGCCGCTCGAGCGGCACCAGGTTGTGGAAAAAAGTTGTCAAGCCCCCAAATCGGCCGGAAACGTTGTAAGCATTTCAGCCATCGCGAGATAAATTTCGTGACTGCCTTCCCATTCTGGGTACCGAACCTGCTATTCTGAAAGTGAAGCTGAGGAATTGAGAAGCGCCGGGAACGCCGGGACAACGGCGAGCCGCCCGGCGCTTTCGTTTTATGCGCGAAGCTCCGAGCGTTCGGTCGATGAACCGGCGAGCCGGCGAATCCGGACGCAGGGAGATGACGGCCGGGCCAGGCAGTTCAGACGTTAGCGAGCAGGTGGTGGCCCAGATCACGGCGGCGCTTCCAGACATTGTGGAGACGTTCATTCGGGAGGCCCAAACCGAAAAGAGCTGCCCGCACGCGAGATTTCTGTTTGATATCTGGCAGGCGCTGGACGCGACAGGGGAAACCGAGCGTGCCGGTGTCCACTGGGCCAAGCAGTTGATCAGCTGGCTGGAGACGGAACAACGTAACGTACGCGAAGGCAGCAAAGTCGAGTTAGGGCAGGGCCGCATTTAGAATGGAAACGCTCCGACTCTGAGCGGGCGAAAAGCGCCGCCGCGGAGCCGGACGCGACCCTGATGATGGACCTGACGTGGGTGACACCGCGGATCGCCGTGGGCGGCGGAATCTGGCACGAAGCCAACATGATTGAGGTTGTGCGCGCTGGGGTAACGCACATCATCAACATGCAGGTGGAGTTCGATGACCGGAAACTCGCTGATCCTTACGGAATCGATGTGCTGTGGAACCCTGTGGATGACGACTTCCTGCCAAAGCCGCCCGAAGTTTTTCAGCGCGGTGTGGAGTTTGCGACCGCTGCGTTGCAGAACGACGCAGCCCGGCTGTTCGTGCACTGCGCCGCCGGCGTTCACCGCGCGCCGATGATGACGCTGGCGATATTGCGGGCGAGCGGTTTGAGTTTGGCGGACGCGCAGCGTTTGCTGGTGAGCCGCCGTAACGTCGTGGATTTGGCGGAAGTATACGTGCGCAGCGTGGAGAATTTCATGCGCAGCTATGCGCCCGCGGGGAACGACTAGCAGCAGCTTCGTCAGGTAGCGACCGAGCCGAAACAGGAACTCATGATAAAAACCGGCACTGATTTCAGCCGCCCCGCGGGGCGGCTTTCTTTTTCCGCCATCGTCGTGCTGTGCGTCTGGCTGACGCCTTGTCTGCACGCCGCGCAGCCCGCAACGACGGTAATCAACGACGTTGTGTATCGCGCGGACGGCGCACCGGCGCAGGGGACGATCCTTCTGTCGTGGCCCGCGTTCGTTACAGCAGATCACAAGGCCGTCGCAGCGGGGGCGATGAGCGTGACACTTGGTCCCGGCGGCGCGCTGAACCTGGCACTGGCGCCCAATCAGGGAGCGACGCCTCCGGGTACCTACTACAAAGCCACCTTGAAATTGAACGACGGCACGACCAACACAGAAGCCTGGGTTGTGCCGACCACGTCACCGACGACGGTGTCGGCGATACGCGCCTCGGTGGTACCAACCGCCTCAGCCGGGCAGTACGCCACGGTTAGTTATGTTGACACGCAGAACGCGGCGCAGGATGCGGTGACGGTGACGAAGCTCGGCCGGCAGGGAGACACTCCGGTCACGCTGGCGTCGGTACGTTATGCGAGCCAGTTCGCGAACATCCAATCGGCGATCAACGATGCGGGGACGAGCGGCGCCGTACTGATCCCCTCGACGTATGCAGGCGCCGACACGTATACGAACTCCGCTGGTGTGCCGGTGCTGGACCTGCGCCAGGGGCGATTGACGGTCAGCGATTTGGCCACGCAGAGGCCATGCGCGGATGTCCGCGCATCTGGCGCCAAGGGGGACGGCGTGACCGATGACTCCGCGGCGATCCAGGCGTGGATCAACGCGATCCCCGATGGCGGGTGCGGCTTCGTTCCGCCCAATTTTCGGATGAGGATCACGACAAGCGTTCAGATTTATCTGCGCCACAAGATCAAGTTTTACTCACCCACCGGCCAGGGCAGTTCATCGGACTGCACGACGGCGGGCTTCAATTGGGCGGGCGCGAACGATGGTGTGCTGATCGACATCAACCGTTCACGCGGACTGGTGTTCGAGGGGCTGGCGTTCTGCGGCTGGGCAACGGGAAGCAGCACGCTCGCCGGCACGGTGGTGAGGATCGACCAGAATCTGGCTGGAAGCAGCCTGATTACCAGCGACATCCTCTTTCAGCGCGACTATTTCAATTCAAAATCGCGCGCCGGCGCGAAGCTGGTGGCGATTTCGCCGTCGAACTCGGGGAACAACCAGGAAGACATTCGCTTCGAGAACAGCACGTTCTTCGGGAACTTCGATCTTCCGGCTACGCGGCTCACGGACTGCATCACGATCGGCAACAATCCCAATGCCAAGAACATCCGGATCACCGGAAACTTCATCGGGAACTGCCGTGTGGCGATCACCGAACTGAATGGCAGCTGGAAGATCGAGGACAACGAGTTCACCACGAACGACCTCGACTTCAAGCTTACGGGGTGGACCGACCCGAGCACGTTCAAAGGCAATATCAGCGAAAACTCGAAGCAGGGTATTGACGGCACCGCGGCGAGTTCGACGCCACCGCTGGAGATTTCCGGGAATAATTTCGGCGCCAACACTCCAGACCTGACCAAGACCTTCGTGATCATGCCGTTGAACGCGACGGTCGACTTTCGCAACAACAATTTCGACTTTGTGAAGGATGGAAGCGGCTGTCCTGATCCGTCGCTGAGGCTCCTGGGATTTCCGGATAACAACCAGACGCGGATGCTCAGCCGCGGCACGACGGTCGCGTCTAGTTGCTACAACATTGAGAAAGACCTGGCGCTCGCGAAGTCGCAGGTTGACGACTTCGGCGGCGATCAGACGCTTCCCGCTGCCGGCTCGCCGCTCACAATAGGCGGCGTGCCTGTTTACGAAAGCTGGTCCGGGCGCATCCAGGCGCGGCACACCAATGGGCTCCGGCGGCCACTGATCGGCATCAATCTTGATCTAAACCAGGCGCAACAGCTTGGCGGCCTGCCGTGCGCCATCGACGGCACAAGCACCTGCCTTGACCACGGCGGAATCGAGATTGCTTCGGTCATGCAGCCGGGACTGACCTGCTCGGTCGTGGGCGCCGGCGGCGGCGCCAATCGGATGTATGCGCTGGTGGCGAAGGACGCGAATGGCAACCGGGCCATGGTGCGGCACCAGAATTGCGCGACTCCTGCCAGCTATGACGCGAACAACTACGTTGCTCTTTCGTGGTTGGCGGCCCCCGGTGCGACAAGCTACGACATTCTGGCGGCCAACCCTGCTGACGGCTCATTTTGGGGGCTCGTCGCGAACACGACGAGCACCAGCTATGACGTCACAACGAATCCCGCTGGCCCCTACAACTACTCGAAACCGGCGTACAACGAGACCACGATCGTGAAAGTCCGCGGCGTTACACAGCCGGTGGCGCAGGGCACTCCGGCAGGGAATCCGCCGAGCGGGCAGTTCTGGACGTACGTCAAGAGCGGCAGCGGGCTCTGCCAAAAAGCTTCATCGGGCACGGAGACATGTTTCGGCTCCGGTGGGGGCGGAAGCACGGACTGGAACAATCCAGGCACAATCGGAGCAACCACACCGAACACAGGCAAGTTCACGCAGGTGACGATCGCTCAGGACGGCACCAATACCGCGCCGGCGCTCACATTCAAGAACGGCAGCGGTGGCTACACGAGCGGCAACGATCTGGCGTTTCAAATCGCGACCGCGGGCGGTTGCTACTTCTATCAATTCCCGAGTTCGGTGAACGGAGTCACGATTTGTGACGGCCAGCTGCGAGCGCCAGCGGGAAACAATGCAACTCCTGGAATTCGAATTGGAAGCGCGTTGGGTTACGGATTTTACGCGGGGACGCACTCGCTCTCGGTTGGGCTGGCGGATTCCGATGCCGGGTTCTACGTGGCTGTGGGCGGTAGCAACATTGTGCATATCGACTCGAAGGGCTACTGCTTCGGTGCGGGGAGTGTGTGCGCGATGTCGGGCCCGGGGTCTCCCGAGGGAGTGGTAGCGGCGAGCGTCGGATCAACGTGGTATCGCACGGACGGCGGAGCAGGAACGTCGATCTACTTCAAGGAATCCGGCACGGGAAACACCGGGTGGGTAGCCTCAGGAGCGCTCGTGGCCTACCTGAAAGCCACGAATAATTTGAGCGACCTTGCCAGCGCCGCTACGGCCCGGGCGAACCTGGGGCTCGGTACTTCCGCGGTGAAGGATGCCTTTGGCAGCGTACCCGGAGTGAAAGTCGCCAGCACGGACCTGGGTGCGGATCCGACAACTGACAACTGCGTGAAGTGGGTTGCCGGCGGCAAACTTGGCGACGCCGGCACCCCGTGCGGCGGCGGCGGTTCGTCGGTGACGGGCACGGGTTTTTGGCACAGCACGGCGGGCTCTCTCGATGCCGCTGCCAGGAAGGTTGCGCTTAACGATACGAACGATGTAACGGGCACGACCGCCGTCGGCAACGGTGGCACGGGTGTGACCACGATCAGCGGCATCGTCAAGGGGAACGGGACGTCGGCCTTTTCTGCCGCGACGGCGGGGACCGACTACGTTTCGCCATCGAGCACCGAGACGCTGACCAACAAGACGCTCGACGCCGAGGGTAGCGGCAACGTGATTACGATCCCCACCAAAGTATGGTTGCCGGCCGCGGGATGCAACAATGCGACTGCGTCGCCGTTTTGGGACCTCCCAACCTCCACGCCGGCTTCCCCTGCCTGCGTGACAGGCACGAATACCCAGAAGGGCGTGCTCGATTACGCCGACACGTCGGGGGGGTTCTCGGCGCAGAACACGCTTCTTCTTCCGGCAGACTTCACCGGGAACATTGATGCCCGCATCATCTGGACGACGAGCGCGACGAGCGGCAATGCGAAGTGGTCGCTGTCGACAGCCTGCACCGATGTTGCAGCGAGCGCGACCGATGATCCGGCATTCAACACGGCCTCGACCGTGACGACCGCGGCACCCGGGACGGCGAACCGCGTCCAGGTGTCGTCGATTAGCGCAGCCACGATTACGGGCTGTAATCCGGGAAACCTGCTGCACATCAAGCTGTTTCGCGATGGCAACGACGCCGCCGATACGATTGCGGCAACCGCTCGCTTGATCGGTGTAGAGCTGACGATTCGGAGGGCGATGTAATTGAAGCGCGCTCTCACATCGGCTCTGGCCGCGCTGGTCGTTGTGTCGGCCCCGGCGCAGCTCACGATCGTTAAGCGCCGGCCGCTCGCGGCTGGCGGTGGCGGAACGCCGACCTATGTGCAGTCGAACCACAACGCGCCCGGGAGCTCGACCACGTGCGCGGTGAGTTACTCGAGCAACAGTACGGCCGGCAATCTGGCCATCTACGTGATTCGTGTGGCGGCCGCGGGAAGAGCGATTTCCTCGGTCACCGACACTCAGGGCAACACACATTGGACGCAGGCCGCAGCGCAGGATCAGACGAGCGATGGCCACGGCCTCTTCGTTTGGTACGCCTGGAACATCAACGGAGGAGCCAACACCGTTACCGGAACCGTGTCAGGGGCGGCGGCAACGGTGCGTTGCCAGGTTTTCGAGTATTCCGGCGTGCTTTCGACTGGCGATCCGCTCGACAAGACGGTAACTGCAAGTTCGGGCGCTGCGGCCAACGCAGCGCCGGACAGCACCGCGACCGCAACCACGACGCAGGCGAAGGAACTCGTGTTCGGCGCGGCATCCGTCGGCGGCGTGCAGACGTTTACTGCCGGAAACGACGGCAACGGGCACCCGATGACGCTACGGCAGAGCACATCGGCGGAAAAAATCGGCAGCGAAGATGTGACCGTAAGCGCCACCGAGGCTGCTAAAGCCACGTTCAGCCTGGGTGCAAACGATCTCTGGACCTGCATTGTGGCGACCTTCAAAGGCAGCTAGAGATCCAGCGAACCCACAAAACCAAAAGGGAGGAGCAATGAAGCAACTCACGAAAGTGTTGCTGAGCGCGTCGGCCGTGCTCACGGCGATAGCGCAGGTGCCGAGCGTGCAGGCGGCGATCGCGGCGTTCGTGGCCACGCATCCGGGGCTCACGTCACTCGGCGCATTCCTGGTGTTCATGGGCGGGCTGCTGTATCACCCGACTGCCGCAAGCAAAAACTAAATGGATCCGTTCAGCGGCGCCGCCGCCCTTGTGGTCGGGCTTGTTCGAGCGCACCGACTGAACGAATGGGCGCGGCTCTGCTTCGCGATGGTGTGGAGCTACTGCACGGCGTTCAGCTTCGCGATGGGGACGGCGCTGGTTGCGGCACAGACTTTTCCGGTTGCGCTTGGGTCGGGGCTGCTGACGGGAGCCGGCGCGGCATGCTTCCTGTTTCTGCGATCGCCGCTGACGAAGGGACTGATGATCGCCATTCCCAAGGATTTGCTGATGCAGGACGCGAGGGAAACGAGCCTGGCGACGTTGCGGAGGGACAAGTGAAACGAGCTGACGCGAGCGCAGCCGGCGCGGCCGGCGACCGGATCTGAGAGTCCGGCCAGAGGCACTCTGTGACCGCGACGAACTGATTTTGCTTGGTGAGTGGCTTCGCGGCGACACCAGACTTGGCGCAAGGCTGCAACTCATCGAAGGGTTGCTCTGGGTCCGCGATAAGAGGGGCCAACGCGTGCCGCTCCAGGCGCAAGCCACGCAGCGCGAGTTCGAGCGCCGGGCCGGGACACGCAACATCGTATTGAAGGCGCGCCAGGTCGGAATCACCACCTGGGTGGCGGCACGGTTTTTTATCGACACGATCACACGGCCCGGGTGCATGACCGTGCAAGTAGCGCACGACCACAGTTCGGCGGAGGCGATTTTCCGCATCGTGCATCGCTTCTTGGAGAACCTGCCGGAAGCGCTACGCACCGGGGCGCTGCAAACGCGGCGTTCCAACGTCCGGCAGATTGTGTTTCCGCTGCTCGACAGCGAGTACCGAGTGGAGTCGGCGGGTGACGCGAATGCCGGGCGCGGGCTCACGATTCGCAACCTGCACTGCTCCGAGGTTGCGCGCTGGCCGCGCGACGCCGGGGAGACGCTGGCGTCACTGCGCGCGGCCGTTGTTCCCGGCGGCGAAATTGTGCTGGAGTCCACTCCCAGCGGCGCCGCCGGGAGTTTTTTCCGGGAGTGGCAACAGGCGGAGCACAGCGGCTACGTCCGCCACTTCTTTCCCTGGTGGTGGGAGGCAACGTACCGGCGTCCGCTGGAACAGGCACTGGAGTTGACGGAGGAAGAGCAGGTCCTCGCGGAACGCTGGTCGCTCTCGCACGAGCAGATCGCGTTTCGGCGCGAAATTGTCGCGCAGTTCGGCCGTCTGGCGCGGCAGGAGTTCGCCGAAGACGCCGAGAGCTGTTTTCTGGCGTCGGGAGAGTGCGTCTTCGACGTCGCGACGATTGACCGCCGGCTGGCTGATTGCGCGCCTCCGCTGGAAATGCGCGACAACGAGCGGCTCGCTATCTGGTGGCCGCCGCAGCCCGGCAGCGATTACACCATCGGTGTGGACCCGGCCGGCGGCGGAAGTGAGGGAGACTTCTCCTGTGCCCAGGTCGTCGAGACCAGGACTGGCCTGCAGTGCGCCGAACTCTACGGGCATTTGCCGCCGCGCGAGCTGGCTGCGGCGGTCGCGAAATTGGGGCGTGAGTACAACCACGCCACGCTGGCCGTGGAGCGCAACAATCACGGCCAGGCGGTGCTCGCGCATCTGGTGGCGAGTGAGCACTATCAGCAGATCTACCAGCAGCAAGGGAAGCTGGGCTGGTACACATCTGCCATATCGCGGCCGAACATGCTGGAGCAGTTCGCGGTGTTGCTGAGCGATGCGCCGCAACTGTTCAGCAGTATGCGATTGTTGCGCGAGTGCAGAACGTTTGTGCGGCGTCCGGATGGTTCGGCCGGTGCGGCGTCGGGTGCACACGACGATGCGATCATGGCGATGGCCATCGCAGCAGCGGTGCGCAAAGAAGTGTCAACTGTGTCCCGAAGCGGACTGCGGTTCCTCAGCCTCCCGATTCGGCACGGGTTAAGGTAAAATCGCGGCCCTCCCGGATGGGCAAATTGAGGGGTGAGTTGTTGTTCGGCACTACGCTTACAGGGCGTGGCGATCGCAGCGATACAACACGTCCGACGCATGCGCGGGGGAGCGCAATCGCAACTGATGCGCTGCTCCGACAGCAACCTGTACGTAGTGAAATTCCGCAACAACCCCCAACATCCGCGAGTGCTGGCTAACGAACTGGTGGCCACTCGGCTGGCGGAAAAAGTTGGCCTGCCGGTCCCGAAGGCCGAAGTCGTGGAGGTCAGCGCCTGGCTGATTGAGCACAGCCCGGAGATGACCATCCAGGTGGCGGGACGCAGCGAGCGGTGCGCGGATGGGCTGCAGTTCGGCTCACGTTACATTCTGCCGCCGTTCGACGGCCAGGTGCTCGACTGGCTGCCGCAGTCGCATTTGGAGCGAGTGCGCAATCTTTCAGATTTTGCCGGCATGCTGGCGTTCGATAAATGGACGGCAAACGCCAACGGCCGGCAGGCAGTCTTCTGGAAGAGGGCGCGCGAGCGCAAGTACACGGTTTCGTTCATTGATCATGGGTACTGCTTCAACGCAGGTGAGTGGACATTTCCTGACTCGCCGTTGCGCGGCGTCTATCCGTGGAACGAGGTGTACGAGGGTGTTCGCGACTGGGGCTCGTTCGATCCGTGCCTGACACGGATCGAACAGCTCGAGGATTCGGCCATCTGGGAATGCGGCAACGATGTGCCACCGGAGTGGTACGGCGGCGACTGGGATGCGCTGGAGCGGCTGCTCAACGGCCTCATCCGGCGCAAGAGCCAGGTGCGGGAGTTGATCGAGGAGTTTCGCACATCGTCGCGCGATCCTTTTCCGGAGTGGCGGGCGGAAGCGAGCGCGGACTAACAGGTTGCGGCTGTCGCGGGCAAGGTCAAACGCAACATGGCCGATCGCCAACAATGCGAGTTCGTGTTGCTGCGTTATGTTCCCGACGCGGTGCGCAATGAGTTTGTGAACATCGGCGTCGTGCTGCTGGGCCGCGCAGATGACTCAGCGCACGTGCGGTTCGCTCGCGATTGGAAGCGCGTGCGCTGCCTCGATCCGGCGGCCGACGTCGAAATGCTGGCGGCGATGGAAAACGACCTGCGATCGCGGCTTGAGTCGGTGAAAGACCGCGAGCGGCTGCTGGACATGATGCGCGAGTCATTCTCGGGAAGCATTCAGGCATCGGCGCCAAACGCTTGCCTTACCGATTCTCCCGAGCGCGAAGTGGAGGAGTTGGCGCGGCTTTATCTGGATCCGGCGCCTCGCGCCAGGGAACGCGAGGCGGGCGGGCGCGCGGTGCTGGTGGGTCGAATGAGGGCGGCGTTCGAGAACGCCGGAGTGTGGGCGCTGATGAAGAAGAGAATTCCGGTAGCGCCGTACACCTATCGGGGCGACCCATTGAAACTCGACTGCGGCTATCGCCCGAACGGCGTGACCAAATTGTTGCATGCTGTCTCGCTGGAGACCGACATCGACGCCGCGAAAGTGCTCGCCTTCAGCTTCCCGCAAATTGCCGAGGGCATGGCGCGAGTTGACCGGACCAAGGCCGAGCTGACAGCGGTGGTGGAGGACGGCCTCGACAGGAACGACGATGAGATCGGCTTCGCGCTGGAAACACTGCGGCGCGGCAATGTTCATGTAATCACCGGCGCCGAGCTGCCAAAAGCGGCTGACCTGGCGCGGCGCGAACTGCGGCTGTAGGTTTCACGCGTCAACGAATTACCCGAGTTCAATCTCAATGAAAATTGCAGAAACGTTGCGCGGCGCTCTGCGCCGCATCGCAGGCACAGGTGCGCGCCAAAAGCGGCGCACACAATCGCTGCCGTCGCTGTTGCAGCCCTATTGGGCGCGGCCGGAAGCATTGCCCAAGGCGACGCAGGCGAACCTGCGGCGCTTTGCCGAAACGCCGATCGCGCGCAAGGCAATCAATATCGTCAAGGACCGCGTGGCCGGCATGCGCTGGCGTATCCAGCCGCAGAACGGGCGCTCGCTGCCAGAGGTTCCGGGCGCTCGCGAGCGCATTCGCATCCTGAGCGACAACCTGGACTCGCCAAATCCGGAAGATTCGTTCCGGTCGTTCGCCGAGCAGGTACTGGAAGACGTGATCGTGGGCGGGTTCGGCGCCATCGAGGTGCAGCTCACGGGGAACCACGAGCGCCCGCTGCTGCTGTGGCCCGTGGACGGCGCAAGTATCATGGTGCGCGCCGATTGGGATGGGCGTCCAGATTCGCCGCGCTACGAACAGGCGACTGGAAAAATGGGCAAGAAGGCGACGGTTCCGCTCAACGACGACGAGCTCATCTACATCCGTCTGAATTCGCGCACACACACGCCGTTTGGACTCGGCCGATTGGAGGTCGCGTTCGAGACGATCAACAACTTCCTCAGTGCGCATCGCTATGCGGCGCGCCTGGCGAGCAACTCGGTTGTGCAGTACGCCCTGTGGCTGCAAGGGCTGACGCCAGCGCATCACGAACGGCTGATCCGGTGGTGGCAGGACGAGATCGAAGGCACCGGCCGAGTTCCGATTCTCTCGGTGGACGCGAAACCTGAAGTGCTGCGCTTTGGCGGCGGCACCGACGCCGACCTGCGTCTGCAATGGCAGGAGTTCCTGCTGCGCATCATCGCGGATGCGTTTGACCTGCCGCCATTCCTGCTCGGAGTGGAGCACGACGTGAACCGGTCCACCGCCGGCGAACTGAGCGACCAAGCGTTTCGCACTGCGATTGTGCCGACGGCGCGCCTGTTCGCAGAGCAACTGTCGCGTGGCGCGATTCAAAAGCGCCTCGGATGGGGCGACCTGGAGTTCGTCTTTACGGACGTGGACGCCCGCAACGAAATGGAGGACGTGCAGATCCAGGAAATTTTGCTGCGCAACGGTGTGCTGACGGTGAACGAGGCGCGTGCGATGCGTGGGTTGCCGCCGCTCTAGCGAAATAGCGAACAGTTCCGACCGTAAACCAGGCAAAAAAACATGAGACTTCACCTCGAATCCATGGCGATCGAGATGCCACGGGTGTCTCGGCATCCCAATCGGCAGCCATTCCACGGCGTGCTCACGATGCTCGACGTGCCGTCCGACAAGGCGCCGTCGGGCGCGCGCGGGCGTCGCGTGATGCTCACGCGACGCGCCGCGGAGGCCGCCCTGCCGTCGCTGCTCGGCATGGCGCTGGACTACACGCCCGAACTCGACGGCCATGACGCGCGCCGCAAGGTGGGCATCATCACCGCGGCGGACATCGTGCCGGTCAGAAGCGCGGCTGCGGGCGCATCGCGGGTCGACGTGCGCGGGTATCTCTTCGCGCGCGATTTTCCTGAAGTTGTCCAGCGAATCCGCGGGGCCGGACAGCGCGACCTTGGCATGTCGTACGAAGTAGCCGACGCGCGCGTCGCCGATGTTCGCTCCGCTGTGTGGACGCTGGTGGAGTTTACGTTTACCGGAGCCGCCGTGCTGCTGCGCGAGAAAGCTGCGTACGGCGCAACCTGGATCGCACTGGGAAGCCCGGAGAACGAGGCGTCGTTTTCGGTAGTAAGCGCACACAACGTCTGAGACACGGACAAAACCATTTCGCAACGAGGAGACAACACCACAGATGAAAACACCTGACAGCACCGACCGCGGCCCCAAACCCGACATCGGCGTTACCGCATTGGCAGCAGCGGCGGAGCGCATCACTGCCGCCGCCGAGGCGCTCGATGCCGCAATGGCGCGCGTCATCCAGCACATCGAGGCTCAGCAGAGCGAACTCGGCAGCAAGGTGGACCGCATCGTCGCCGCCATCGACGAGAGCGGCGCGGCCTGCCGCGAGCAGCTCGAGGCCCGAGTCGCCGACCTCGAGCGCGTCAACTCCGAGCTGAAGGCGCGCGCCTCGCAGCTCGCGGAGCGCGCCGCGCGCAAGACGCTGCCTCCGACCATGACCATGCTGCTCGCCAAAAACGGCGTGGAAGCGCACGACAGGTTCGACGCGGCTGCGCTTGAGAAGTCGCTGGCCGCGCTTAGCGTGGAGCAGCGCATCGCCGTAAAGACGGAAATGGCGCGCGCCGGGCTGATCGACTAGTTCGCAGTTGCCAGTTGCCGGTGGCCAGTTCCGGCGCTGGTTGGTTCCACCAACTGGCAACCGACAACTGACAACCAGACTGAGGTGAAAATGACAGCACAGTTTCTCGACCTGCACGCGGCGGCGGATTTTCTCGGGCCGGGCGCAGTAGAGGTCAACCGTTACCAGAACGAGGTCACTGACATCGTGCGCCGACGTGGGGCCTTTGGCCAAAGGATCAAGCAGGTGCCGGCGACCGGTCACCCGTCACGCTTCTTCGAGCAGACGGCCATCAATTCGCCGAGCTCGGCCAACGCGTTCGTCGACCCGCGCAACATCGTGGCAACGGTCGGGTCGCCGAGCCGTTCCGAGCGCAGCGTGCCACTGAAGGCGCTCGTCTCGCAGATCAACTACAACCTGTTCGACGCTGAGATCGGCGCGCAGCAAAGCCAGTTTGCCTTCCTGCAGGCGAAGGACCTGGCGGACTCTGTGGAAGGCCTGCTGCGTACGCACGACGTCGCCCTGTGGAACGGAAGCGACACGTCGCTGAGCAGTCCGACCACCGCGCAGTATTACGGCGTGGCCGGCCAGATCACCGACGGCGGCAATGTGGCCACGATCACCACGAGCCAGAGCATCGTTGATGGTCTAAAGTCCACGATCGCGCAGATGGTTTCGAACTCGTCGTTCGAAGTGCGGCCCACCGCGATCTACGCGAACCCGGTCCTGCTCGACCTGATCGACCGCGAGATGAAGACCGAATTCAACGTCGTGCTCTCCACCAAGGAGATCGCCGGCGGCATCACGGTGAAGACGCTTTCCACCCAGGCCGGCGAGCTGCCGCTGATTCCGGAGTGGGCGCTTGGCTACACCGGGACTCCGGGCTCGGGTTCGGCGGTGCTGCCAGCGTACATCGTGAGCGAGGACCTGATCGAGTACCACTGGCTCACTGATCCCAACCCGCGCGTTTTTCAGCTCGGCATGACCGGCAACCTGGCCTCGCAGATGGTGGTGGTGAAGTTTGGCGGCGTCGTGGTGAAGGGCGCTTCCTACGCTCACTACCGCGTGAACGTCGACCGGTAAAAACCACTTCTCGGTTCCCGGTTCGCGGTTCACAGTCAGTTGCGTCTCGCATCGCGAGCAGAGTGTCCGACTGTGTCTGCTTTCCGGGAACTGAGTGCGGTTGTCTTGCGTGGAACTGAAACCAATAACCTGAGACCTTTCCATGAATTACTTGTCTCCATCGGAATACGAGGCGTACGGCCTCGAGGCCAGCCTTCCCGAGGCTTGGGTGACGGCGGCATCCTCGCTGCTCGACGCGCATTGCCGCCGGTCCACGCTGGGCATAGCGCAGTACGTCGAGCGGCTGCGACTCGCCGCGGGCCGGAACACGGCACGGTTGAGCTATTTGCCGCTGGCCGCGTCAGCACCCGCTACGTCACCCATCGTTTCAGCGCGCGCGCGGTTCGCGACGCCGCGCCGCGGCGAAGGTGGGTTTGCTTCGGCAACTCACCTGCCGCCGATCACGGACTTGGCATATGACGTTGCGCAAGCGTTCACATTGCCGGGAACGTGGACGATGGTGGATCCCGCCGCGATCGACTACTTCAGCGAGACCGGCGAGCTGACCTTCCCCATGGGCCCGCTCGGCCTGGCCTACAACGAGATCGAAATCACGTACACGGCGGGCCTCGCCGACGTGCCGGATGCGGTGAAGTTCGCCTGTGCGCAGGTGATTCGGAACGCGCAGGCGACGCCGGCGCTGAACGTGCGCGCCAGCACCATCGATCGCATGCACCTGGAATATTTCCAGGATTCGATCTTCGACCAAACCGTGACGGCGTTGCTCGCGCCTTACGTGGCGCAGAAGGTGGCATCGTGACAGCGCAAGCCGCATCGCGCGAGCTGCTGCACGGTCAGGCTCTTGTTCGTGCCGCGAATGCGATGTTGCGCATGCTTGGCGGCACAGAAGTGAGCCTTCGATTGCCGGGCATTCCCGCAGGCAATGCCACAGCAGTGCAACTCGGCCTGAGCACGATTCCGGTGGAAGACGCGCCGGTCTCGCCGGTGGTCATTCTGCCATTAACGCCCGATTCGCGCTCCGGCGCGCTGCGGTACGAACTGCTCATGTCTGCATCTGCGGTGGACGCGCTGGCGGAAGCGCGCGGCCTGGACTCCGCGGCCACACTGTTCAACTCCTCGCTGGGCATCGTGCACGGGGGCTCCTTGCTGCACATCTCCGGGCTGGCTGTGGAAGTGTTCGGCGGGATCGTCACGGTTTATCGCGTCACCGCGGGCGAGTAATCCGGTGCAGTTCACAGGATCCAAATGCAATTTGCCAAAGACACATTCTTTGTGACGTTGCGCGATCGGCTGTCGGCGCTGAATCCCGAGCGCACGATCGTCCTCGATGGCCAGAGCCGCCCGGCCGTGGTGTCGCCGGAAAACGAAGCCGTGACCGAAGTTGACCCAAGCGTGGTGGGGGTCGACTTCACTCAGCCGATCTCGCAACGGAGCGCCATTCCCAACGCGTTCTACCTGCAATGGGGCGCGCTGCGCGCGGCGGATAACTTCCAGTCGAGCCCGCGTCCGCTGCTGGCGCTGGATTGCAAAATCGCGTTCAGCTCGGGCGGCGTCGCCGGCGGAGCGGGGAACGATCGAGGCCGCGCTGTGAACGCGCTCGAACTCGAGTTGCTCCAGATCTGCGCGCCGCCGTTCGCTGAGAAACGGGACTACACCCAATCACCGGCCACTGACCTGGGGACCCGGATTGTCTGGACCCGCCCGCGCTTCACCATGCCGCAGAGCCAGGGAGCGCTGTTGCAGGCAAGCGCATCCCTAACCGTATTCTTCATGCCGGAGATGGAAGACTGATGGCAGCCTCTTCGGCCAATCGCGGCAGCATGTCGGTGCTGGCGCCACGCGTGCGAGCTTACTTCGCGCCTGTCGATCGTGCCAGTGGCGCACCCACGGTCTTCAATTTCGCGCGCGACGGCATGTTTGACCTGACCTCCCCGCCCGCACCATGGGTTGACCTGGGTTGGATTGACCGCTTCAGGCGAGTGCCGGAGACGAACGTGACGGCCGTGCGCGGCGGCGCCAAGTCGGCGGCACTCACACAGGTTCGAGCGCAACTGGAAGCACGCGTCGAGTTCGACTTCCGGCAGTGGGGCAAGCTGCAGATGGCTCTTTCCTGCGGCACGCAGCACATGAATGTGCTCGCCCCTGACCTGGTTGCAGACTCCAGCGGGAACACGCCTCAGTCAGCGCGACCCGTGCTGGGCGGTTCGACCGCCAGTTCGTTGTTGCTGAGTGTGTCGGACCTGGCGGCGTTTTCCCCCGGTGATCTGGTCGCGGTGGACGTCGACTACGCCGGCCAAGTTGGGTACGTGGGCACCGGAATCGCGGGCGCGTGTGTCAAGGCGGCGGTCGACGTGAACAGCGACACGGACTACGTTCGCAGGGTCAGTTTCAACGTCGCTCGAGTCGCCACGCTGACAGCGAATTCCTTGGACCTCGCGCAACCACTATTGGGTGGTGCGCCGCCGGCAGGCTCCGCCGTGCAGCGCATCGTGGGATTTGCGGACCGCGATGGCAGCTCGTTCTTTCAGGAGTGGTCGGCTCTGTTCGTCGTGCCCGAGGATGGTGGTGGCCGCCTCTGCTTCCATTATCCGAGGCTGCAGGCAGCGACCCCCGCTAACGAGACTAGTCAGGCAATTGCCGACAGCCTGCAGAATTATTCACTGCCGGCATCTTTCCGCGCCCTGCCCATCGTCGATCCGATCGATAGCGAACAGATGCTCAGCTATCGCGCCTACTTTCCGGCGGCTTCGGCCGCTCTGTACTGACGCGCTGCGACAAAATCCATGAAGCTGCTGGTTGACAACCATGATGGCGCCGGACTGCGCGACTACACGTCCGCGCTCGACGCGGAAGTTTTGCCGCAAGTTCATCGCCGGCTGAATACGCCCGACGAATTCCGGTTCCGGCTTCAGATCACCGACCCGTTGCTCGCCATTCCTCGTGCCAGCGCGCGCGTTGTGCTGGCGCGCGAAGATGCTTCATCAATCTTCACGGGCTACGTCACGGCAATTCCCGATTACGACTTCGTGGGTTGGGGAGAGCGAGGCCCGATCTACCGGGTTGCGGTCACCGCGGCCGGCGACGAGTCGTTGCTGGATCGCCGGCCGATCCCGGCGACGCTGGCTTTCACCAACGCGGCGGCCGGGGACGTGCTCAGATCGCTGACACAAACGCTTCTGCCTGGCGCCTTTAACCTCGACGGTGTTGACGCGCTCGACATCCTGCCCGCGTTCACACCAGATCGCGGCAGCCGCTGGTCGCAACTGGCCGCCAGCCTTGCCACGCGCGCACGGGCCAGCTACCGGTGCCGTGGCGGATCCATTACGTTCCGCCCGATTGGCGCTCAGACGCATGTTCTGTCAGCGCAGTCCTCCACGTTCGTGCCCGCCGGGTTGAGCGTGCACACTGAGCCTCCGGCGATCAATGACGTCACCGTGATAGGTCCGCCGGGGCCGGCGGCCTATGTCCGGGAATACTTTTTCGCTGATGGTGTCGGCTCAAGTTTTCAGACGACGCAGCGCGCGTTCCTGCGAGACAGCGCGATCGTGCTCGACGAGCAGTACGGTTCGGCCCTTGATGCTGCACGCTGGAACGTTCAGGATGCGGGTGGCGCCATCAGCGTGAGCGGCTCGCGTCTGCGGGTGAACGGCGGCACAGGCGCAGACGGCGAAACCACAGCCGCTCTTTTGCAACCGCTCGAAATTGCCGGCGCCCTGCTGCTGGCGCACGGCAGTGTGAGTTTCTCGGGCGCGTCGCAAGGTGTTCTCGGCGGCCTGTATGAAGGAAACATCAGCGTTTCGAACTGCTTTGCTGGACTTGCGATCGCTACTTCGGCAGGGCCGCCGTCCATTTCCGCGCTGATCGGCGGAGCCATCGTGGGCACTCCAATGACGACGGCCGGCGGACACACGTACGAGTTATATACGCGCATCTACACGCCGGAAATGTCTCGCCGCGAGCAGTGCTTCCACTCCGAGGCGCATCCGAGCGGTAACCCGCGTGGCGGCGGTCTGGTGGCGGCAAACTCGCGAGTCGTGCTCGAAGTGCGTGATGTTGATCCGGCCAATCCCGCTTCACTCGCAGCGCCGCCGCTGGTGCTGTTCGATGGCGTTGTTTCATCGCCCGCATTCGCGGTTTATGGGCCGGTGAATGCGATCAACATGCACTGCGACATTGCCACCACTCGAGTCACTCGCGGGCCGGACGTCGAAGTGCGCGCTGCTGCGCCCGGCGATCCCTTCAGGACGCTGCGTGTGGGGCCCGTCGCGGATGAACGCGACTGCCAGCTCATTGGCGGCCCGGCTCTGCAGTTCTTCGCGCGCCACAAACCGCAGTTCCAGGAGCGAATCACGGTCCGGTATCGCGGGACTGCGCCTGCGATCTCGCGCGTGGCCGACGCCGCCAGCGCCGCTGCCTTGAGCTCGCCCGGCGATGACGGCCAGCGTGCCGCCGTCGTCGACGTACTGGATCCGGCGCCATTCACTGCCGCCGACTGCGAGAACGCAGCCCGTGCCTTGCTCGACGACGCCGTGCAGCCGCGCCGCTCCGGTGAGTACAGCGTGTGGAGCGACTTCCTCCCCAACGGAGATATCATGCCTGGCGACGCCATCGCTCTGGACGTGCCATCCGCCGGCGCCCAGTTCACCGCCGTGGTCCGCGAGGTGAACGTCGCGGCCGTCGACCTGGTGAACGATCGCTATCGCTACCAGGTCATGTTTTCCGACGATGCAACGGAGCCAACCGGCATGCGCTTCGTATCGGCGCGCAGCCAGCAGTTGTTCGATGTTCTGCCGCGCGACCTGACGGACATAATGCCCCTGCCCGAGTCGCTGCCGGATGCCGAGGCTGTGAGCATCAGCTCCGGGACGGTCACGATTGATGTTGGACAGCCGCCCCCTGCCGGAGGAGGTGTGGAAGTGCGTCGCTTGGATTCGGGATGGGGTACGGATAGCGCAAGTCTGATCGGACGGTTTGCGACGCAACAATTCACCCTGCCACGACCGGCGCAGCTCTCCGACTATTTCTTACGAGCTTATGACGGCTCCACGCCGCCGAGATTCTCACGATACACAACAGCGTTTCACATCGAGTTCCCGGCATGACCGAATTCGAAAAAATTGTCCTATCGGACCTGGCGACCCTGAAGGCGCAGGTCTTGAGCATCGTCGGCAATGGGCAGCCCGGCCGACTGCAGCGACTCGAACTTCAGGTGGAGGAGCACGAAACGGCCATCCAGCGCGCAACTGGCATCGCGCTGATACTCGCGCCCTTGGTCGCAGCCGCGCACCTGGTGTTCGACTATCTTCGAGCGCGAGTGCACCAGCCTTGACACGCGAACAATTCCTGCGGGCGGCGGCGGCTGCCGCGCTGGCTTCGTCGGCGACGAGCGGCTTGTTGCCCGGGATTACCCTCGCGCAGGCGGCGCTCGAAAGCAATTTTGGCGGATCTGCGCTGGCGCGCGAGGCCAACAACTACTTCGGAATTAAGGCGGTACGCGGAAGAGATTTCATTGAGATGCCGACGCGCGAAATCGTGGACGGCAAAGAAGAGAAAGTCGCAGCCAAGTTCGCTCGATTCGCCAGCATGGGCGAGTGTTTCGCGTTTCGCGACGCGCTCATCCTCCGGTCGAGCCATTACGCTGAAGCGCGAGCCGTCGCGACCGACGCACAGCAATTTGTCAGAGCGCTCGCCAAACATTGGGCTACCGATCCGGCGTACGCGGCCAGGATTCTCAGCATCTATCGGAATCACAAACTCGACGCGCTCGATGCTGAAAGAAAAAAGGCCCCGCAGCCAGCGGAGCCTTCGGAGAGCGCGGCGATGAGCTAGCCGATGTCCTCGCTCCACGTCTCGAGAAATCTCTTGAACGTTCCGAGGAATTGCCCTGCTACGGCGCCGTCGATAATGCGGTGGTCGTAGCCGAGCACGGCGTGCATCATGCTGCGGATGGCGATCGAGTCGGTGCCTTCTTCGTCGCTGATCACCACGGGCGTTTTCACGATTCCGCCTATGCCCAGGATCGCGACTTGCGGCTGCATGATAATGGGCAGGCCAAACAGCCCACCGATGCTGCCCGGGTTGGTGATGGTAAATGTTCCGCCGGCGACGTCATCCGGTGCAAGGCGCTTGGTGCGCGCTCGCTCGCTGAGGTCGTTCACCGCGCGTTGCAACCCGAGAAAGTTCAGCTCTTCGGCTCGTCTTACCACCGGCACAATCAATCCCCAGTCGAGCGCCACCGCGATCCCGAGATTGATGTTGCGGTGGTAGTGAATGTTGTCGCCCTCGACCGACGAATTCACGATCGGATGCTGCTGGATGGCAGCGACCGTCGCCCGGGCGATAAACGACATGAACGTGAGCCGCGTGCCATTCCGCTGCTCCCAGGTCTTCTTGTTACGCTCGCGAATTTGCGCAACGCGCGTCATGTCCACTTCGTAGACTGTGTGGACGTGCGGGCTCGTGCGCTTGGATTCGACCATGCGCTCCGCAATCTTCTTGCGCATGGCCGACATTGCCACAATCTCACCGGGGACGATCGCCGGCGCTGCCGCGCCCGCCGCGGCCTGCGGCGCAGCGGCAGCAGCCGCGGGCCGCCTCTCCGGCTGAGCGCCGCGGTTCTGCAAGTAGTTTTGGATATCTTCCTTCGTGACCCGCCCGCCCGCGCCCGTGCCCGACACTTCCTCCAGATTGATGTTGTTCTCACGTGCCAGCCGGCGCACCAGCGGTGACGAGCGCACGTCGCGCTCCTCTTCGGCGGGAAACTCAATGACTTCCTTGGCTGCGCGCGGTTGTGGGGCCGACGTCGGCCCTGTTTTTGCCGCTGCGCCGTCGGTCGCTGCGGCGCCCCCTTTGCTGGCGCCGGTCGACTTGGCTGGCTCAGGTTTCGCGGCCTCGCTTTTTGCCGGTGCGGCTTTGTGGGCGGCCGGCGCGGCTGAGGCGCCCGCGCCATCGGCGTCGATAACGCCGACGACGGTGTTCACTTGGACGGTGTTGCCCTCGCCAACCTTGATCTCGCGCAGCACGCCGGACGCCGGTGCGGGAATCTCGGCGTCAACCTTGTCGGTCGAAATCTCGAAAAGCGGCTCATCGCGCTGCACCTTGTCGCCGGGCTTCTTGAGCCACTTGGTGATGGTGCCTTCAAAAATCGATTCGCCCATCTGGGGCATGATCACATCAGTTGCCATAAGGACCTTCCGCGCTGCGCCGGTGAAATCGGGCCGAGTGCGGCCAACCGGTCATTATATATAGGAGGTGTTTCAGGGGCCGCTGGCGTCCACGCCTACCCCTTATCCCTTGCGCCGCTTGAAAAACTGCACCTGGCGCTCCCGCTTCACCGCCTCGGCACGCGTCTTGTACGGCCCGCCGAGACGCCGGCGAGGCGTGGACTTGGAATACAGGACGTAGCCCTTCGGCGTTTTGCGAATCATGCCCGCTACTCCGTAAGCCAGCGATACTGAGCGTCGCTCAAGGGCACCACCGACAAGCGGCCTTGCCGCACCAGCGGCGAGTCGGCGAAGAGCTTGCTGGCTTTCACGTCGGAGAGCGTCTTGCCTTCAGCGAACTTTCGGCCCGCCTTGATCTCCACCTGTGGAGACTTCGGGTCCGCTGCGTCGACCGAAACCACGCTGGCCGTCCCGGCCACGCGTCGCTCGTCGCCAGTATGGTAGATCACCAGCTTGTCGCCAGGTTTCATGGCCCGGAGATTCTTGAGCGCGACCGGGTTCGACACGCCGTCCCATACTGTTTGCTTGTCCTTGGCAAGATCGTCGAAACTGTATTCGGAAGGCTCGGTCTTCAGCAGGTAGGGCACAGGCCTCCTCAGAGCTGCCGGGGCAGCATGTAGTCGGGACTGCTGGCGAATGCGCCGCCGAATACCTCGCGGTCGGCCACGCGCACGTCCCAGGAAATCCAGGACGAGGGCGCAATCTCGATGGTCACGTCATTCCACTGTGCAAACACAGGGCCAACGCGTGGGTCGGCCATCGCTTCGCTGCTCAGATAGCGATCATAGATGCGGGCGTTCAACTCGCGTGAGCGTTGGCCGCCGATGACGCGCGCGAATCCAGACGCGGTTACGCCACGCCCCTCTGCACCGCGAACGTCAATCATCAGAGAAGCCTTGGGCTTGGCGCTTATGTTGCGTGCCTTCCGGCTGCGAGATGAAGTCGCCACGTACAGATGTTTCTCATGGTGGGCGAACCACACCGCAACCATGTGGATGCTTCCGTCGGCGTTCTCGGTCGCGAGCGACGCCACGTAACGGCCGCGGAGCAGTTCGGCGACGAGCGCATCGGAAGGATTGGCCATGAGATCTCCTTGCGGCTTCCTGAAGCGTCAGTGCCGCCGCAGCCAGCGCGCCTTCTCCACCACATCGGCGACCTTGGGCAGAAAGTACTCCTCAAGTGGCGGCGAAAACGGCACCGGCGTGTCGAGGGCCGCGATGCGCACGATCGGCCCGTCGAGGTCGTCAAACGCCTCTTCGTTAATGATGGACGTAATCTCGCCCGCGATTCCGCCCGTCTTCGTGTCCTCGTGCAGAATGATCACTTTGTTCGTCCGCCGCGTGGTTTCGACGATCGCCTCGCGATCCAGTGGAAGAAGCGTGCGCAGGTCCACCACCTCGAGCTCGATACCTTCCTTCGCCAAGACTTCCGCTGCCTCAAGCGCCACGTGCACCATGGCAGCGTAAGTGATCACGCTGATGTGCTGGCCGGTGCGTGCCACGCGCGCCTTGCCGAGGGGCACCACATAATCTTCCGCCGGCAATTCTTCCTTGACGCGGCGGTACAAGAACTTGTGCTCGAAGAACAGAACCGGATTGTTGTCGCGAATGGCCGACTTGATCAGTCCCTTGGCGTCGTACGCTGTGGCCGGGTACACGACCTTCAGGCCGGGCGTGTGGACAAAGTACATCTCGGGATTCTGCGAGTGGAACGGGCCGCCGTGCACGCCTCCGCCGCTCGGCCCGCGGAGCACCACCGGCGCGGGCGCGCCCCAGCGGTAGTGCGATTTCGCGAGCACGTTGATGATCTGGTTGAATGCACACGAGATGAAGTCGATGAACTGAAACTCGGCGACGGGCCGCAATCCGGTCAGCGACGCGCCGTACGCCGCGCTCACGATGGCCGCCTCAGCGATCGGTGTGTCCACCACGCGCTCCGGCCCGAAGCGATCAATAAAGCCATCGGTCACCTTGAACGCGCCGCCGTAGATGCCGATGTCTTCGCCGATGCAGAACACGCGTGGGTCTTGCTCCATCTCTTCCCAGAGCCCCTGGCGAATCGCTTCGAGATAGGTGACCTGCGCCATATTTATCTATTTGAAATGCAGCGCAGCTTCGGTTTCCTTGACCTTTGCTGCTGCGCGCTGGTCCTTCATTTTGACTTTGCCGTACTTCACCGGAATATTGTGGCAGCCCGCTTCGCAGTAAACGCCCGCCGCGGCCGTCTCCGGTTTCGGCATGGGGGACTCCTCGGCAAATTCGCGGTCTTCTTCGAGCTCGCGCTCCACGTCGGCAATGAGCGCTGTGTTGTCCTTCGCACTCAACCAGCCCTTTTGCAGCAGGTACGCTTCGAAGCGCCCGATCGGATCACGTTTACGCCAGTACTCGAACAGCGGCTGCGGAACGTATGCTGCGGCGTCGTGAATGGCATGTCCTTTCATGCGCATCATCTTGGCTTCGATCAGCGTGGCGCCCTCGCCGCGTCGCGCGCGCTCGCAAGCCTCATGCGTCGCGTCATAGACCTGGCATGGATCGGTTCCATCCACAATCACGCCCGGCACGCCGTACCCGATGGCACGTTCAGCGAGGTCGCGCACGCCAACCTGCATTTCCGTCGGCGTCGAGTACGCCCATAGGTTGCTCTCCACGATCAGCACCACACCAAGTTTCTGGACCGCCGCGAAATTGAAGCCCTCGTAGGTCGGGCCAGTGGACTGTCCGCCATCGCCCAGCCAGGTGAGACACGCAATGTTCCGGCCCTGAATGCGCGCGCCCAGCGCAACGCCGGCGAGGATCGGAACGTGGTCGCCGAGCATGGAAATGGGCGCGACCTGGTTCCGATTGATGATGTCGCCGAAATGTGTGTTCGCGTCTTTGCCGCGACTGGGCGAATCGGCCTTGGCCATGTATTGCATCATGACGTCGCGCGCGCGCCAGCCGCGCACCAGCAGCGCGCCCTGGTTGCGGATCATCGGACCGAACCAGTCATCTTCCTTCAGCGCGTACGCTGAGGCGCACGAGCACCCCTCCTGCCCCAGGCCGAAGTACACGCCGCCTACAACTTTTCCCTGTTTGTAGAGGTTCTCAAGCGCCTGCTCCATGCGCCGGTTGAGCAGCATCCAGCGGTAGATCTCAATGCACTGCTCGCGCGTCAGGTACTTGGAATCGCGGATTGGCGGTGGCGGCGCCGAAAGGTCGCCACGCACTTCGTAGCGCACGCCCTTGCTGTCGCTGACCATGGCGACCCGGAAGTCCGGCCGCTCTAGCCGCCAGTCGGCTATGCTGTAGCTGCGCTGCGCAGTGCCCGCGCCGTTTGGCGAAGGCTTCGCCGCGCGACTTGCCGCCGGTCGCGAGCTGCGTCCGTTGCCACCGGCGCGTCCCTCTGACGAATTGTTTTTCTTCTTCGCCATCGAATCTAGTTGGAATCGAACTTCGCCCCCGGATGCCGCATCCGGTACTCCTCGTCACCGGCGCGGATCACGTTCTCCATATCGCGGCGGAACTTGTCCATGGCTGCGCGGAGCGGATCAAGCTGCTGCCCGCCTTCCAGCGCGCCGGCCTGCTTCTTCAGTCCGTCCAGCGCCTGCACCATCTCGGCACGACGCTCCGGCCACTCCTCCCAGTCGAATTCCTGCTCGGGAGCTTCGTCGGTCATGCCAGCCACACATCCTCTCCGCCCGCTTCGGTGCCCGCCGGCGCGCGCAGCGGTACGCCGACGCTGCGTCCCAGCAGCGCCTCGACGGTCTCCGTCCACAAGACCTGCTCGCCGAAGACGCTGCCGAACTGCCGCGCTGCCGTTTCGCCCACTTCGGCGAGCTCCACGGCGCGACCGAGTTCCTTCTCGATTGAGGTCACGGACTTGTCCTGGATGCCGCATGGCACGATCAGCTGGAAGTAAGCAAGGTCGGTGCTGACATTGAGCGCGAAGCCGTGCGATGTGACGCCGCGCGAAATGTGCACGCCGATGGCGGCAATCTTGGCAGGCTCGCCCGCCTGCGGCCGTGTCCACACGCCGGTCAGACCCGGAATTCGCTGCGCCGCAATGCCGTACGCTGCGCAGGTGCGGATCAGCACCTCTTCCAGCTTGCGCACGAACTCCACCGCGCCGATTCGCGGCTTGAACCCGAACAGGTCAACAATGGGATATCCGACCAGCTGTCCTGGTCCATGGAAGGTTACATCGCCGCCGCGATTGCATTCGAAGATCTCGACCTCGCGGCTCTTGAGCTGCTCGGCCGAGGCGAGCACGTTCCTGGCCTTCGCGTTGCGCCCGAGCGTCACCACCGGCGGGTGCTCAAGAAGCAACAGAGTGTCGGAGATGCGGCCTTCTTTGCGCGCCGCGATCAACTCGTCCTGGAGCGCCAGGCCCAGCGAGTAGGGCACTCTTCCGAGCTGGACGGCAGACAGCTTCATGGAAAGACGGCAACAAGAGGCCGGCGAGAAGATTCTACGACACGCCACGCACCAGCGCCCGCCGGCACTTCAGGCCAGCAGCTGTGCCGCGTCCTTGGCGAAGTACGTCAAGATGACGTCGGCGCCCGCGCGGCGGATGGAGGTCAGCGACTCCATCATGATCCGCTCGCGGTCAATCCAGCCGTTGCGCGCCGCAGCCTCGATCATCGCGTATTCGCCCGAGACCTGGTAGGCGGCAAGCGGCGCCTCGTAGCGTCGCCGCGCCTCGGCGATCACGTCGAGGTAGGGAAGCGCCGGCTTCACCATGATCATGTCCGCGCCCTCTTCCAGGTCGAGCGCGATCTCCCGCATGGCCTCGCGCAGGTTCGCCGGATCCATCTGGTAGCTGCGCCGGTCGCCGAACTGCGGCGCCGAATCGGCCGCCTCGCGAAATGGCCCGTAGTATCCCGAGGCAAATTTCGCCGCATAAGAAAGGATGGGGACGTTCACCAGGCCGGCGTCGTCGAGCGCCTTGCGGATCGCGGCGACGCGGCCGTCCATCATGTCCGAAGGCGCCACGATGTCGATCCCGGCACGCGCCAGCGAAACCGAAGTTTTCGACAGGATGTCGAGCGTCTCGTCGTTGGCGATCTCGAAATCCGTCGCCAGCGCTCGCTCCATCACCGCGGCCATTTGCCCGCGGCTTGCGACGACCGTGCGCGGGCCCTTCGACTCGCGCAACTTCTGGCGGACCACGCCACAATGCCCGTGCGACATGTACTCGCACAGGCAAACGTCGCCGATCAGCAAGATCTCGGATACCTCGCGCTTGATGGCCCGCGCCGCACGCTGCACGATGCCATTTTCGTCCCAGGCGCCGGTCGCGATTTCGTCCTTCGACTCCGGCAGCCCGAACAGGATGAGCGCGGGGATGCCCAGCGAATGCGCCTCGCGCGCCTCCTTGACCGCCTCGTCCACCGACAGGTTGAACACCCCAGGCATCGAGCCAATTTCCTTGCGTACCCCTTCACCCGGGCACACGAAGAGCGGGTACACAAAGCTCTCTGGCGTGAGTCGCGTCTCGCGAACCATCGCCCGCAGGGCTTCGCTCTGCCGCAGCCGACGCATTCGGGTGACAGGGAACGACATGCTCCGAATTCTACAGCAAGCAGACGAATTCAACGCTTCGGTAACAACATCGTTCTAGTGCGTGTCCCCCGTGAAAAGCGACTGACAGGCGCTAACGAAGCTGACCGGAGACAGGGACCTGGTCATCGAGCGGGGGCGCATCACCGAGGGCGGCATTGCGCTGGAAGGCGAGTTCGAGCTGCCGCCGATGGCTCCACTCAACGCCGACGATCAGATCTTCGTCGCCGCGCTTGGAGGCTGCCACAGCTCCATCAAGCAGATGGAGAAGACCTTCGGCGTCAGCTACCCCCACCATCAAGAACCGTCCAGGTTTCCGCATCTTCTGCGAATAGCTCGGCGTCGCGATACGATGTCTGTGTGACTGCATTGACCAACACCAGCGCGCGCCTGCTCGATTTCGAGTCGCTGCGTGAACTGCTGCGCGCCTACGCCGTCTCCGACCTGGGCCGGGCGCGCGTGCAGTCGGTGGCGCCCTCGTCTGACCTCGACTACATCCGCCGCCAGCAACAGCTCACCGCCGAGATTCGCGACTACTGCCGCGCGGGGGGACGCTTCGAGTTCTCCGGCCTGCTCGACCCCGCGCGTCTGGTGGAGAAGTCGCGCATCGCAGGCGCGGCGCTGGAGACCCTCGAGATTCGCGACATCCTGATCGTTGTGGATCGTGCCGCCGAGTGGCGCGAGATTGCTGTGGATCCGCCATCGTCGTTGACGAGCTCCGCCTGCGGGGCCTGGCCGGCCGTCGCGGAGCTTTCCCGCGGCATCGCCGACTTCACCGAGTTCCTCCGCTTCTTCCGCAAGAAAATCCTTCCGGACGGCACCCTCGACGACCGTGCTTCGCCCGAACTCGCGCGCATCCGGCGTGAGATCGAAAAACAGAAGCGGCTCATCCAGGAATCGCTGCGCGGTTACCTGCGGCGGCTCGCCGAAGGCGGCGCCGTGCAGGACGAGTTGATCACCATTCGCGGCGAGCGCTTCGTCATTCCGGTGAAAGTCGAGCAGAAGAAAAAGGTGAACGGCGTGGTCCACGGCGCCAGTTCCAGCGGACAAACCATCTTCGTCGAGCCGCTGGAAACCATCGAGCAGAACAACGAGCTGGTTCGCCTGCTGGAAGAGGAGCTCGCCGAAACCCACCGCATTCTGCTGGAAATGACCGGGCTTGTCGCCGGGCAAGCGGCCAACATCATCGCCGCCGCCGAAGCGCTTGCCGAGCTCGAACTCCAATTCGCGAAGGCGCGCTTTGCCGAGGATTACGCGTGCGTGGCGCCGCAGATGCACGCAGCCGAGAGCAGCGCGATGCGCCTGGCGCTCGTCTCAGCCCGCCATCCGCTGCTGGAGCGCAACCTGAAAGCGCACGGCCGCCACGTCATCCCGCTCACGCTCGAACTTGGCGCCGGCGCTTCCGCCGCCCACCGACAACCGGCGACCGACGACCGGCAGTTGGTCATCACCGGCCCGAACACCGGCGGAAAAACCGTGGCGCTGAAAACGGTCGGCCTGCTCGCGCTGATGGCGCAATCCGGAATTCCGGTTCCGGCCGAGCGCGCCGAACTGCCCGTGTTCGACGCCGTGCTCGCCGATATCGGCGACTACCAGTCCATCGAACAGAACCTTTCCACGTTCTCCGCGCACGTAACCAACATTGATTTCATCTCGCGCACTGCCACGCCGCAGTCGCTGGTGCTGCTCGATGAACTCGGCTCCGCCACCGATCCCGAAGAAGGCGCCGCGCTCGCCGTTGCCATCGCCGAGCAGTTTCGCGCACTGGGCTGCATCAGCATCATCTCCACCCATCACACGTCGCTGAAGATTTACGGCGCGAACACGCCGGGCGTGCTCAACGCCGCCGTCGGCTTCGACGAGCACACGCTACAGCCCACTTACGAGCTCCGCGTCGGCGTGCCGGGCGCGTCGGCCGGCATCAACATCGCGCAGCGCCTCGGCCTCAATCCGGCCATCATTCAGTCGGCCCGCAGCCGCCTCGGCACGCAGACGCAGGACGTGGCGCGCTTCCTCGACCGCCTGCACGAGCAGTTGCGTCAAATCGAGCAGGAGCGCGCTGCGCTCCGCCGGCGCGAGCAGGAGGTCGCGCGCGAGCAGAACCGTCTTGCCGCGGAGGGCCGCAAGGAGCAGAAGGAAAAAGTCCGCGAACTGGAGAAGAAGCTCGAAGAATCGCTGCGCGATTTCGAGTACCAGATGCGCGAGAACGTCAGCGCCGTCCAGGACCGCGCCGCGGCGTTGAAGCTCTCGAAAGAAGCTGAGCGCCGCGTTGCCAAGCTCCGCCGCGAGTTCAAAGAGCAGTTCAACCAGTCCGTGGTCGCGCACACCACCGGCGCCGACGTTGGCGACAGCCACGCGCAGCCCGCGCTCGTCCGCCACGTCAGCGAAGGCGACACGGTCCGCTTGAAGTCGCTGGGCCGCAACGGCACGGTGAAGCGCCGAGTAGACGACAACACCTTCGAGGTCGAAGTCGGCGCCATGAAGATGAAGGTGGCGCGAAGCGACATCGCCGAAGTGGTCACCCGGGCTGGGGCGGCGGGCGCAGCCGCCTCTCCGCTCGCGGCCGCGCGCGCTCGCGGCATCTCGGTTTCCGTTGACGAAGGCGAAGTTTCGGCAGCGGCCAGCGAGATCAACGTTATCGGCGAGAACGTGGACGAGGCCACTCGCCGCGTTGAAAAATTCGTGGATCGCGCTTTCCTCGCAGGCCTGACTCGCGTGCGCGTCGTCCACGGCAGCGGAATGGGAATTCTCCGCAAGGCGCTGCGCCAGTTCCTGCAGACGCACCCTCATGTGGCGTCCGTCAGCGAGCCGCCACACAACGAAGGCGGCGCCGGTGCGACCATCGTCGAACTCAGAATGTGAGACGCCCAATCTGAATTCTTGACGCCGCCTGCTCTCCACGTTACATCTGCACGCCGGAGAGCCCATGACCGTCCTCGACCGCCGCGCCTTCCTGCAGACCGCTGCCATCGCCGCAGTTTCGGCCGCCACCGCGCCGTTCGTTCCACGCGCGCTCGCGCAAGCGAGCAAACCGCCAGACTTCCCCAAAGGCTTCCTGTGGGGCAGTGCCACCGCGTCCTATCAGGTCGAGGGCGCGTGGCGTGAAGACGGCAAGGGCGAGTCCATCTGGGACCGCTTCGCGCACAAGCCCGGTACCATCAAGGGCGCCGACACCGGCGACGTCGCCTGCGACTCCTACCATCGCTACGCTGAAGACATCGCGCTCATGCGCGCGCTGAACCTCACGAGCTATCGCTTCTCCATCGCCTGGCCCCGCATTCAGCCGACTGGTTCGGGCGCACCCAACGCGAAGGGCCTCGATTACTACAAGCGTCTTGTGGACGCGCTTCTCGAGGCCCGCATCCGGCCTTTCCCAACCCTCTACCACTGGGACCTGCCGCAGACGCTCGAAGACGCCGGCGGCTGGCCGAATCGTGACTTAATCGGTCGCTTCACCGACTACGCTGAAATCGTCGCGCGCGCTCTCGGCGATCGCGTTTCGAACTGGACGATGTTCAACGAGCCGAAGGTGTTTACCGAGCTTGGCTACTCTGCTGGCCGCCACGCCCCGGGACGCCGTGACCGTGCGGCCTTCTATCGGGCGAGCCACGTCGTCAATCTGACGCAGGCCAGCGCCTTCCGGGCCATGAAAGCGGTCAACGGCAGGCTTAAGATCGGCAGCGCGTACTCGACCACAAACGCTGAACCTGCCACGAGCTCCCCCGAAGATCGTGTCGCCGCCGACCGCGCGCACGCTTTCTCGAACCTGTGGTTCGTCGATCCGCTGCTCAAGGGCCGTTATCCCGACGCGATCGTGGGCGGCTTCCAGCCGGAAACCTTCGGCGTGCAGCCCGGCGACATGGAAAAGCTGCCCACGCCGCTCGACTTCCTCGGCATCAACTACTACAACCGCACCGTGTACGCGCACGATCCGAGCGTGCCGCTGCTGCAGTTCCGCAACGCCGGCCTGCCCGATGATCGCCGAGGCCCGCAGACCGACATGGGTTGGGAGGTTTGGCCCGATTCGTTCCATGACCTGCTCGTTCGCATGTCGCGCGAGCATCCCGGCGTGCCCATCGAGGTCACGGAAAACGGCTGCTCGTATCTCGACTCGCCTGACGCGCACGGCCGCGTGGCCGACCGGCGCCGCATTGACTACTATGCCGGATACCTCGGCGCGGTCTCGCGCGCCATTCGCGACGGCGCCGACATTCGCGGCTATCACGCCTGGAGCCTGCTCGACAATTTCGAGTGGGCCGAGGGCTACACCCAGCGCTTCGGGCTGGTGTACGTGGACTTCCGCACGCAGCAGCGCATTATTAAGGATTCGGGCCGCTGGTTGGCGAAAGTGGCCGCAGAGAACAAGCTGCTTGCGTCGGCGCTCTGATATTTTTGAGACGCCCGACTCACGCCTGGTGCGACCATGTCCAAAACGAGAACAAGCTGGCGACCATTCATTGTCCGGCGCGGGTCATGCACGGACGCGGCCGAGAACGTCATCTCGTTCCAGCACGGACTCAAGCTGTACCAGGCGGCAAACCCGCCCAAGCGCAACTTTTGGTACGACCCGCGCCGGCCACGACGATCTCTCCTATTCGACGGGCGAGCGGTATTGGCAGACTTTGAGGGAATTTGCTGCTAGCCTCAGCGAGCCGGCAGCGCGGACTGGCGCCGCCAATTAGGAGCCTCCTCAAAGCTGACATGATATTCACAGGCTCCCGGCCACGAAGTCGCCCGTAGAATTCTCATCATGTCCGCCCCGGGCTCATTCTCCGACGTGGTCAAGCAACAGGCCGACATCGTTCGCATTGTTGGCGACTACGTGAAGTTGAAGAAGTCGGGTGCGCAGAATTTTTCCGGTCTCTGCCCCTTCCACAACGAGAAGACGCCGTCGTTTTCGGTGCACACCACGCGCCAGTTCTTCCACTGCTTCGGGTGCCACGCCTCGGGCGACGTCTTCACCTTCGTGCAGAAGATCGAGAACGTCACGTTTCCGGAGGCCGTTCGCCTGGTCGCGCAAAAGCTCGGCATCCCGCTGCCTGAGCAGCAATACGACTCGCCCGCCGAAGCGCGCGATGCGAAGCTTCGCGGCGTCCTGCTCGACATGCACGAGCGCGCCTGCCTGTTCCTGCAGGACCAGCTTCGCCGCCCCGAAGGGGCCCGCGCACGCGAGTACCTTGCCGGGCGCGGTCTGACGGAGGAGATCATCCGCGAGTTCCGCATCGGCTACGCGCCGGATTCCGGCTTCATCCTGCGCGACCGGCTGAAGGGCGAGTTCGATGAAGAATCGCTACGCGCCAGCGGGCTGTTTTCCTGGAAAGACACTGAGCCCGCGTCTAAGCCGACGACCGACGACCGAAGACCGACGACGGCGATGTATTCCAAATTCCGCGGGCGCGTCATGTTCCCCATCGCGAACGACGCGGGAAAAGTCATCGCGTTCACCGGGCGCACGCTCCTCGAAGGTGACAAGGCAGGTCCCAAGTATCTGAATTCGCCCGAAACGCCCATCTACTCCAAGTCGCGCGTACTGTTCAACCTCGACAAGGCGAAGGAGTCCATTCGCCGGCTCGACTACACCATCCTGGTCGAAGGTCAGATGGACTGCATCTCGGTCTTCGCCGCCGGCTTCCGCAACGTGATCGCCACTTCCGGCACGGCGTTCACCGAGGCCCAGGCGCGCCTGCTCGCCCGCTTCAGCCGCAACGTGGTGGTGAACTTCGATCCCGACACCGCCGGCGCTGCCGCCACCGAGCGCACCCTAGGGCTTCTGGTTGAGGAGCAGTTTCAGGTAAAGGTCGTGCAGCTGGAATCCGGACTCGACCCCGACCTGTTCATCCGCCGCCGCGGCCGCGACGCCTACGCCGACGCGCTACACAAGTCGCAGAAGTACTTCGACTATCTCATTGATCGCGCCCGCGCCCAGTTCCCGCCCCGCACGCCCGAAAGCAAGGTAAAGGCCCTGAACTTCCTGCTCCCCCACGTGCATCGCGTGCCCAGCCGCATCGTTCGCGACGAACTCGCCGCCGACATCGCCCAAAAGCTTGGCATCGACTCTGCCGTCCTGCGCCAGGAGCTGAAACAGGCGGCTGCGGCGCGCTCGGGTGGGATCAAAACGGCGGCCCAGTCGCCGGTCACTGACGCCGAGCGGCTCTTGGTTCGTGCCCTCGCCCCGGGCGGCGACCCTGACCTGCGCACTCACTGTGCCCGGCTGCTCACCTCCGAGCCCCTCCACCACGGCCTCGGCACCGAAGGACTGATCCAGGCGCTACTCGCGTCCAGCGATGTTCTGGATGCTGCCTCGATCTCGCTGGAGCCTGAGCAACGAAACCTGCTTGCCTCGATCCTCATGCGGGAAGACGAGGAATTGACCCAAGAACTGCTCGACCGCTCGCTGGCCGCCCTCCGCCGCCGCGGCTTGGAGCGCCGCCAGCGCGACATCAAGTCCCAGATTGCCGACGCTGAGCGCCGCCAGGATTCCGAGCTCCTGGCCTCTCTTGTCCAGGAAAAGCTCCGCATTGACCGCCAGCTCGCGTCTGGGGACTGAGCCTGAGTGGGCAGCATTCAAAGTCTTGGATTTCAGCTCCAAACCAGAAACCGTCAGCCCACTTCCGCCATCTAATCCCTTAGAAAACAGAGCAGCCGTGGTGTGGATTTCGGGCCAGGAGCTAGGCGCGCGGCCTAAGTCGTGGTAGTATAAAGACTTTCGTCTTGTCTCTCACTCAAAGCTGCAACCCGGACGCAAGCGGAAAAGGTGTGTCCCCCCGCCGCAGCCCACATTCGCGGCCGTAGTGGAGATTGGTATTGGCACTGGAAGATAAATTCGACGACATTAAGAAGCTCATCGACGCGGGCAAAGAGAAGGGTTACCTCACCTACGACCAGGTGAACGACCTTATCCCGCACGACGTGCATTCTCCCGAGGACCTGGAAGATCTGCTCACCACCATCGGCACGCAGGGCATTGACGTGCTCGAGGGCCCCAAGCTGCCCTCGCAGGCGATGGAGAAGAAGTTCGACCAGGAGATCGAGGCCGGCGAGGAAGTCGAGCTCGACCTCACTCCCGGCGCCCTGGAGAAGACCAACGACCCCGTCCGCATGTATCTGCGCGAGATGGGCACCGTACCGCTGCTCACCCGCGAGGGCGAAGTGGAAATCGCCAAGCGCATCGAGCGCGGCCAACTCCGCGTGCTCAAGGCCATTTCGCGCTCGCCCATCGTCATCCGCGAGATCCTCTCCACCGGCGACGACCTGAAGCGCGGTGTGCGCAGCATCAAGGAAATCGTCACCCTCGGCGACGAAGAGGAGATCACCGAAGAGGTCCTCCAGAACCGCCTGAAGGAAGTCACCGACTGGATTGACGACCTGCAGAAGCACTACAAGCGCGCGCAGGTGCTCGCCGAGCGCCTGCACGAGATTCCGCGCACCAAGAAGCCGAAGGAATTCCGCCGCACCCGCTGGAACCTGGGTCGCGAAGTGGTCGCCATTTCTGACGTGATCCGCGGCATCCCGTACACCAATGCCGAGCGCAAGCGCCTCATCGACCGCGTGGGCAAGACGGTCGACACCATGCGCGCGCTCGACATCCAGGCCAACAACCTGGACCGCAAGGCCGATGCCTCGCGCAGTGAAGAGCAGAAGAAGGAACTCCGCCGCCAGTCGCGCCAGATCCGCAACGACCTGGAGAAGATGGAGTCCGAGGCGGGCGTCACCTTCCAGGAACTGCGCCGCACCCAGCGCGAAATCATCCAGGGAGACATCGACGCCGAGAAGGCCAAGCGCGAACTGATCGAGGCCAACCTGCGCCTGGTGGTCTCCATCGCTAAGAAGTACACCAACCGCGGTCTCCAGTTCCTCGACCTGATCCAGGAAGGCAACATCGGCCTGATGAAGGCGGTGGACAAGTTCGAGTACCGCCGCGGCTACAAGTTCTCCACCTACGCTACCTGGTGGATCCGCCAGGCGATCACGCGCGCCATCGCCGACCAGGCCCGCACCATCCGTATCCCGGTGCACATGATCGAGACCATCAACAAGCTCATCCGCACCTCGCGCCAGCTTGTGCAGGAAATGGGCCGCGAGCCAACGAGCGAAGAAATCGCCAAGCGGATGGACATTCCGGTGGCCAAGGTCCGCAAGGTGCTCAAGATCGCGCAGGAGCCGATCTCGCTGGAGACCCCCATCGGCGAAGAAGAAGACTCGCACCTGGGCGACTTCATCGAAGACCGCGCCGTGATCTCGCCCGCCGAGGCCGTCATCAACGTCAACCTGAAGGAGCAGACTGCTCAGGTCCTCCGCACGCTGACGCCGCGCGAAGAGAAAGTCATCAAGATGCGCTTCGGCCTGGAAGACGGCTCCGAGCACACCCTCGAGGAGGTCGGCCAGTCGTTTGCCGTGACCCGCGAGCGCATCCGCCAGATCGAGGCCAAGGCCCTTCGCAAGCTGCGTCATCCTTCGCGCTCGCGCAAACTGCGCGCGTTCATGGATGGCGTCCGCGAGTAGCCTGCGTCCGGAAGCTGTTCGCCAAAGGGGATGAACCGCAGTTCATCCCTTTTTCTCCTTCGACGCTGCCCTCACTCGCGTCAATCTGCGCCACGGAGTCTCCTTTTCCACCCGTTTCCACAACCTTTCGCGTTCTGAACAGGAAAGTCACAACACGGCCCCGCTTTCCGCTTGATGCGGCCTTGGCGCTGTTGCAAAGTGCCGCGCAACGAAATGCGTGAGATGTCCTGAGGCGTTTTCGCTTGGGACGCGTTCTTCGATCACGCGGATCTTGCCTAACCACGACTGGACAATGGCCGCTTCGGTGGCCGGTTCAGTGCGGGTGAAGCCAGATTTCGGCGCAGCTGGCGCTCATGGCGCCGGCAGCGTGGCCGGCAACGCGGGTAGCCCCCAATCGGAGCAATCCGAAAGGGCCACCCGACGGGGGCGAGCCGGAGCAATCCGTTGCTCGCTTCGCACAGGGAAGCGCAGCGGGAGCAATCCCGTTACGGTCCCACCAGCGGTCCGAAAGCGATTTCGGATTCCAGGCCGGACCGATCGGAGACACGAAGTTGCGGTCAGGCGGCCCGGCAGCAGAGTTCCAGCGCGAGTTGGAGCTTCAGGTCCTGGCGAAAGTCGGGGTCAAGTCCTGGTGAAAGCCGGGACGGCCGAAGCCGGCGCCACTTCTGTCGCCCTACTCGGCGGGCGGCGGAAGACCAAGGCCGCGCAACTTCATTCCAGGGCGCGGTCCCGCTTTGGCGGGACAATGCGGCACGAAGACGCCGCCGCTGATCGGCAGGTCGGCGAAAGGAAATCTCACCTACGGTGGGAGTTTGCGTGGCTGGCGCAAACTCCCACTTCGTTTTTATGGCATGCTCTTCATGTTGTACGGCGGGCGCCGTCTGCACCTCATCGCGCCAAAACCCGGCGCGCTGGGGGACCCCGCCCCTCTCGCCGGCAAGCCACCACAACCCGGGTGTTGTCGTTCCATGCCATAATCGCGCCGTGGGCCACGAAATCCACCGACTTCCGAGTTTTGCTCAGGCAGAGCCCCAATCTTCGGATGACGTGTCCCCGCGCTCTCGCTACTCTGCTCGTACCCACTGATGGCCACCACCGATCACATTCTCGACCGGGGCATGCCAGCCGCCATCGAAGCTGAGCGCTCCATCCTGGGCGCTATCCTGCTCGACAACTTCTCCTACAACGAAGCCGCCGAGTCGCTGAAGCCCGACGAGTTCTTCCTCGATTCCCACCGCCGTATCTACCAGCGCATGAGCGATTTGGCCGAGTCGGGACGCCCAATCGATGTCATCTCGCTCACCGACGAACTGGGCCGCCACAAGGAGGTCGAAGCGGTCGGCGGTGTCGCCTATTTGGCCTCGTTGACGGACGGTGTCCCACGCCGCGAGTCCATCGTCCAGCACATCCGCCTGGTCAAGGACAAGGCGCTGCTGCGCGGCCTCATCCACGCCGCCAACAGCGCCATTGCCCGCGCCATGGAGCAGGCTGATCCGGCAGCCGAGGTCCTGGATGGCGTCGAGGCCGAAATTTTTCGCCTCTCCGACGACCGCATCGGCAAGGGCTTCCTCGACATCCCGGAGATCGTCAAGGAATCCTTTGGCTCAATCGACAAGCTCTACGAGCGCGGCCAGCGCATCACCGGCCTTGAGACGCACTACGAAGACCTGGACCGCATGACCAGCGGACTCCAGCGCTCGGACCTGGTCATCATCGCGGCGCGCCCGTCGATGGGCAAGACCGCCTTCGCCCTGAACATCGCCGAGAACGCCGCCGTGCGCGACAAGAAATCGGTCGGGGTCTTCTCGCTGGAAATGTCGCGCGAGGCGCTGCTTCTCCGCCTGCTGTGCTCGCAGGCGCGTGTGGACTCGCACAAGCTGCGCACCGGCTTCCTGGGCCGCGAGGACTATCAGAAGCTGGTGGCAGCGCTCGCCGCGCTCGCCGAGTCACCCATCTACATCGACGACACGCCCGGCGTCTCGCTCCAGGAGATGCGCGCCAAGGCGCGCCGACTGCAGCAGAAGCACGGCCTCGACCTGCTCATCGTGGACTACCTGCAGCTCATGTCGGCCACGCCGCTCGGCGGCGGACGCCGCTTCGAAAACCGCACGCAGGAAGTCTCCGCCATCTCGCGCGGTCTGAAGGCGATCGCCAAGGAGCTGCGCATTCCCGTGATCGCGCTCTCGCAGTTGAGCCGCGCGCCCGAAAGCCGCGGCGACCGCGGACATCGCCCGCAGCTCGCCGACCTGCGCGAATCCGGCTCCATCGAGCAAGACGCTGATGTGGTCGCCTTCATTTTTCGCGAAGAAGTGTACAAGCCCGACGAGCCCGAGCTGCAAGGCATGGCCGAACTCATCATCGCTAAGCAGCGAAACGGCCCAACCGGAACCGTACAGCTGGCGTTCTTGAAGAACTCCACGCGCTTTGAGTCGCGAGCACTGGAGGAGTAAAAAACTCGGCATGCGACCCACTTGGGCCGAGGTTTCACTGAGCGCGCTGCAGCGCAACTTCCGTGTCATTGAAAAGCACGTCGGCCCTGACGTGACCGTGTGCGCCGTGGTCAAGGCCGATGCCTACGGACACGGCGCCGTCGAGTGCGCGCGTGCGCTCATCGAGGCCGGCGCGGCCTGGCTCGGCGTGACCTCAACCGAGGAAGGCGTCCGCCTGCGCGAGGCGGGCATCGGCGGACGCATCCTGCTCATGACCGGCTTCTGGCGCGGCGAAGAAGAGGCCGTCATCAGGCACAAGCTCACGCCTGCGGTCTGGCAGCGCGAGTCGCTCGATCAGCTTCAGGCCGCGGCGAAGAAGATGAACGTCGGCGCGGTTCCGGTGCACGTTAAGCTCGACACCGGCATGGCGCGGCTCGGCCTGGCGCAGGGCGATGAAAAGAAGTTTCTCAAGGCGCTGCTCGCGTCCGGCCGCGTGGTCGCGGAAGGCGTCTTCAGCCACCTCGCGTCGGCAGAGGTGCTGAACGCGAAAGACGCGGCTGACCAGGAAAGGCGCTTCGCACAGGCGTTCGCGCGCTTTGCCAAGGCTGGCGTGCGCCCGCGCTTTCTCCACCTGGCAAACTCGGCGGCCATCGCCGCGCGGCGCAGCACCTGGCACAACTTCGTGCGTCCGGGCATCTCGCTTTACGGTTATCAACTGCCCTACGTCAATTCCGGCAAGCACACCGCTGTCGCGCCGGTGCTGCCGGTCGTGCCGGTGCTGAGCTGGAAGACCCGCATTATCGGCCTGCGCGACGTTCCCAAGGGCCAGCCAGTCGGCTACAACGGGGCGTTTGTTACAAAAGCAAAAACAACGCTGGCCGTTCTTCCGGTTGGCTACGCCGACGGCCTCAGCCGCAAACTGTCCTCCGCCGGGCGAGTCATCGTGCGCGGCAAATACGCGCCCATTGCCGGGCGGGTCTCCATGGACATCACCCTAGCGGACGTCACCGGAATCGGCGACGCTGCCGTCGGCGATGAGGTCGTCATTCTCGGTTGCAGCGGGGAGTGCGCAATCAACGCCGATGAGCACGCTTGCCTCGCCGGAACAATCTCTTATGAGGTCCTGTGCGACATCGGCGCTCGCGTCCGGCGCACCTGGGTGAAATAGCCGGGCCCTTTCTCCTAACCCGCTACTAATACTGTTTTACAGAATCGTTTCCACCCGCGTTTTTGCGGTTGAGTGAGAGTAGATGTCTCGTTAATCTCGGCGTTCTTGGTCGCCGTTCATGGATTGCACGTACGGCGCGGGCGCCGTCTGCTCCTCGCCCGCGCCGTCTATTCCTCGCCGCTCAAGCCGATCATGCGCCGCTCGCCCTGGCCTGCGCGCCATTGGCTGCACCATACTCGCAGCAGCTCAGCCGAACGGCTATCCTATCAATGGCGATGCGTAAGCGTTACGAGCAATGGATGTACGAGTGGGAGACGCACCTCACCACGCGCGACAACAATCGCGTGGTCCGTCCCTTCGAGTGGGGACTGGACTGGGCTTGCCGCTGGCCGCTGGTGAACGGCAACTTCCCGGCCGACGAGAGCGGCGCCGAGCGCTTTCTGCACGAGCTGAACCGCCGCATCATTGCCGAGAGCGACACGTTTTTCTCCTACGTCACGCCCGGCGACTTCCGCCTGGAGCGCCGCAAGGTTGAGCGCTTCGCCACGGGCAGCGACCGCGAGCAGCGCAACCGTGACGTACCCGACGAAACCGGCGAGTTCCTGCGCTTCACTTCGCCGGTGCACACGCCGTATCCAGAAAACAATCTGGTGAACGCGCGCTGGTTCCCGGCGCGCGGCCGCCGCGCGGTAGTGGTGATGCCGCAGTGGAACTCCGACGCGCTCAGCCACAATTCGCTCTGCCGGATGTTCAACCTGATGGGCATCGCGGCGCTGCGACTGAGCATGCCGTACCACGACATTCGCATGCCGGCGCACCTGGAGCGCGCCGACTACGCCGTCTCGGCGAACATCGCGCGCACCACCGACGCTGCCCGCCAGGCCGTGATCGACGTGCGCGCCTGCCTGGACTGGCTCCAGCAGCAGGGATACTCCCGGCTCGGCATTCTGGGCACCAGCCTGGGATCGTGCTATGCGTTCCTCGCCGCCGCGCACGACCGGCGCGTGGCGGTGAACGCCTTCAACCACGCCTCAACCTATTTCGCCGATGTCGTGTGGACGGGACAGAGCACGCGCCACATTCGCGCCGGCATCGAGCCGGCGCTCGATCTGGACCGCCTGCGCGCGGCGTGGCTGGGGATCAGTCCGGCGGCGTACTTTGAGAAGTTCACGCGCTATCCCAGGAAGTCGCTGGTCATCTACGCGCGTTACGACCTGACCTTCTTGCCTGAGTTTTCCCGCGAGGTCGTGCGCCAGTTCCGCGCCCACGAACTCGACTTCCGCGCCATCGAGCTGCCCTGCGGGCACTACACCCTGGGCGAAGCCCCGTACAAGTTCCTCGACGGCTATCACATCGCGAACTTCTTCAGGACAACGCTGTAGCTTCGTCGTCGCTTGAAGCGACGCCACACGAGTTGCTGCTGATCTCGGGAGCCGCCGTTCCTACTTTCGGCGAGCGATCTTCGGCGGCGGAGCGGGTGGGCGCTGCGGCGTCGTAACCGGTACACGGCGAGCCTTCCGCTCCACCACCGGAGGGTGGTAGGGATGGCTATCGTGCTGCCTGCGCTCCGCCATGACCGGAGCGATGCACACGCCGACGAGCAGTATGGCGGCAAAGGTCCTTTTCATTTCCGTGGGGATAAGCGCAAGGATTTTACGGCCTGGCGTGGCAACACGCAATGGCACGCTTGTGCCGCGCTTACCGCAGCAAGACCGCGCTCGATGGTCAGGCTACCGCAATGGCGGTTCGATGACCGCCGGAACCGGGCGTCGCAGGCCCCACCTGCCCGAGCCACGTGGTTTCGCATCAGCGGCGACAGGCGCGGGCTGACCCTGGTAGGACACTTCGTGCCAGGTGAGCAGATGCGGTCCGAAAAGGCGTACATCTGCTGCCATGGTGCTGGCTACCGGAAGCGAGCGGCCGTCTCTTTCGGCAAAGTTGATGGTTACATGAGTGGCCTTCACCCACCAGGACGGGTTGCGGGCCGGCTCTCCCTCCAGCCGAACCAGGCGATAGGTCGAGGCATCCACCCAGACGCGTCCGCGCAGCAGATTGCGCTCCTGCCGCCGCGGCTCCACGCGCAGGACCTCGCAGCGGCGGCCGTCGAGCAACTCCTGCCCGGTGTACGCAAACTGGTAATTCCGCTCCGATATCTCACTTGCACCGTTGCTGGCGCTACTCTCCACTTCGCCTTCCAGCAGACGCCGCACCACGCTCGCTCCGCGTCCACTTCCTCGCTGGCGCAGGATGGCGAACGACTTCCGGTCCGGGGGAACGAAATCCACTCTTGTCAGCACCTCGGCTTGCCGCGCCTGAGGCCCGTGACCCCAAAGCTCGTAGTTGCGCACCACCGTATAGGCGCGGCCCTGGGCGGCATCGCGCCGCTGCACGGCAACCATGTTCTGCACAATGCTGGTGGCTGAATGGGCGAGCGAAGGCGCCGGCTGTGCCAAGACCAGGGCCGGCAGCAGCAACACCGCGCCAACCGCCCCGACCTTGCGAGCCCGATTCACATCCGCTCCTGCCAGGTTAGAAGCCACACAGACGAGCGCGGGTGTATCGTGCCGGCAGTCTATTCAGTGAGGCAGGCGCGCTGTCTGTAACGTTGAGGTGCTCCCCTACCCCTCACCCCCCTGGTGCTGTGATTTTTCAATGAGTTGCGGCGATGTTTCCCGGTAACGTGCTGCAGGCGTTGGGGTTAAGACCGAGGTCTTAAAATGTTTGTTTTCAGTCTTGGCCCTCCAGGTGCGCGAACCCAGGTCCTCGAACGCAATCTCGAGTGGAGCAACTGGAGCGGCGATCCGGCCTTCTTTGCGCCTCTTTTCCAGAGTAGCAAATTGGTGAGGGGAAATGGGAAGGCAGCGTGGCGATTTTTGCCGTTTGCACTGAGGGGTTTACGAGGGAATTCGCCGCAGAAGGGCTTGACAAGGTATTTCGAGGGCAGCCGAGAGGCGCGTACCCGGGTGGGAAGTCATTTCTGCGCTACCTGGCGATACACGTCGAGGACCTGCTCGGCGGAATTGTGCCAGGAAAAGCGCTGCACCTGGATGTAGCCGCGCTCTTTCATGCGTTCGCGCAGCGGCTGGTCAATGAGGACGCGATGCAATGCCCGCATAATTTCGAAGACGTTCTCGGGATTCACCATCACGGCGGCGTTGCCCAGGACCTCGGGCAATGAGCTGACGTTCGAGGTCACGACCGGCGTGCCGTGCGCCATGGCCTCGAGCGGAGGCAGGCCGAATCCTTCATAGAGCGAGGGAAAGACAAAGATTTTGGCCACGTCGTAAAAAATTCGGAGCGAATCGATCGGGACGAAACCCAGGAAGCGCACGTCGTTCTGCACGCCGCCGCGCACCACCGTGCGCCGCAGGTCGGGATGCTGCGAGAGCTCATCTCCGATGATGATCAGCTTCAGGTCGCCGAATCTGTCTTCCTTCTGCAGTTCGCTCTTCAGCGCCGAAAAGGCCTCGATGATGCGCCCCACGTTCTTGTGGGGCTGAATGTTCCCCGCGTAGAGCAGGAACGGATAGCGCACCTGGTAGCGCTCGGCAATCGTCTGGCGCTCCGCCAGCGTGGCATGCCCCCGCGCGAGCCGGTCATCAATCGCGTTGTAGACGACGCGGATGCGTTCGGCGGGAATACCGTAGAGCCGCTTCAGCTCGTTGCGGGTGAAGTTGCTGACCGCCATGATGTGGGCGGCGTTGTTCAGCGCCCGGCGCGTCAGGAAGGAGTGCAGCGCGCGATTGAAGCCGTTGCCGTTCAGCGACGGATAGAAGAACGCCAGCAGGTCGTGCACCGTCAACACGTACGGGCAGGGCGCGAACAGCGGGCGATAAAACAAGTAGGGAACATGCAGCACGTCGCAAGCCCGGCGCCGGAGGACCCGATGGAATTCCAGGTAGTAGTTCGGAGACGATGGTTCAGGCGTGAAAGCAACCGGCGAGAAATTAGCCGGCAGCTCTTCCCACTCGCGCAGGCGCCCGGCCGCGCCAATCAGGACGTACTCGTTCGTGGTGTCGAGGTGCGCCAGCGCCCGCACCACGTTGCGAACGTACGTCCCTACGCCGAACGCGCCGATGCGGCGCATGTCAAGCGCCACTCTCACGAGGCTAGTTTAGCGCGGGAAGGCGGTCGCCGGCCGGTCTGCGGCCGTCGGCACAGGCAGAATCGGTTTGGCCAACGACCAACGGCCGACGACCAACGGCGGTTTCCTACGGTTGCCGGCCGCTCAAAATGCTGGCGATATCGGGAGTGCGGGCGCCCTGGGCGCCGTTCGCGGACTCGCGGGAATCCACCGTATCGCCCTCGCCGGGAGCGAGGAAGAGGTTCTGCTCCAGCCCGTGCTGCCTGGTGTACAGCTCCCAATAGCGATCGCCGGCGGCCAACAACTCGGCGTGGTTGCCGCGCTCGACGATGCGGCCGGCTTCGACGACCAGGATCTGGTCGGCGCGGCGGATGGTGGAGAGCCGATGCGCGATGACGAAGGTCGTCCGCCCGCGCATCAGTTGCGACAGGCCTTCCTGGATCAGTTGCTCCGACTCCGAGTCGAGGCTCGATGTAGCTTCGTCCAGGATCAGCACGCGCGGGTCGGCCAGGATGGCGCGCGCAATCGAGACCCGCTGGCGCTGGCCGCCGCTGAGCTTGACGCCGCGCTCGCCGATGATCGTGTCGTAACCCTGCGGGAAGCGCTCCGCGAACTCGTCCACGCGCGCGATGCGGCACGCGGCCATGATCTGGTCTTCGGTGGCGTTCGGGCGCGAAAACGCCACGTTCTCGCGGATGGTTCCGTCAAACAGGAACGACTCCTGCAGGACCACGCCCAGGCGCGTGCGGTAGGAATCGAGCCGGACGGTGGAGAGGTCCACGCCATCGACGAGCACGCGTCCGCTGCTGGGGACGTAAAACGCCGCTACCAGTCCGATGATCGTGCTCTTGCCTGAACCGGAAGAGCCGACCAGCGCGGTCACCGTATCCGGGGCGGCGCGGAAGCTCACATCCTGGAGCACGGGCTTGCCGGCGTCGTATTCGAAATTCACGTTCTCGAAAGCGACGTCGCCGGCAATGTCGGCGAGCGCCACCGTTCGCCGCGGGTCTTCGTTTTCCGGCCGCTCGCTCAAGACCTCCCGGGTGCGCTCCAGGCCCGCGATCGCTTCCGTCAACTGCGTGCCGATGCCCACGACCTGGAAGAGCGGCGCGACCATGAAGGCGAGAAACATGGTGTAGGTGAAGTAGCCGCCCAGGGTGAGCGAGCCGTTCAGAATCTGCCGCGCGCCGAGCCACATGACAACGGCGCCGGCGACGCCGAGCAGCACGCTGCTGGAAAGGCTCATGGCGCTCATGGTGGTGAGCGTGCGCAGCACGTTATCGAGCAGGCGCTGCACGCCGGCGGAAAACACGCCGTGCTCGCGCTCTTCGGCGTGGTAGCCCTTCACCACGCGCACGCCGGAGAGCGACTCGGTGAGCCGGCCGCTGACTTCCGCGTTGATCTTTGCGCGCTCGCGGAAGATGGGCCGCAGCGTCTTGAAGGCCGTGCGCAAACCGAGCGCGCCCGCCAGCATGATGCCGAGCGCAATCGCCGTCATCAGCGGGCTGATCCGGAAAAGGACCACGATGGCCAGAGCCGCGGTCAGCAATCCGCCCACGAACTCGACCAGCCCGGTGCCGATCAGGTTGCGCACGCCCTCGACGTCGCTCATGATGCGCGAGACCAGCGCGCCGGTCTTGTTCGAGTCGTAGTAAGCGACCGGCAGCCGTCCAACGTGCTCCTGCACTTTGCGCCGCAGCTCGGCGATCATGCGCTGCGCGGCCTTCGACAGCGACTGGGTGAGCGCGAACGAGGTGATGCCCTGGATCATCGTCGCGCCCAGCACCGCAGCCACAATCGGGCCGAGCAGTTGCGTGTGCCGCTTGGTGACGACGTCGTCAATCAGGAACTTGGTCGAGGCAGGCAGCACCAGGCCGGCAACGCGGTTGATGGCCATCAGCACCATGCCGATCGCCAGCAGCCCGCGCCGCGGCCGCAGCAGCGCCCACACTTCCGGCAGCTGCTGGAAGATGGGCTTCTTCGGTTTCGCGGGCGTCAAAGAGGCCGGCGACGCCGGCGGCGCGCCGCTACGCGGAGTTCGGCCGGCGCGTGTCGCATCGGGTTGCGCGATGGTTGTGCTCACAATGCAGTGCTACCGGAAAGCATATAGATGCGTTGTGCATTGCTCCGGACGCAACGTCGCAGATTCGGCGTACGTCAGCTTCCCGCGTGCTGAAGGATCCGCGCGCGTCTCCCGGGATAGAGCGGGAACGCCTCGGCCAGATCCATCACCTGCCGGCGGACGCGGCCGAGCACAGCGGCGTCGTTACGGTTCTCCAGCACTTCGGCGATCCAGCGGCCGATCTGGCGCATCTCGTCTTCCTTCATGCCCCGTGTGGTCAGCGCCGGCGTGCCGATGCGAATGCCGGAAGGCTTCAGTGGCGGATTCTGATCGAACGGAATGGCGTTCTTGTTGACGGTGATCGCCGCCTCGCCCAGCGCCTTCTCCGCCTCGCTGCCCAGCATGCCTTTGGAGAAGACGTCGACCAGCATCAGGTGCGTGTCGGTCCCGCCGGAGATGACGCGGAAGCCCTGCGCCGCAATCGTTTCCGCCAGCACCTTGGCATTCGCGACGACCTGGCGGGCGTAATCGCGGAAGCCCGGCTGCGACGCTTCCAGCAGGCACACCGCCTTCGCTGCAATGATGTGCATCAGCGGTCCGCCCTGCACGCCCGGGAAGATGACCTTATCAATGGCCGCCGCGTGCTCCTGTTTGGACAGGATCATGCCGGCGCGCGGCCCGCGCAGCGTTTTGTGGGTGGTCGTGGTGACAATCTGCGCGTGCGGCACCGGCGACGGGTGCACGCCGCCGGCGACCAGGCCGGCGAAGTGTGCCATGTCCACCAGGTAGATCGCACCGACCTTGTCGGCAATCTTGCGCATGCGCGCGAAGTCGATGATCCGCGGATATGCCGAGCCGCCGCCGATGATCATCTTCGGGCGCTCTTTTTCGGCGAGGTCCTCGAGCACGTCGTAGTCGATGGTCTCGCTCTCGCGCGTCACGCCGTAGGGCACGACCCTGTACGTCTTGCCGGAAAAGTTCAGGTGATGTCCGTGGGTGAGATGGCCGCCGTGCGCGAGGTTGAGTCCGAGGATGGTGTCGCCCGGTTGAAGCACGGCGGCGTAGGCGGCCATGTTTGCCGTGGAACCGGAGTGCGGCTGGACGTTGGCATGCTCGGCGCCAAAGAGCGACTTGGCGCGGTCGCGGGCGAGGTCCTCCACCACGTCGGCGAATTCGCATCCGCCGTAGTAGCGCCGCCCGGGGTATCCCTCGGCGTACTTGTTGGTGAACACCGAGCCCATCGCCTCGAGCACGGCTTCGCTGACGAAGTTTTCCGAAGCGATCAGCTCCAAACCCTCGTGCTGGCGGCGAACTTCATTGTCAATGGCGGCCGCAATCTGCGGATCGGTTTCGGCGAGGGGGCGCGACATCCAGTTTGTATCGGGCACGGAGGACCTCTCGGACGTAAGCAAGTAGTGTACGACGACGCCAGCGGGCGTAACCAGAGCGTTGCAGTGTCGCCGTCGCGTGGGAGGCTGAGGCGATCAGGTGACGTAGACTGGCGTTCGTTCCGATCCGCCGCCGACCCTAAAATGCGTGGCGCCGACGCCCTTGTCCGCGCTCACTGTGCGCTTCAAACCTAAGACGGACAGCTACCGACGTCGTTTGCCGCATCTTCAGCGGGCGACGAAGCCTCTGTTTGTGACGTTCCACACGCTCGGACGAGGGCGTCCGCGCCACGCAGGTGTTGCCCGGTTTCAAGTCCACAGAACGGGGCGAACATTACGTCGCCGACGATCACCGCTTCCGATACATATCGTGCTTGTAGATCTGCATGTGATACTTCGCGGCTGCTTTCACGTTTTTGAATCCGAACTGACGATAGAGCCCGTGCGCGTCTTTGGTGACGAGCCCCCAGCGCCGGAAGCCCTGGAGCTTCGGGTGCTCCATGATGGCGCGCATCAGGCGCTTGCCCAGCTGGCGGCCGCGGTGCTGGGGGAGAACAAACACGTCGGCGATGTAGCCGTAGGTAGCGTAATCGGTGACCACGCGCGCGAAGCCAACCTGTTCGGACTTGCGGCCGTTGCGGCGATACGCGCCGAAACACAGGGAGTTGCGCATGCAGCGGGCGACAAGAGAGCGCGGGATCCCCCTGGCCCAGTAGCAGTTGGTCAGGAACCGATGGACCATGCCGACGTCAAGCAGTTTCGGGTCGCTGCTGACGAAATATGGGTCGCGGGACGCAGGCATCGGCTATCGTGACGCAGACTCGCGCGCGCCTTCGATGGCGTGGATCTTCTCGACGCGTTTCTGGTGACGTCCGCCGGCGAACTCGGTCGCCAGCCACTTATCCACGATGGCCAGCGCCCTCGGCTCATCGAGCACACGCGCGCCGACGGCGAGCACGTTCGCGTCGTTGTGTTCGCGCGACATCTGCGCTTCGTATTCGCTGGAGACGTGCGCCGCGCGCACCCCGGGAACCTTGTTGGCGGCGATCGCCATGCCGATCCCGGAGCCGCACACCAGAATGCCGAAATCGGCGCGGCGCGAGGCCACCGCGTGGCCGACCGCCTGGGCGTAATCGGGGTAGTCCACCGATTCAGACGAACCGGTGCCGCGGTCGTCCACCGCGAAGCCGCGCGCGGCAAGGTGCGCTTTGATCCTGTTCTTCAATTCGAAGCCGGCGTGGTCGGCGCCGAGAGCTATCCGCATGGCCACATTGTAGAGGCGAAGCGCGCTTGTCTCGCAATCAGTTTCAGCAGATAATCACGCCGCGCCGGCAGATTGGAACCAGCGCCGGACGCAGGGGAGCGTCTCATCCATGGCCACCAGCAGCGTCCCGGCCCAGGCATTCAAGCTCATCAAGTTCGACGTGGTGCGCGACGTCGCGCACATCACCCTCAATCACCCCGACAAGAACGTGCTCACCGTCGGCCTGATGGGTGAGATGGCCGAGGCGATTGAAAGCCTGAACGGCCGCGCCGACGTGAAGGCCATCCTGCTCGACTCCTCGCAAAAGGCGTTTTCGTACGGCATTTCGCTCGAAGACTCCAAGCCCGATCGCGTTTTCCAGACGCTCGACGCCTTCAACCGCGTGTTTACCGCGCTCGGCGAAGTTTCCAAACCGCTCATCGTGGTGGTCAACGGCCCGGCGATCGGCGCAGGCTCCGAACTGGTGGCCTTCGGCGACATGATCATCGCCACGCCCAACGCGCGTTTCGCGCAGCCGGAGGTGACCCTGGGCGTCTTCCCGCCATTCGCGGCCGTGATGCTTCCCCAGCTTATCGGTCCGAAGAAGAGCTACGAACTGCTGCTTACCGGACGCGCCCTTTCCGCCGAGGAAGCCTACGCGCTCAACTTCGTGAACCGGGTTGTGTCTGAAGCCGAACTGCAGAAGACGGTGGAAGAAGTGAAGGCCCGCATCTCGCAGTTCAGCGCACCCGTTCTCGAGATGACGAAGAAAGTTATCTCCAGCTCCATGGGCCTGCCGCTGAATGAGGCGATGAAGAAGTCGCACGACATCTACCTGAATCAGTTGATGTCGCTCGAAGACGTGCACGAAGGCCTGCGTGCCGTGCTCGAGAAACGCAAGCCGGTGTGGAAGAACAAGTAGTCTGGCCGGCGCGGCACTCAAAACGTGATGCCCTCGCCGCTGCCGTCCTCGGTGAGGGCACCAGTCTTTTTGCGATGCGCAGCTACAGCGCGCTCAGGAACGCAATCAGGTCGGCTGGCAGCTACGCGAACGGCATGGCGGTGCTCCCGTTCAAGAACCTCACCGGTGATCCAGGAGAGGAGTACTTCAGCGACGGGCGACGGAAGAGATGATCATAATGAAAGTCGCGCCCGCGTTCGACCGGCTGCGCAACGAGTCTCGTTTCCGGGAGATATTGCGGCGGGTGGGATTGGCCGACGAAACCGGAAAGTTGATGCCCTCCCAGCACGTTTCCGAGCGGGAGGGCATTTTGCGACATCCGGACCTGTAAGCCGAATTCTGTCTGGCGGCTTGCGCCGCCGCGACGGTCATTCCTCTGGGACACGCGTTACCGCGCGCCTCAAGCGACCTACCCGAAGGTTTGGCGCGCCGAGCCAGCGCGCCGCCCGGTTTCCCGGGCGTTCCTTCCTATTTGGTCTTGCTCCGCGTGGGGTTTGCCGTGCCCGCGGCATTACTGCCGCGGCGGTGCGCTCTTACCGCACCTTTTCACCCTTACCCAGCCGTTGCCGGCCGGGCGGTATGTTCTCTGTGGCACTTTCCGTTGGCGGCCTTTGAAGGCCGCCCCCCGGACGTTATCCGGCACACCGCTCTGTGGAGTTCGGACTTTCCTCTGCGCCGCTTCGGCGCCCGAATGCGTGAGCATTGGGACGCCGGACATCCGCATCCTCAAGCGCGGGTCGGGCTGCAGCGACCGTCCGGTCCAGCTGTCTGCGTTCAATATTATAGATGTTCGGAGCGCCAATCGGGGCGCAAAAGGCGCCCAAAACTCAAGGTGGAACTTGCTGATCTGCAAGGACGTATCTAGGCTGGCGGCCGCGCGCGGCTCAAGCAAGCATCTGCGCCCGGCGCGCCGCTGCTCTGGTAGACTTTTTTCGGCCCTCTTCAACCTTATATGCATTTCTTCGAAGCCATGAGGATTGCGCTGCAATCCCTGTGGGCCAACAAGCTGCGCTCGGTGCTCACGCTGCTCGGGGTGGTGATCGGCGTCGCGGCCGTCATCGCCGTGGTCACGTTCGTCAACGGCATCAACGGCTACGTAGCGGAGAAGATCTTCAACCTGGGCGCTGACGTCTTCATCGTCAACAAGGTCAGCCCGGTCATCCGCAATCTCGACCAGTGGCTCGACTCGCAGAAGCGCAAAGACCTGACCATGGAGGACTACCACGCCGTCCTGGAAGCCTGTCATCACTGCGAGGTGGTGGGCGCCTCGAACATCAATTTCAGCGGCAAAGTGCGCTACGCCACGCAGTCCACAACGGACACGTGGGTGCGGGGCTGGACGCCATCCATGGGCCGCATCGCCGACAAGGAAATCGTTCTCGGCCGCTTCATCAACGAAACCGACATGGACTACGCCACGCCGGTGGCCGTCATCGGCTACGATATTGTTGACAATCTCCTCGCCGGGCTCGACCCGATCGGCAAAGAAATTCGCGTTGATGGCCGCGTGTATACCGTCGTCGGCGTCGGCAAGCGCGAGGGCAAAACGCTTGGCCAGAGCGCCGATAACTACGTCATCATCCCGCTCACATCCTATCGGCAGCAGTACGGCACACATCAGAGCGTTCGGATTTCAGGCAAGTCTTACGGCGTAGGCAGCGGATTGGAGTCGGCGGTTGACGAAGCGCGCGCCATCCTGCGCGCCCGCCGGCACGACCTGCCGGGCACGCCCGACAGTTTCTCGGCCGAAACGAACGAGACTTTTCTCGACCTCTGGTCGAACCTCAGCAGCACGTTCTTCTTCGCCATGATCGCCATCGCCTCAATTTCCCTGATCGTGGGCGGCATCGTCATCATGAACATCATGCTGGTTTCGGTGACCGAGCGCACGCGCGAGATCGGTATTCGCAAGGCGCTGGGAGCGCGTCGCGCCGACGTGTTGCGCCAGTTTCTGATCGAGTCGGGGACGATGGCGCTGGTGGGGGGCATCGTGGGCGTGCTGATCGGCGCCGGCTTCGCCAAGCTCATCACCGCGCTGGTGGGCATGCCGTCCTCGATTCAGTTCTGGTCCATCCTCGCCGGCCTCATCGTTTCCGCCAGTGTCGGCATCTTCTTCGGCGTCTATCCCGCCAAGCGGGCCGCGCTGCTCGATCCCATCGTTGCTCTGAGGGCCGAGCTATGAAGCGCCGTCACGATTGGGGCGAAAACTTTGCCATGGCGCTGGAGACGCTGCGCAAGAACAAGCTGCGCTCCGCGCTCACCGTGCTCGGCATCGTGATCGGCGTCATGACCGTGATCGGCATCTCCTCGGTCGTGCGCGGGCTCAACGCCAACGTCACGCAGGTGATCAGCGAGATCGGCTCTGACGTTGTCTTCGCCTTCCACCTGGAGCCGTTCAACTTCGGCCGTTTGCCGGAAGAAGTGCGCCGGCGCAAGGAACTCACCTACGAAGACGCGATGGCCATCAAGGACCTTCCGCACGTGAAGGCGGTGAACGCCGGCCTGCGCTATCAGATCCCGCAGTTCAACGCCGGCGCCTACGTGGTGAAATACGAGGGCCGCAAGGCCAAGAACGTGATCCTGGAGGGTGACCTCTCGGCCGTCACCGAGGTCTTCGACCTGAAAATGCGGGAAGGCCGGTGGTTCAGCAACTTCGACGATGAACACCACACGCAGGTCATCGTTTTGGGCAACGACACCGCCGACGAGCTCTTCCAGCACGCCTCGCCGCTCGACAAGGAGATCAACATCGAAGGCGAACTTTTCCGCGTGATCGGCGTGGTCGAAAAGCGCAAGACGGTGTTCGAGGGCGGCAGCAATCCTGCCGACAACATCGTTTATTTTCCGCTCGGCACCTTCCGCAAGCTGCATCCGGAGCTGAAGCAGTTCTGGATCAGCGTGAAGGCGACCTCGCACGATGACATGCCGAAGACCATCGACGAGATGCGCGAGTTGCTGCGCCGGCGCCGCAAAGTGCGGCCGATGGACCAGGACAACTTCGCCATTTTTACCCAGGATTCGCTCAGCGACGTCTGGAACCAGATCACCGGCGCCGTCTTCATCTTCATGTTCGCCGTCTCCAGCGTCGGTTTGATCGTCGGCGGCGTCGGCGTGATGAACATCATGCTGGTGTCGGTCACCGAGCGCACCCGTGAGATTGGCGTGCGCAAGGCCATCGGCGCGCGCAAATTCGACATCCTGACGCAATTCACGCTGGAAGCGATCACGCTTTCGGCGCTCGGCGGCGCCATCGGCATCCTTGCGGGCGGCGTGGTCACACAAGCCGTGCGCATGATCTTCGAGTCGCTGCCGGCGACAATGTCGATTTTCTGGACGCTCACCGGCTTCACCATCTCCTGCGCTGTGGGAGTGGTCTTCGGAATCTACCCGGCATGGAAAGCGGCCAACCTCGATCCCATCGAGGCGTTGCGGTACGAATAGCGCCGTCGTGCCAAGCCCTAAGGTGCTATTGGCGGGCGTTTCGAAGGATGGGAAGATAGGCAGTCGTGATGTTTCACCTTTTCCGCGAATGGCTTCAGTTCCTCGCCGTGGTCTGTACCAGCTGCGGAGTGGGTTACTACGTGCTGTGCCTGTGGGGTGCGCGGCGCTTTCGGCGCTACTGGGCCGCGCAGAAGGTTTCCGGTGCGTTCACTCCACCAGTTTCCATCCTGAAGCCGCTGCGCGGAACTGATCCCGACATCTATCAAAGCTTCCGCAGCCACTGTCTTCAGGACTATCCGGAATACGAAATTATCTTTGGCGTGAGCGATCCGGGCGACGACGCTGTTCCGCTCGTGCATCGTCTGATGCGCGAGTTTCCCGGGCGCGCCATCAAGCTCGTCGTGTGTCCGCAGGTACTGGGCACGAACCTGAAGGTCAGCAACCTCATCCAGATGCTCGAGCAAGCGCGGCATCCCTACCTGGTCATTAACGACAGCGACATTCGCGTTCCGGCTGACTACCTGCGCCGCATCATGGCGCCGCTGGTGTCACCCAAAACTGGATTGGTCACGTGCATGTACCGCGGGCACGCCTCGGCGACGCTCGGCTCACGCCTGGAGGCCGTCGGCATCAGCACTGATTTCCACGCCGGTGTCCTCGCAGCGCGACAGCTGGAAGGCTCGGTGCGCTTCGCCCTGGGTTCGACCATGGCGCTGAGTCGCGAGGCCCTGCCCGCCATCGGCGGCTTCGAAAGCCTGGTCGACTATCTGGCCGACGACTACGAGCTCGGACGGCGTGTGGCCGCCAGCGGACGCAGCGTTGCGCTCTCCGACGTGGTCGTCGACACGCACCTGCCCGAGTACAGTTTCTCCGAGTTTCTCCAGCACCAGCTGCGTTGGGCGCGCAGCACGCGCCACTCGCGCCGCTGGGGCTACGCCGGACTCCTGCTCACCTTCGCCGTTCCCTGGGCACTGCTCGCGGTGGCGGCCGCGCACGACGCGCTCTGGTCGTGGTTGCTCCTGCTCGGAGCGCTGCTGTTTCGTCTTGCGGTCGCGTTCGAAGTCGGCGCGGGCGTCCTTCAGGACCGGAGCCTGGTTCGCGATTTCTGGCTCATCCCCCTGCGCGACATCATCGCGGTGTTCGTCTGGATTGCAAGCTATACCGGACACACCGTTGCCTGGCGCGGCGATCAGTTCGTGCTGCGCGACGGGAAGCTGCACCCGGCAGGGTGAAACCCACCACAGAACCGCAGAGAAAAACAGTGAATCCGACCCCGTGCGTTCCGTTCCTCCCCGGTGGATGTCCGTTATCGCAGGGGCTGGTTCGTCAGGATGTACTTCCCGCCGCTTCGCGCCACCTCGTGCGCCGGCAAGCCGCGCAGAAGCCCGGGCTCGCTCACCTGGCTCCACAGATAAACTCGCCCCGGTCCTTCCCATAGCTTCAGGAACGACTCGTTGGTCTCGAAGACGCGCGGCGCGTCTGGGAAGTGCGAGCCGTACCACAGGTTCGCCTCGCGATGGTTGAGCACGCGCACGGGATGGCGCGTGTAGAAGTTCAACGTTGAACCCTCTTCGTAGTCGCCGTCAATCACGATCAGGTCACCGGGCTGGAGCCTTGCGGCGATCGCCTGGGCCAGCGGCCTGCTCGTCAGCGTCGGCGAGAAGATGACCAGTCCCCGATGAGCGGCGTTCAGGAGCACCACCATCATGGCGGCAAGGGCCACATTCGCGGCCGCAGCGCGATTGCGGCGCCGCAGCCACCAGTTCATCGCGCTGCCCAGCAGAAACGCGATGCCGGTCGAGACCAGCGGCGCGCGGAAGGCGCCCAGCGCTTCAGGCGTCAGGTCGAAGAAATGTCCGAAGCTGAGCGCGTACTTGTCGGGATTCTTCCTCAGCAGGTCGGCAATGTCGGCGCCTGGAGGCGGCGGCGCAGCGCTGATCGCCAATCCCAGGCAGGCGACGCACACCGCTGTCGCGACCAACAGAAGGACCAGGGACGACACGCGGTCGGACGCTGGAACGGTGCCCGCCTCGCCGGATTGGCCCAGCCAGCCGCCGGCCAGCAGCGCCAGCGCCGGAATCGCCGGTACCACGTAGTACTCCTGCCGGGTTGAAAAGCTGAAGAAGACCAGGATCACCAGCGCCCACAGTCCGAACACCAGATGGGCGCGCCCGCGTGCGCTCAACTCGCGCGCACTCGCGCGCGCAAAAATTGGCGCACGCTTCAAGGCGCGCCAGAACTCCGCCGCCGTTTGCGGCAAAAACGCGCTCCACGGGAGCAGCCAGACCAGCACCAGTCCCCAGAAGAGAAGCAGCGGCACGGTGTCGTAGTCGCGTGGCACGCGCTTGTTCAGGTAGCGGAGGAAGTGTTCGTTGACGAAATAGAACCAGAAGAATCCGCGCACTTCGCCCTGCGCAGGGTTGCGCAGCGCGGCCATCAAGTGCCAGGGAGCGGCGATGGCGAGCCAAACCAGCGACGACGAGAGCAGCCGCAGCTTGAGCAGGCGCCGCGTGTCGCCCGTGATCAGCAGGTACGTCGCGATCACCGCCGCGGGAAACACCAGGCCAATCAGGCCTTTCGTGAGGACGTTCAAGGCGGAGGCCGCCGCCATGCCCCAGCACGCCGTCCGTGACGGCGGATCTTCCTGGAGAGCGCGCAAGAAAAAGGCGAATGTCAGCAGCAGCCAAAGTCCAACCAACAGGTCAGGGATGAGAAACCGCGTGAACAGATACGGCCCTACCGCGGTCGCCATCACCAATGCTGCGGCGAACCCGCCGGAATCGCCGTAAACGCGGCGCCCGACGCGCCACGTAAGCAGCATCAGGGCCAGGGCGCCCAGCGCAATCGGCAGGCGCGCCTGCCACTCACCGACGCCGAAGAGTTGGAAGCTGGCCGCCACCGCCCAGTACATGAGCGGCGCCTTTTCCAGGTAACGAATGCCGTTGGCGTGCAGCGTTACCCAGTCGCCGCGCTCAACCATCTCGCGCGCAGCCTCGGCGTGGACCGAATCGGCATCGTCGAGCAGCGCGGGCGTAAACAATCCGGAAACGTAGATGAGCGCCCAAAGGACAACAAGGCAGACGATGGCGGGGACTGCTGTCTGGCGTGCGGAGTTCACGAGGGCGAAGGTGGATTATAGCGGGAGGGGAAATTCCACTTTGCCGCACCGGGTGAAGGCAACAGCCTGCGCAGGCGCCAAAGACGAGGCAGGTCAATGGTGGACCAACCTCCGCCAAGAGAGGGCCGAAGGCGCATAGAATGCGCGCCATGGCGCGGCTCACGTTCTTCATCGGCAAGGGCGGTGTGGGGAAGACGACCGTCTCCGCGTCCTATGCCGCTTACACGGCGCGTCAGCAGCCCCGCCGACGCGTGCTGCTCATGTCCACCGACCCGGCACACTCACTGGCCGATGTCCTGCAGCAGAAGCTTGGAGACCAGCCGACGGCGGTCCGCCTCGGCCCCGGCACGCGTCTGTGGGCGTGGGAAATCAATGCCTCAAAGGAATTTGCCCGTTTCCTGAAGCGACAGCGCGGCGCGCTGCTGGAGCTGATCGAGAGCGCGACCATCTTCACCGCCGCCGAGATCGAACCGTTGCTCGACGCCACGCTGCCCGGCATGGCCGAGGTCGCCGCCCTGGTCGCATTGCATCGCCTGGCGGCCCGCGGCGACTACGACGAAATCGTTGTCGACACCGCGCCCATTGGGCACACGCTGCGCCTGTTCCAATTACCCGAGCACCTCGCGCGCTTCCTCCATTTTCTTCAGACCGCCGCCGGCCGCGATCGCGTTCTGGCCGAAACCTTCGCCCACACCACCATCGCCGTTCCGCCGGTCGTGACTCAATGGGAGCGCATGGTCGCAGAAGTCCGTCAGGCCCTCAGCGCCGGTCAAGCTGAGCTTGTGCTGGTCACCACGCCGGAAAATTTCTCGCTGCAGGAATCCGTCCGCGTGCGCCGGGAACTGGCTGCCAGCGCGCCTACGATGGACATCGCGCGCATTGTCCTGAATCGCGCCGTCGTCGCCGCCGGACGGAAGTGCAATCATTGCTTGGCTCGCGTCCGCGCAGCTCGCGCGGCCAGGACGTTTCTGGCGCGCGAGTTTCCCAAGCTCCCGATCGTGATTGGCGAGGATCCCGGCGGCCCCATGCTCGGACCGAAGTCGCTGGCCGAGTTCGGCCGTCACGTATTTCAGGGCGGCAAGCTTCCCGCCGCTCCTGGGCCCACGCGCGCGCCGGAGGTCAGACTGACCGCAGCCCCGTGGCCCTCGCCCGACGTCCCTCTCGCCTTCACACTCGGCAAAGGCGGCGTCGGCAAAACAACAATTTCGGCGGCGCTGGCATTTCGTCAGCGCCAGCGCAGGAAGTCAATTCCCGTCGTGCTGTGCTCGACCGATCCCGCCCCATCCCTCGACGACGTCTTCGAAGCCGAAATCGCCGATCAGCCTCACGCGGTGCTCGGCGACCCGAAATTCCAGGCCGTCGAAGCCGACGCCGTTGCCGAGTTTGCCCGCTGGAGCGCGGGCGTGCGGCGGCAGATCGGCGCGGCGCTCACCGCCGAAACGCGTGGCGGCGTCCATGTTGATCTGAGCTACGAGCGCCGGGTCCTCGAGGCCCTGCTCGACGTTGTCCCGCCGGGCGTGGACGAGCTGTTTGCCGCCTTCCGCATCCTCGATTTGGTCCGGTCCGGTAAACAGTTCATTATCATAGATATGGCGCCAACCGGCCACGCCTTGGAACTCCTCCGGACGCCCGCCCGAATGGAGGGATGGGCCCGCCTCCTGTTGAAAACCCTGGCCCCGCACCGTAGACTACCGCTGGTCCGTGATCTGGCGGTGGAGATTGCCGCCGTGGAGCAGCGGGCGCGCGAGCTGGGCCGCATGTTGCGTGATCCGCGCCAGGTTAGCGTGTGGCCGATCATGCTGGCCGAGCCGCTGCCCGATCGCGAAACCGCACGTCTGCTGGGCGCACTACACGGCATGCACGCGCCCTCCGGCCCGTTGGTCGTCAATCGCGTCTTGCTACCGGAGTCGGTTCGAAACTGCCGCCGTTGCCAGAGCGCGCGCCGGTGGCAGATGGCGACACTTGCGTCGTTGCGCAGCCGCCATCACGGGCGCGACCTGCTGGTCGTCGCGGAAGCGCCCGGCGAGGTTGCCGGCAAACGGCGATTGCAGGCCTTCACACGCCGCTTATGGCAGGTCGACTGAAATCGCGCCGCACAGCTGGCAGGAAGACTGGTCCGCCTGCTCGGCGCAGGCCATCGCGACCCGCCGCCGGAAAAACCCGGCTTCGCCGGCGCAGTGTTGCCGCGCGGCGCAGGCCAAGGCCAAGGCCACGGCCGCGTTCGGCCCGTGTGGCGCCCAAGCCCGCGCCAGCCGCGCCGGCAAAAGCGCTCTATCTCTACGGCATCAGTCGCGGGCGTCCCGCCGTCCGGCCCGATGCTGTTTCCGGCATTGACGGCGCTTCGGCCGTCGAGACCGTCTCCTGCGGCGGCCTCCTCTGCTGGATCAGCCGCGTGGAGCGCGGCGAATACGCCGAGCGACTCGAGCAGAACATGCAGAACCTCGACTGGCTTGCCGGCGCCAGCGTCCGGCACCAGAAAGTTGTCGGCGCGCTCGCGCAGCAGCTTGACCTGCTTCCCACGCGCTTCGGATCGGTGTTTCTCTCGCACGCCTCTTTGCGCAAGCACGTCCAGGAGCAGAAGAGCTTTGTGAACGCCACGCTGCGCCGCCTCGCCGGAACCGAGGAATGGGGCGTGAAGGTGTTTTCAGAAGTCGGCCCCAACGCGGCGCCGGTGCAGGCGCAGAGCGGCGCCGACTACCTGCGGCAGAAGTCCACTATGCTGCAGCAGCGGGGCCGGGCGCTGCCGGTTGAAATTGACGCCTTCGCCGAAGCCCTGCGCGACGTTTCCGTTGACGCCGTCGCCGGTCCGCGCGCCGGCCAGCCCGGATTGCTCTGGCAGGGCGCTTATCTGGTGCGCCGCACCGAAGCGCGCCGCTTCCAAGCCGTGCTGCAGCGCTTCGCGGGACGGCTGGGCGGGGCGCGCATCGAATCCACCGGCCCCTGGCCACCCTACTCCTTCGTCAACGAGCCGCGCACTTCGCCGAACGGGTCCGGCAAGAAGGCCTCGCGGAGCACGCGCCAGAGCGGGAGATAGCATGGCGGCCAACTCCTCGCAGGTGGTGTTCGTCGGCAGCGACGGTCAGGACGACGTTTCTCTCGTCGAGATCCTCGACCACGTGCTCAATTCCGGCGTGGTCATCCACGGCAGCATCGTCATCTCCCTCGCCGGCGTCGACCTGGTCTACGTTGGGCTGAACGCAGTGGTAACCTCGGTGGAGACCGCGCTCAGGCATCTGGAAAAGAAAGTACCGAGCAGCGAATACTGAGTACCGAGTCAAGGAAGGCGGTTTTCCCGCTTCCTTTGTTCCGATGTTCCTTTGCTATTGCGTCGTCGAAAGCGAGGCAGACGTGCGCGCGCCCGGGCGCGGCGTGGCCGGCGCCGAAGTACGCGAACTCCACGCGGACGGCGTGCGTTGTTTCTACTCACCGTGGGAGCCGCAGAAAATGCCCACGGAGGCGGCACTCGAGTTTCAGCGGCTGATAAGCTCGGTTTTCGCCCAGGCGCAGACCGTCCCGTTCCGCTTCGGCCATCCCGTGGCGACGGAGGAGGACCTGCGCAGCTTCATCGCGCAGCATGCCGCTGCCTACCGGCGCGCTCTCCAGTACTTTCGCGGGCTAGCGCAGATGGACGCGGCCCTCACCTTCACACCGCCCGCCGGCGAAACGACTTCGGGCCGCGAATACCTGGACCGCATCCGCGAACGCAGAGCGGCGCTGCGTGAGGCGGTCACGGCGCTGCGGCGAGGCGTCTGCGCCCGGGCATGGAAGGAGAGCGAGCAACAAGAGAAACTTCGCTGCTACGCGCTTATCGAACTCGATGCCGCTGCGGAATTCCGGGATCAAATGCTGCGCGTGAACCTGCCCAAGACGTTGCGCGCGCTGGTCAGCGGGCCGTGGCCGCCAGCCGAATTCATGAAGCTGAACGAGGCTCCACTCGCCGCCGTGGAGGCAGTCCGGCTGGAGGAGGGTCCGCGATGAGCGACAGCGAGCCTCGGCGCCTTTCGCCGGAAGAGATCGAAGCGGCGGTGGCGGATTTTCGCCGCTCGCTCGAGCAGTCGCAGCAGCGTGCCGCGAGCCGCATCGACTGCTCGCCGGAAAACGTGGAGCAGGGAGTCGCGCGGCTCGTGCTTGGCCTGGTGGAATTGCTGCGTCAAGTGCTGGAGCGCCAGGCGATTCGCCGCATGGAAGGAGGTTCGCTGACCGACGAGCAGGTTGAGCAGATGGGTCTCGCGCTGATGAGGCTCGAGCAAAAGGTCCGCGAAATGGCGAGAGAATTCGGCCTTCGTCCGGAGGACCTGGAGGTGCTCAACATCAATCTTGGGCCTGTGGGAAATTTGGTTGAAAAATAGGCCGGCAGGCCGCTGTTGATTGTAAGTAGCTGAATTTCAAGCCAGTTGCCGTTGGGCATTTTCTTCCCGCCGGTTGACAGCCAATTCTGGTCTGATTAGCATCCAACGGTTCGGTTCAAGGTTTCAGCCGGACAGTAGTCTCCCTAGAAAACAAAACTATGGATACCCGCGTTCCGACTGTCTCCGGCACAACCAACCTGCTCGACATCCTTGACCGGGTGCTGGACAAGGGTCTGGTGATAGCGGGCGACGTTCGTATCTCCCTCGCGAACGTGGAATTGCTGACCATTCGAATCAGGCTGCTCGTTTGCTCGGTGGATAAGGCGGAGCAGATCGGCCTGAACTGGTGGAAGTACGACCCGCACCTGACAACCGCGGTCGGGCCGACTCCCAAGGTACGACAAGCGCTGCCTTCTCCCGCGCCGGGAGCGCGAAGGCGGCCAGCGCCGACTGCTTCTCGACCTTCGAGAACACGGCGCGGGTAAGAGCAAGGCGGCACGTCGCAATGGAGGACCGGAATGGCTGTTGAACGGGTATCTGGCGGTTCGAGTCTTATTGACGTCCTTGATCGGGTACTCGACAAGGGCATCGTCATTGACGCCTGGGTGCGCATCTCCCTCGTCGGCATCGATCTGATCACGGTTGAGGCGCGCGTCGTGGTCGCGTCCATCGACACTTACCTCAAGTACGCCGACGCCGTTGGTCTTACCGGCATCGTGTCGCGTCCGCAACTGGAGTCGGTGGCCGAGGAAACCGTCATTGAAACTCCGCGTCCTGCGCGAACCCAACGGAGGGCCGCCGGCCGCCGCTAATCGGCGTGGAGGCATGGCCACATGGCGACCCCGATGCTACGCGCTCGTCAAAACAGCAGCGTAGAACGGCAGAACGGGGACAGCGATCTGGCGCGACACCGCCGGAGAGCGGCGCTGCGGCTGCTCGGAGCCGAACGCGCTGAAGAAATCTTTCCCGTGCTGCTGGAGGAGATTCTCGCGCTGGGTTTTTCGCGTGCTCTGGTGGCCGAGGTTGACTTCGAGTCCGCCACGGTCCGTCCCGTGGCTTCGTTGAACTGTCCCCGGCCGCTACAGGATTATTTCCGGGTATCGCTCTGGTCCGATGCGCCGGTTCTCTCGGCCCTGCATGAATTCACGCCGGCGACCATTGCCTACAATCGCAACCGCAAGCTTTACGTCCATCCGCTGATCTACAACAACCGGCGTCCCTGCTGGGAAGCCGAGCGCGATCATCGCTCCGCCGATTGCCTGGCCGTCCTCAACCAGAACCACACGCGCCGGCTCAGCCTCAACGAACAGGTCTGCCAGGTGTGCGACATGCGTTCCTACGCGGCGCTGGTAGCCGTGGAAGTTCCCGCGCGCGGGATGGAGCGCGAGATGATGGAGCTGCGCGCCGTCGCCGAACTGGCCAACCGCTACCTGGCGCGGCTCTTCAAGGTCGAGCATTACTTCAACCGCATGCGCGACATGGAAACCACCATCGCGCAGTTGAACACCGTGATGCAGAGCATGCCCGACCCGGTCATCCTTACCGACGCGCAGCATCGGGTGCTGCTCCAGAACCGCGCCGCGGCGCGCTTCTTCAAGCTGCCCGAAGAAGTCACCGAGGGCCTAGCCCACGCCGTCGAACTGAACAACCTGCTGTTTTCCGCGGCGCTGTCTTCGATGGCCGTTTCGGACGCGGAAAGCTCCCGCGACCTGACCCTGGTTGACGCCATCGAGGGCGACGAAGTGCTGTTCGAGGCCGTTTGCGCGCCGACGCTAACGCGCGATGGCGTCCGCGTGGGCATGGTCACCGTGATGCGCGACGTCACCGATCTGCGCCGCGCCGACGAGGAGTTGCGCAGCAACTACGACCGCCTGCGCACTGCCGAGGAAGTCGTCCGCCAGGACCGCGATCGCCTCAACCTCATCGTCGAAAACGTGGGCGATCCCATCGCCGTCTGCGACAGTAACGCCAAGTTCGTGCTCCTCGACCCGCTGGCGCGCGAGCTGTTCGGGGCCGAAGAAGAGGACGCTGTTCGCACCCCCGAACAGATGAAGAACCTCGCCCGCTTCGAGGCCTACGTCACCACCTTTACTTACGCTTTCAGCCACAAGGAAAGCGCGCCGCTGCGCCTGTTCAACCCCACGCTGCAGACGGAAGTGGACTACGACGCGCGCTCCGGCAAGATCTACGACGAACGCGGGCAGGTTTCGTATACCGTCACCGTGCTGCGCGACTTCACGGCGCTCCGCAAACTCGAGCAGTTGAAGATGGAGCGCCGCATTCTGGAGATTGAGAAGTTTGCCGCCACCGGGCGCCTGGCCGGCACCATCGCCCACGAGATCAACAACCCAATGGAGGCGATCAAGAACTCCATCTACCTGATGGGTTCCATGGTCGAGCCTCACGGCCAGCCCATCTACGACATTCTCAAGAAGGAAACCGAGCGCGTGGCGCGCATCACCCGCCAGATGCTCGGCCTGTATCGGCACAGCGAGCAGGTCACCAACGTGGACATCAACTCGCTGGTGGAAGACACGCTCGCATTGTTTGCGCGGCAACTGGAGCGCGCCGGCGTGCGGGTTGAGAATTCGTTGAAGCCGATGCCGCCGATTTTGGGCTCGGCCGACCAGTTCCGGCAGATTCTCTCCAATCTCATCGTGAATGCGCGCGACAGCATGCCCGATGGCGGCCGGCTGCGCATCCGTACCCGGCATGTTTCGCGCCCCGACAGCGTGCACGGCACCATCCGCATCACCATCGCCGACACCGGCACCGGCATCCCGCCCAGTTCGATCGCCACCATCTTCGAGCCGTTCTACACGACCAAGGGCGAACGAGGGACGGGGCTGGGTCTGTGGATTGTGAAGGGCATACTTGAGAACCACAGCGGCAAGATCCGGGTCCGAAGCAAGGTAGGCCGGGGCACTGTATTTCGTATCGAGTTGCCGATCGTGCGCTGACGCGGCGCCTTGCGGCGTGACCAATCGTGGCGGCAGCGGTTCTAAAGAACACGAATATGGGCAAGTCGCACATTCTGGTGGTTGATGACGAGCCGTCGGTGCTGCTGACCTACCGTCTGCTGCTCGAGCAGCAGGGTTACGACGTCACGGCGGTGCTCTCCGCCCGCGAAGCGATGCGAATTCTTGAGACCTCCACATTCGACCTGCTGCTTTGCGACCTGTCGCTCGAGGAGCAGTACAGCGGTTTCGACGTAGTGGATTTTGGCCGCCAGCGCGATCCCGGGCTGCTGGCCGCGCTGCTGACCGGCTACGCCACCATGGACGCGGCGGAGAAGGCGGGAACGCGGAACATCCCGCTGCTGTTCAAGCCGATTGATATTGAGCAATTCTTTACGACTATTTCTGCTTTACTGGGAGACGGAAATGGCCAAGCAAAAGCAAGCGGCGAATAACCGCAAGAGACCGGCTGCGGCACGCAGCGCTAAGCAGGCGGAAGAGAGCCCGGTGCTCGTCTCAGGAGCAGGCGGAGCCGGCGCCGCGGTGCTGGCCCAAGTGGAGCGCATGCCGGCGCCCGCCGCGGCGGCATCCAGCGCCGGCCGCTACGTGTACGGCGTCATCCAGACGCGCGAGCCCATCTCGTTCGGCAAGATCGGCATCGGCGGCCTCGGTGACATGGTTTATACCGTGCACTACAACGACATCGCAGCCGTCGTCAGCCGCACCAGCGTCTTCATCTTCGATCCAACGCGGGAAAATGCGCTCGCCCACGAACATGTGATCGAAAACGTGATGAAGAACCACACCATCATTCCCATGAGTTTCGGCACCATCTTCCGCACCGAAGACGACATTCTCGAGGTGCTGCGCGGCATTTATCCGTCGCTGAAAGATGTCCTCAAGCAGATGGCCGGCAAGTTGGAATTCGGACTCAAGGTCACCTGGGACCGCGAGCGCATCATCGACGAACTCAAGCGCGATGATGAAGAGATCCACCGCTTCCACCAGGAAATTACGCGCAAGCACCTGCAATCCACCTACTTCGCCCGCATGCAGCTGGGCCGCATGATCGACAAGGCCATGGTGGAGCGCTCGGCGCAGTACGTTCGCGAAATCTATGACGGACTGCGCGGCGTGTGCGTCGCTTCGCGCGACAACAAGCCGATTGGCGACAAAATGATCATGAACGCCGCCTTCCTCATCCAGAAAGACAAGGAGGCGCAGTTCGATGAGGCGGTGAACAAGATTGCCAAGAAATACGGCGACCGGCTGAACTTCAAGTACACCGGTCCCTGGCCGCCGTACAATTTTGTGAACATCCGGCTCAAGCTGGAGCGCGGAACGGCGGGCTGATGCTTCTCATTGACGATCTGCTGCTGGCCCCGATTACCGGCTTTCAGTTCATCATGCGCACCCTGCAGCGCGTGGCCGAAGAGCAGTGGACCGACGACGCGCCGCTCAAAGAGCGGCTGCTTGAATTGCAGGTGCAGCTCGAATCGGGAGAGATCAACGAAGAGCAGTACGTCGCCGCCGAGAACGAGATCATGAAGGAGCTGCGCGAGATCCAGCGGCGCCGCAAAGCCCTTGCGGGAGTAGAAGAAGACGAAGGCCCGCCCGGAGCGCCAACTCGGTAACCCGAACGCGGCCCCAGGGCGGCATTTCTATTGCGCGCCTTATCACCTGTCGGCGGTCATCGCAATTCGTGAGACACTGTCCCGCAACTCGCTTACCAATCTAGGGTTTGTACGTCTTAATCGGGTACGAGGGAGAACCCTGCCCCGAAGATGTGTGCGCGCCCAAGGGAGCTGCGCATGGGAGGTGTCATGAAAAAGTTAGCGGCAATCATGATTATTGCGCTGGCCGGCATGCCGTTGCTGGCGCAGCAGGAAGGCCAAGCCGCGCCGGGCGGGCAGCCAGCTGAGGCGCAACGTGGCGAGCGCCGCGAGCGCTTCCGCGGCATGGGCGTGGGCGGCACCATCACTGCCATCAATGGTGACACGCTCACCATCAAGACCATGCGCGGCGACGACGCCACCGTGAAAACAACCTCCGACACGCGCTTCATGAAAGACCAGAAGGAAGCCAGGCTGGCCGACTTCAAGACCGGCGACCAGGTGATGATCGCCGGCGAACGGGGCAGCGACGGCGTTTGGAACGCGCGCTTCGTCGGCGTCGGCATGATGCGCGGCGGCGGTGGCGGCATGATGATGGGCGGCCCGGGCGGCATGTCGCCCGAAGACCTCGGCAAGAAGTTCATCGTCGGCAAGATCAAGGCCATCGATGGACTCAAGATCACCGTCGATCGTCCCGACGGCCAAACCCAAACCATCGAAGTTGACGAGAACACCTCGTTTCGCAAGAACCGCGAGAGCGTGACCCTCGCCGACTTCAAGGTGGGCGACGACGTAATGGGACGCGGCGAACTCAAGAACGGCGCCTTTGTCCCATCCGTGCTGAGCGCCGGCAATTTCATGATGCGCATGGGCGCCGGTGCCGGTGCCGGAGCAGCCACTGGAGCCGGCGCGGGAAACGGCCAGGCCCCTCCGCCCGCGCAACCGAAGTAACCATGCGTAAACCGATTTCCGGCGCACACGTCCAATGAAGCAGCGCGAAACCCGACGGTGGCGAGGTCGCTTCGTCCGCATGAGAATCAAGTCAGCCGTCTTCGCTTCGCTCGCGCTTTGCGCGCCCTTCTTGCTGGGACAAGCTGCTCCTCCGGCGTCTCCGCAGCCTCCCGCATCGCCGGCCGGCGCTGCATCCATCGCGACCGCGCCCTACGGCGAGATCAGCGGCACAGTGAAGGCGGGCGCCACGCCGCTTCCCGGCGTCAGCATCAGCGCCACCAACACGCTCACCGGGCAGAAGCTGATTTCATCCACTGACCTCGCGGGCAACTTCACCCTGCAGGTTCCCAGCAAGGGACGCTACGTCGTGCGCGCCGAGCTGGCGGCGTTCGCGCCGGCCACCAAGGAGGCGCTCATCAACGACGCCGCGCGCAGCGCCACGGTTGACGTCGTCATGGAACTTGCATCGCGCGCGCAGGAGGCGCAACAGCAGCAGCAGTCGCAACTGCAGCAATTGGCAGGCGCGATGCGCGGTGGCAGCGGCTTCCAGAACCTCGCGCTCTCGGGCGCCGATGGCGCTTCCGCCATGATGGACGGCGACCCTGGCCCGGCGTCTGGACCGGGTGGCGGCGCCACCGGCAACGGAGCGATTCCCGGCATGAACGAAGCGCTGGCCGCCGGCATGCCTCCGCTGGCGCTCAACGCCGACCCAGCAACCGAGTCGTTTTCCGTGAGCGGCAACATGGGCCGCAGTCAGGACATGGGCGCTAACTTCGAAGAACTCCGCGACCGCATTGCGCAAGAGATCCAGGACCGCATGCGCCGCGGCGAGTTTGGCCCGGGCATGCAGGGCGCGAACATAAAGTTTGGCGACCCAGGCGGATTCGGCGGCGGTGGTGGCGGCGCGCCGCAGATCGTCATTATGGGCGGCCCCGGCGGCGGCGGATTCAACATCGGCGGACGCGGTGGCCGCTTCAACGTGAACCAGCCGCACGGCATGCTGTACTACTCCATGGGCAATTCGGTGTTCGACGCGCGTCCCTACTCGCTCACCGGCGTGCCCGCGCCACAGGCCGACTACTCACAGAACCGCTATGGCGCATTCCTGGGCGGGCCGCTGAACATTCCGCACATCTACCACGGCGGCACGAGCACGTTTTTCACCATCGGTTTCAACGGGACGCGCGCCTCAAATCCGTTCGACGCGTTCGCCACCGTGCCCACGCCGGCTGAGCGGGCCGGCAACTTCAGCAACACGTTCGTGAACGGGCAGCCAGTCACGATCATCAATCCGGCGACCGGACAGCCCTTTCCCGGGAGCCAGATCACGAACATCAATCCGGCCGCCGCGGGTCTGCTGAACTTTATCCCGCTGCCAAACCAGCCGGGCAGCGCGCAGAACTTCCACTACGTGAACTCGGCCGATACGAACGTGGACGCGTTCAATTTCCGCATCGTGAAGAACTTTGGCGCGCCGGCAAACCAGCAGCGCGGCCAGGGGCAGCGCGCCGGCGGCGGCGGTCAGCGCGGCGGAAGAGGCGGCGGGCGCGGACTTTTCAACCGCCCGCGCAACAACATCAATTTCGGGATTAACTTCAACCAGGTCCACACGCAAGCGCTCAACGTGTTTCCGTCGGTGGTGGGCAGCACCAAGGTCCGCGGGCTCAACGTGCCGTTTGGCTGGTCGCACACCTTTGGGCGTTTCAACAGCAATTTCCGCGTAAACTTCAACCGCAACCGGGTGCAAACGACCAACCTCTATGCCGGCGTGAACAACGTTGCCGGCTCTCTGGGCATCAACGGAGTCGCCACCGATCCATTCGACTGGGGCATCCCCGGGCTGACCTTCACGCATTACACCGGATTGCGCGACATTACGCCCGCGCTGCGCCGCGACCAGACGCTCTCCTTCAGCGAGACGGTGGGCTGGGTAAAGGGCAAGCACAATTGGCGCTTCGGCGGCGATTTCCGCCGCATCCAGCTCAACCCGCGTACCGACTCGAACGCGCGCGGCTCCTTCATCTTCAGCGGCTTCGCCACCGGCTACGACCTGGCCGACTTCCTGCTCGGCCTGCCGCAGCAGACCTCGGAGCAGTTCGGCGCCACCGGCTATTACTTCCGCGGCAATTCCTGGGACCTCTTCGCGCAAGACGACTGGCGGATGCGCGGCAATCTCACGCTGAACCTAGGCCTGCGTTACGAGTATGTCTCGCCATTCAGCGAAAAATTCGACCGCATCGTGAACCTCGACGCTGCGCCTGGCTTCACGGCGGTTGCGCCGGTCACGCCGAACGCAATCGGTCCGTTTACGGGCAAGTTCCCGGCGTCGCTGATGAATCCGGATCGCAACAACTTCGCGCCGCGCGTGGGCATCGCCTGGAGACCGAACCAGAAAACCGTGGTGCGCTCCGGCTACGGCATCAGTTACAACACCGGGGCGTACAACAGCATTGTCCAGCAGATGGCGTACCAGCCGCCGTTTGCCGCCACCGCCACCAACATTGCCAGCACGGCGGGCGCGCTTACGCTGCAAAACGGTTTCCCCACGGCCGCCGCCGGGACGCTGACCAACAACTTCGGCGCCGACCGCAACTACGCGCTCGGCTACGTGCAGAACTGGGACCTGAACGTTCAGCGCGAACTGACGCGCACGATCATCCTCAATATTGGCTACAGTGGCGCGAAGGGTACGCGGCTCGACGTGTTGCAGGCCCCGAACCGCGGTCCGAACGGGCTGCTGCTGCCGGGAGTGCAGGCGTTCAACTGGCAGACGGCGGATGGCGCTTCGATCCTGCACTCGGGCGACCTGCGCATCCGCAAGCGGATGGCGCACGGCTTCTCCATCGGCGGAACGTACACGTATTCAAAATCCATCGACAACGCCTCCACCATCGGCGGCGGCGCCGTCGTCGTGGCGCAAAATGCGCGGGACCTGGCGGCCGAGCGCGGGCTGTCGAGTTTTGACGTGCGTCACCGCCTGGTCGCCGATTATCTTTACGAGCTGCCGTTCGGCACGAACAAGCGCTGGCTGTCGCGGGGCGGCGCGCTCTCGCATGTCTTCGGCGACTGGCAGTGGAGCGGCAGCCTGAGCGCGCAATCGGGATCGCCGTTCACGGCGCGCGTGCTGGGCGCGTTCGCCGATATCGCTCGCGGCACCAATGGCACCCTGCGCGCCAACGCGACCGGCCAGCCGGTGCAGATTTCCGATCCCAGCATCGAACAGTGGTTCAACACGGCAGCCTTCGTCGCGCCTCCGCCGGGACAGTTCGGCAACGCGGGGCGCAACACCATCATCGGGCCGGGCATGCTCAACTTCGACATGTCGGTGAGCAAGAACTTCGTTGTCCGCGACACGCAGGGACTCGAAGTCCGGCTCTCTGCGACGAACGTGTTCAACCACCCGCGCTTTGCCGCCATCGACACAGCGGTGAATTCGCCGACATTCGGGCAGGTGGTCTCGGTCGGCTCGATGCGCAAAGTACAGCTTATGGCGCGGTACCACTTCTAGATGAGGCAGTCGCTCACAACCCGCCTCGCGGCGCTGGTCACCCTGACCAGCATGCTGCTTTCGCCGCTCGGAGCGCAGAGTCCGGCGTCTTCGACTTCGGGTGACCAGAGCGGCTTCCGAATCAAGGTCTCCTCGGAGCTGGTGCTGGTGAACGTGGTCGTGCGCGATCGCGACGGCAAAGTTGTTCGCGGGCTCACCAAAGACGACTTCCAGGTCAGCGAAGACAACAAAGCGCAGACCATCGCCAGTTTTGATTTGCAGGACGTGGATGTGGCCACCGCGCAGGCGCCCGCGGCCGAAGCTCCGTCGCAGGCCATGGTGCTCACCGCCCCCAAGCCTCCGGGCGCTGCTGCTCCGCCGCCTCCGCCGAACGCCGGTGGCTTACGCGATCACCGGCTGGTGGTGCTGTTCTTCGATCTTTCCGGCATGGAGCCGGAAGAGATCGATCGGGCCGCGAAGGCAGCCGAGAAATACGTTGATACGCAGATGTCGCCTGCCGACCTGGTGGCCGTGGCCGCGCTCGCGTCGCAATTGCAAGTTGTGCAGGACTTCACCGCCGATCGCGTCCAGCTCAAGCGCACGTTGCAGAAATTCAATCTTTCCTCCGGCCAGGGCTTCCAGGAAGGCGCGACCGGCGACACCGAGGGCACCGCCGACAACGCCGCGCCGTTCACGCCCGACGACACCGACTACAACACTTTCAACACCGACCGCCGGCTGCAGGCGCTGCAATCGCTGGCGAAGGCGATGGGCGGGATCGAACAGAAAAAGTCCATCGTTTATTTCAGCGGCGGGGTGAACCGCACCGGGATCGACAACCAGACGCAACTGCGCGCCGCCATCAACACCGCCGTAAAAAGCAACGTCTCCATCTACGCGGTGGATATCCGCGGCCTGCAGGCGCTGCCGCCGGGCGGCGAGGCGCAGAGGGCAAGCCTGCGCGGCGTCGGCTTGTACTCGGGCCAGTCGGAGCGCAACGCGCTGAACGCGAACTTCAGCAGCCAGGAGACGCTGGTCACGCTGGCGGAAGATACCGGCGGGCGCGCCTTTACCGACTCCAACGATTTCGGCAAAGTCTTCCAGCGCGTGCAGCAGGACACGGCCACGTACTACCTGATCGGATACCGCAGCAACAACCCGGTGCGCGACGGCCGCTACCGCCACATCACGGTGAAGCTGAAGCAGGCGGCGACCGCCGGCTACAAGCTGGAATACCGCTCCGGTTACTATGCGCCGCGCGACTTTCAGCACTCCACCCGCGACGATCGCGAGTCGCAGCTCGAGGCCGAGTTGGCGTCGGAGCTGCCCGCCACCGATTTGGGCGTCTATCTCGCCGCCGCCTACTTCCGCGTGGACGACGCGCACTACTTCGTCCCGGTTTCGATCGTGGTGCCCGGCTCGGAAATCCCATTCACGCGTGACGCCGACAAAGACAAGGCAACGCTCGACATCATTGGTCTGGTGCGCGATGAGTTCAAGCGCGTGGTCGGCAACGCGCGTGAGACGGTGAAGCTGAACGTGGAAGGCACGCAGGAGGTTCGCCGCAAGAACGTGCAGTACAACACCGGCTTCACGCTTGCGCCGGGGCCGTATCACCTGAAGTTTGTCATCCGCGAGAACCAGACTGGACGTCTCGGCTCCTTCGAGACCGACATCACCATCCCCGACCTGCGCAAAGCCCCCCTCCGCATGAGTTCGGTCCTCGTCGGCAGCCAGCTGAACAGCTCAGCAAAGAAGGGCGCCAGCCCGCTCGTTCACGAGGGCACCGAGCTCATCCCCAGCATCACCCACGTCTTCTCGGCCAACCAGAAGCTGTATTTCTATTACGAAGTCTACGAACCGGCCAAAGCGCTGAAGCCGGCGCAGGCCGCGAAAGACGCGCCGCAGCCGAAGAATCCCATCCGCCTGCTCACCAACATCGCCTTCTTCAACGGCAAGCTGAAGACTTACGAGACGCCGCTGGTGGAGGCGAAGGAACTGAACACGCCGGAACGTCGCGCCGCCGTTTTTCAATTCGAAGTGCCCATCACGCAGCTCCGCCCCGGTTTCTACACATGCCAGGTGAACGTGATCGACGACGCCGCGGGCAACTTCGCGTTCCCGCGCGTGCCCCTGCTGGTGCGTCGCTAGCCCCCGCCGGTCACCTGCGACGCGCATCTGAACCGTTAGACTGCTGACCGCCATGAAAGCCATCGTCATTGCACGTCCCGGTGGACCCGAAGTGCTGGAACTGCGCGACGTGCCGCAGCCCGCGCCGGGGCCGGACGAAGTCCTGGTCCGCGTGCATGCCGCGGGCGTGAACCGCGCCGACCTGCTGCAACGCGCCGGGCGCTATCCCGCGCCTCCCGGAGTTCCCGCCGACATTCCCGGCATGGAGTTTTCCGGTGAAGTCGCCGATACCGGAGCGCGCGTAAAGCGCTGGCGCAAGGGCGATCGCGTCATGGGCCTGGTGGGCGGCGGCGCTTACGCCGAGTTCGTGGTCGCGCATGAAGGCGTTGTCGCCGCTGTGCCTGACAGCCTGAGCTGGACTGAAGCAGCGGCGATTCCGGAAGCTTTCATCACCGCTCACGATGCGCTGTGGTCCCAGGCTGAATTACAACCCGGCGAACGCGTACTGATCCACGCGGTGGCCAGCGGTGTGGGGCTGGCGGCCGTTCAACTCGCCCGCGCCCGCAATGCAGAACCCTTCGGGACTTCCCGCACGCCAGACAAGATCGAGCGCGCTCGCGCCTTCGGCCTGGTCGATGGCATCGCGCTGGGCGGCGACTTCTCCGCGCTGGGCGAAGCTACGCGTCGCTGGACGAGCGGGCGCGGCTTCAACGCCGTTCTCGATCTGGTCGGCGGGCCCTACGTCGCGGCCAGCGTTGATGCCCTCGCCTCGCGCGGCCGGCTGATGCTGGTCGGTACGGTCGCGGGCACTCACGCCGATATCGATCTCGGCAAGGTGCTCGGCAAACGCCTGCACCTGATCGGCACCGTCCTGCGCGGACGCAGTCTCGAAGAGAAGGTCGCTGCCGCCGCCAGCTTTGAGCGCGAGGCGCTGCCGGACTTCGTCGCGGGAACTCTGCGGCCGATCCTCGACGCCGAGTTTCCCCTGGAGAGGGCGTCTGAGGCCCATGCCTACATTGAAAGTAATCAGAGCTTCGGCAAGGCGGTCATCGTGGTCGCGTGACGATGGTCACGTGCCGCGCAATGGATTCCGCGCCCGGTTTGCTTTAATTTCTCACTATGACTTTGGAGTGCCTGCTGGTGGTCCGAAACCCGACTCTATTGCGGGTTTTGACTGACCACCTCGAGTCCGCAGGCATTCATCCCAACGTGTGCGCGGCTGCCGACGATGCGCTGGCGCGTCTCCAGGCGACCAAGTTTGACGCCGTCATGGTGGACTGCGTCGAGGTGGAAGACGGCGCCGAAGTCCTCCGAACCGTGCGCGCCTCCGCTCCCAACCGGCGGGCGATCGTGTTCGCCATCGTGGACGGCGAAAGCACTCCGCGCGAGCGCGCCGAAATGGGCGCGAACTTTGTCCTGGAGCGGCCCATTTCCCCTGACCTGCTCGGCCGCAGCCTGCGCGCCGCGCGCAACCTCATGCTTCAGGAGCGGCGCCGTTACTTCCGGCTTCCCGTCAGCTTCGGCGTGTCGCTGCTTTCCGGAAACAATGAGATCCGCGGCACGGTGACCAACGTCAGCAGCGGCGGCCTCGCGTTTCAGCTCGACCGGAAGATCGAGGTGGGCTGGCTGGGACAGGTGGAATTCACCGTCACCGAAATCAAGCTGAAGATGGAAGTGAAGGGCGAAGTCGTGTGGCTGAGTCCCGAGTTGCAGGGCGGCATCCGATTCACGCACATTCCTATGCGTTTGCAGAAACCATTCTTCGACTGGCTGGCCTCGAAGTCGGGCATGGACGATCCCGATCCGCGAAAGGCCGCTTCGCAATCCGGCTAGCTTTCTTCCGGAAGGTAGTAGCGCGCCGTCCGCGGCAGCTTTCCGAGGAACGTAACCAGGAACAAACTGAGCGAAACCAGCACGAACACGCCCAGGCGCGCGCGCGCCAGCGCGGTCGCATCCAGGCCCATGCGCGAGCCCAGCCGCCACATGGCCCAGCTCGCAATCTGGCAGGGAACCACGGTCCAGATGGCGACGTAAAACCACGCCTTCTCCGCGCCCTCGTTGCGCGTGGTGCGCCGCGCGCGCGGCGTCCAGTTGAGCAGCGTGGCGAGCACGACGGCGATCGCCATCGGATAGTAGAGCCAGGTGTACAGCTCCGGCAGCATCCAGCGGCCGGTGAGGTTGGCGGTCGCCAGGCCGATCAGGTTCAGCGTGTACGGGACCAGCAGATCAATCCAGGCGGCGGTGTAGCACACCACGCGATAACCGAGGTTCGGTTTGTCCATGCCGTAGTGCGTGATGTAGGGACGCGGCTCCACGCCGGGAAGCCGCCCGAGCGCGCCGCGCCACGCGCACACCGCGACAACCATGGCGAGCCAAATCCAATGCCGCCGGTCCGGGCCGTGCTGATAGAGGTCGGAGGTGAGATGACCGGGCAGGATGAAAAACACCCAGACCCAGATGGGCACGTGCAGCACACGGTAGTAGCCCTTGTTGCGCTCACGCGCCACCACTGCCTTCATTCAATCTCCCAGAGTGCCAAGTGCGCGCCGCATCCCCGTGTTCCGTGCGCGCGGAACGCGGGGCGCTTTCGCGCCCGCGAATGAACATTGTAACCAGTCGCGTCGCACGTCAGAAGGGCGCTACCCAAGCAGCTCGAGGACAGTACGCTGCACCACCGGCCATGCCTTCGATCGTGGATCGATTACATCGAAATGATCGGCGCCGGCCAATTCGATAAGCTGCGCATTTTCTCCGCGCGCGCGCTTGGCGGCGACGTAGTCCCGGCTCAAGCTGATCGGGACGACATCATCGAGCGCGGCGTGAATCAGGCGCTGAGGAACGCGGATCGAGAGCTCGAGTGGTGAAGCGGCGCGCCAATTTTCGGCCGGTGGCTCTGGCGGCGCGCCGAGAAAATTCTCGACCGCGCCCGCGCCCAGCCGCAATTCATGCGCGCGGAGCAGATCGCTCACCGGGGCGAGCGCGATTGCGCCGCGCAATGACGGCTCGCGAGCAGCCAGGCAAAGTGCGAGTTGCCCGCCGGCGGAGTGCCCCATCACCACGACGCGCCGCAAGTCGAGTGGAAACTTCCCGGCGAGCTCCGGCAAGAACTGGAACGCGCCCACGACATCGTCAAAGGCGCCGGGCCAGCCGCCGCCGGAGTGGCCCACGCGGCGATATTCGACGTTCCACGTGGAACAGCCTGCGCCAGTTAGCGCCGCGCAGAGGTGGCTGGCGTGACACAAGTCGTATTGGGCGCGCCAGAATCCGCCATGAATATTCACCACGACCGGGAACGGGCCAGTTCCCGGGGGCACGCGCAACTCACCGAATTGCAGCTCGCCAGCGCCGTAGTGCAGGCGTGTTCCAGGGGCCGGCGGCGGGAGATCGAGGATGTTCGTCATCGGCAGATTGCCGTCAGACAACATATACCCCTCCCACGGTCGCTTCTAAGGGAACCATGAGGTTGGCGGCCGAGGTCTGGCAAAGGGTAAGAACATCCCCGTGCGCATGTCCCTCTGAGATTTGAGAACGCCGTGCTCGGGATGGCAAGTCCTGAAGGCTGGAGTTGTGCTAGAGTGCGCGCGATGGATACGCGCTGGGAGTCGCGGATCGGGAGCCTGGTGGCTGCCGCCGGCGTTGTCTGGTCGGTGAAGATCGCGACGCAAGGTTTCACCGGCCTCTCCAGTCTCGTGCCTCCTACCGGCGGCCCGCTGGAGACGTGCGCGCTGGGCATCGTGCTCTGGCTGCACGCCAAGTGGCGGACTTCGGTCCGGCCGCGGTAATTCGCGTACAGCGCGAAGCACAGCGTAGAACGCTAAGGCAGCCTAATGGCGCTACGGCGACGTGGGTCCGCATTCTAGGTGTTTGGCCCGATTCTGCGGCGCGCGCGCGAAGCCGAGAATCCCGGGACATGACCTCGGCCATTCAGAAATTTCTCGACGCCCACAACCGGTACCAGGCACTTGACGCGCTTCGCTTCGACTGCCGCGGTCCGCGGCAGCGCGAAATGGTGCACATTGAAATCCTGCGCGCATACCTGGAAGTGCAGTACCGGGCGCGGGTGATCGCCGGCCTGCAATATGCCGACGGGATGGACTTCGCGGAAACCAACTAGGCGCCGCGGCGCCTCAGTCGTCCGGTGTTTGGGCGCGGGACGAGGTCCACGTTTCGCGTTTCACGCTTCACAAAAAGTCAAAAGCAGTCGTGGTGCTGCCGTGACCGAGAAGGTTTGAACGGCTGCGGTCGCAAGGTTGGCGATTTGGTTGTGCCGGCAGCGCGGACGAGGGCGTCCGCTCCACTCAGGTCAGAGGCCACCCTCACAGGTCGATTTGCGTCTAAAATCGGTGTTACGCCACCCTGCCGGGCGCGCCACCGCCGGCTTTTCGTCTTGACTCCGCTGCGAATTTCGCGCGGACGGAGAGGAAAACGCGCTCATGCCGGTTGCCCGCATCATCGCCGATCATCCCAACGACGCCGAATCCGTTTCCGAATACCTTGCCAACCGCGGTTACACCGTGGAAGTTGTTCCGCCGGGCGCGATGGGCTCGATGGATGCTGAGCTGGAACTGCGTGTGGAACGCTGCGCTGTTGATGCGGCAATGGCGCGCGTGGCAGCGCAGGCGGACGACGTGGCCCGCTTTGCCGCGCCGGGTGTTTTTGGCGGCGCGCTACCCTACGTTAGCGGTCAAGAGCGGACCTCGGAACATGGGGCACCCGCGGAAGACCCGGCTGAACCGGCGCCGGCCGAGAGCCGCGATCCGCGCATGCAGACAGCGCCGACTCCGCTGAGGTTTCCGGAGCGGACCGAACTTTCAGAACGGTCGGCCAGTGGTCTGCGCAGGTTGTTCGGCAGCATGGCCGGCGTGCTGACCGATGCCGCAAGCGCGGCGGGTGATGCGCTGCGGAGCGGCGCGCGCGCTGCCAACGGACAGATTGAGGCGCTCAACCGTTCACTGGCGAAGCGGAGGGAACGTCAACACGAGCTGCACGCGCAGCGGCTGCGCCGCGCCCAGCAGCAAGCGGCCCACGAGCGGGCACGGCGGGAGCGCCAGCGCGCCGAGGCCCTGCGGCAGCAGCAGGGTTCGGCGCTGCCCAGGTCCGTCCTGGTGACGCCGGGGATGGAAATCGCGCAGATCGTCGCGGAGGCGCAGAAAGCGCCGCCCGAAGGAGCGGAGGCGGCGCACGCACCCGGAATCGCCCACCCTCCGCCAACAGAAGGCGGAAGGGTGGGGCACCCACCGTCAAGGCGCGCGGGCGCCGGCGAAGCTGCTCCGAAGAAGAGGGCGGGATATGCGGCGCGAGGGCCGGATCGGCGCTTGTCGCCACGACGTCCGCGGAGGCCCCTGCCGCGCAGATGGCGCACGGCGTTTGCGACGGCTGCCGTATCGGCGCTGGTGCTGATGGTGGGATGGGCCATGGCCGCCAGCGGCGGGCCGCCCGCCGCGGCGCCAACGGACTCGACCATGAAGCAGGCCATGCCGTTCGGTCCGGTGACGCTGCTTCCGGACGGTTCCGGAACGAAGTCCGCTGCACCGCGTTCCGTCACGGCCCCGGCGCCGCGGTCACACACGCAAAAGCCGGCGGCGAGCACCGCTGCTCCCGCACGCCGTGTCTCGCGCGACGCCGGCGTTGCCGATGACGAGGTCATCATTCATCGCTACGAAAAGACGCGGCCGAGCGGAGAGCAGTCAGCCACGCGGCGAGAGCCGAAGCGGTATTCGGATTTGCAGTAAGCAGTCTCCTGAAGCGCAGTGGTGCGGGCAGGGATCCTTCGACTCCGCAAAAGCCCGGCAATCGCCGGGCTGTTTTGCTTCGCTCAGGATGACAGCTTCGATGAACGGCAGCGGTGGTGCGCTGGTGGGCGAGGGCGCCCGCCGCTCCATCGCGCAGCTTCGGCTTGCGCGGAAATGCCCGGCCGCGGGCGGCCAGGCTCCATCGCAGGAATCTGCTCGATCTCTACTTTGCTGTCAGCTTGACCAGCAGGTCGGAGTAGTCCTTCTTCTCCAGGCCGTGCACCTGCTTGTTGTACTCGTCCACCTTTGCCGAATAATTCATGGAGCAGAATTTCGGGCCGCACATGGAGCAGAACGCCGTCTCTTTGTAGTAGTCGTCGGGAAGCGTTTCGTCGTGCATGGCGCGGGCGGTTTCCGGATCGAGCGAGAGCTCGAACTGCTTGTTCCAGTCGAATTTGTAGCGGGCGAAGCTGATGGCGTCGTCGCGATCGCGAGAGCCGGGGCGATGGCGGGCCACGTCGGCGGCGTGGGCGGCGATCTTGTAGGCGATGATGCCGTCCTTCACATCTTTTTCGTTGGGAAGACCGAGGTGCTCTTTGGGCGTGACGTAGCAGAGCATGGCGGCGCCGTGCCAGCCGATGAGCGCCGCGCCGATGGCGCTGGTGATGTGGTCGTAGCCGGGCGCGATGTCGGTGACCAGCGGCCCGAGCGTGTAGAAGGGCGCTTCGTGGCACCACTTCACTTCTTCGTCCACCTGCTCCTTGATTTTGTCGAGCGGAACGTGGCCGGGGCCCTCGATCATGACCTGCACGTCGCGCTCCCAAGCTTTCTTCGTGAGCTCGCCGAGAGTGCGGAGTTCGGCGAACTGCGCTTCGTCGCTGGCGTCGGCGATGCAGCCGGGGCGGAGGCCGTCGCCGAGCGAGTAGGCAACGTCGTAGCGGGCGAGGAGCCTGGTGACGTCGTCGAAGCGTTCGTAAAGGAAATTTTGGCGATGGTGATGTGCCATCCACTGAGCGAGGATCGCGCCGCCGCGGCTGACGATGCCGGTGATGCGCTTGGACACCATCGGCAGATACTGAATGAGCACGCCGGCGTGGATGGTCATGTAGTCCACGCCCTGCTCGGCCTGCTCGTGGATCACTTCGAGCATGAGGTCGGCGCTGAGGTCCTCGATGCGCTTGACGCGCGAGACCGCTTCGTAAATCGGTACCGTTCCGACCGGAACAGGCGAGTGGCGAATGATGGCTTCGCGGATGCGATGGATGTCGCCGCCGGTGGAGAGGTCCATCACGGTGTCGGCGCCGTAGTGGACAGCCGTGTGCAATTTGCGAAGTTCCTCGTCGATTTCGCTGGTAACCGCCGAGTTGCCGATGTTGGCATTGATCTTGCATTTTGAGGCGACGCCGATGGCCATCGGCTCCAGCTCGGGATGATTGATGTTGGCCGGGATGATCATGCGGCCGCGGGCGACTTCATCGCGCACCAGTTCGGGAGCGAGCTGCTCGCGCTCGGCCACGTACATCATTTCTTCCGTGACCACGCCCTGGCGGGCGTAGTGCATCTGCGAGAAGTTTCCGTCTGTGTTCTGGTCGCGGCGCCGCGCAATCCATTCAGCGCGCGGCTGAGGGACAGCGCTTGCATTTTGGGGAGTGGTGCCGACGGTCGTGGCCATGTCAGGGTCTCCGTGAAGCTCGGTTCAAACAGAAAATTATACGCTGCCGGGGAATGCGACTCGTATCACGCGGCGGCTTGCTTGCGAGCACGCGTAAGCTCGACTCGATGGCGATTTGCGCGTAAGCTGCCGGTCGGCGACGCCCTCAGCGGGCAACGGTCAGCCGTTTGTGATGTTGGAGGATGGAAATGCGACATTGCGCGAATGCCGCAACGCCAGCGTGTGTGAGTTTGTGGCTTGTTTTCTGCCTGGCAAGCTGTCCGTGCATTGGCCAGGCCAGCCAGCCGGCAGCCGGCGGACAATCCGCGGTGGAATCGCTTCCGCCGGGAACGCCCGGAGCCGTGCTGCGCACCGCGACCGGGCTTGTGCTGATTGACGCGGTTGTAACGGAAAACGGAAAACCAGTGACCGGGTTGCAGGCGGCGCAGTTCAAGGTGCTGGAAAACGGAAAACCGCAGAACATCCGCGTCTTTCAGGCGCAGGAATACGCTCCCCCCGAGCCAGGCGCGGCGGCGGTGGCGCGGCGCAATTTGCCGCCGGGAGTGTTCACCAATTTCGCGCCGCCGGTGAACCGGCCACCGACGATTCTGCTGCTCGATCTGCTGAACACGCCGCTGGCAGACCAGAACCGGGCCAAGCAGGACGTCTTGAAATACCTGAAAACCGTTCAACAGGACCAGCAGGTATGCATCTATCTGCTCGCGAACCACGCAACGCTGGTGCAGGACTTTACGAGCGATCCGAGGATCCTGACCGCGGCGATCGATCGCATCATCGCGCAGCCCGCGGCGCTTGCCAGCGACGAAGACAGCGGCCGGCCGAGTCCCAGCGCTGACGGAGCCTACTTCGCGGAAGTGCCGCGGGTCGCGCAGGCCATTCAGGATGCGTTCGCGTTCAGCGAGACCGAGCGCCGCCGCATGGGGATGCTGAATACGTTCGCCGCGCTTCGGCAGATCGCTGCGCATGCCGCGGCGTATCCGGGGCGCAAGAACCTGCTCTGGCTGTCGGGATTCTTTCCGCTGTCGTATGACCCGGCCAACGGTCCGAGCTATACGCGTGCGGTTGAATACTATGGAGACGTGCTGGTGAGGACCGCGGCGCTGCTGGCGGCGGATCAGATCGCCGTCTATCCGATCGACGCACGCGGCCTGGTGGCGCTGCCCAGAAACGACCTGGCGAATGCGTGGACCACGCGCACAAGTGGAGCGCAGACCACGCAGGCGGAAAGGGTCGCCAACGATCCGTTCCGGTCGGCGTCACAGCCTGATTCGCACTTGGCGATGGAGCAGGTGGCGGAGGAGACCGGAGGCCGCGCTTATTACAACCGGAACGAGATCGACCGCGCGATTGGACTCAGCGTCGCCGACGGCTCCAACTACTACACCCTCGGCTACTACCCCGACAGTAAGGAATGGGACGGCAAGTACCGCAAGATCGAGGTGAAGGTGGACCGCAAGGGCGCGAAGGTGCGCGCGCGCAAGGGCTACTTTGCCTACGACCCGGCGCGCCTGGTGCAGGCGGCGCAGGAGGTCAGCAAGCGCGAGTTCGTGGAAGCGATGTCGTTCGGCTCGAGCGACGTGAGCACGGTGACGTTTGCGGTGAGGGTGACACCGTCGGCCGGTGCACCGCTGCGGGTGGACTATGGCGTGAACCCGCATACGCTCACCTTTGTCGCCAAGGGCGACGGCGGGCAGGCCGCCAGCGTGGACTTCGTAGTCCAGGCCTTTACTCCGGCGGGGAAGCTGGTAAACAACGTGGCGGAAACGTATAACGTGGCTGTCAAACCTAAGGTTTTCTCGCAACTGATGGCCGGGCGCTTCGAGTTTAGCCAGAACCTGCAACTGGCGCCGGGGAAGTATGTTCTGAAAATCGGGGTTCGCGACAATCGCTCCGGGCTGCTCGGCACGGTGACCGGGACTGCCGAGATTCCGGCGCGGTCCGGCAACTGAGCGGAACCCGGCGTGCCGCGGGCGCCGCGGGGAGGACTCGATGCGCAAGGTGAACTTCGGCAGGGTACTCACAGGCGCGCTGCTGTGGTGGCTGGTGGTCATGGTGCTGGGTGTTCCAGCATGGATGTTCTACGGCCAGGAGTGGCAAATGGCGGTGGCCGGCATCAGCAGATTTCCGATTCCCAATACCGAGTTTGTAGTTGTGTTCAACGTGGGCGTCTTCGCGCTAGGCGTGGTCACGATGTGGTTGTATGCGTCGATGAGATCGTTCCACGGCCCCGGCCCGAAAACCGCCGCGATGGCCGGCCTCGCTGTGTGGTTCTGCCTGAGCGTGGCCGACATCTTTTGGGCTGAGCTGCGATTCATGCCGCGCAGGCTGGTTGGCGAATCGATCGCGGTGTACCTGGTGGCGATCGTGGCGGCAACCATGGCCGGCGCGTGGCAGTACCGCGACGCCGCCGGCGCGGACTCATTGCGCGGCGGCGGCTGACTGAGCTGGCGTCGCCTGTTCTCGGGCCGTGACTGTCGTCACAGCGCCGCTTTGCGACCTCTGCCAGAATGGGGTTCACTTGACCCTTGATGAGGGCGAGCATAGGCTTTTGACAGATGGCGAACACGCAATCCAAGTACGTTCGTTTCGGCGCGGCGATCGGTGTGATCGTGCTGGCGCTGGCGTATTTGGCCTGGACCGGCGTCGAGCAAAGTAAGAGCTATTACGTGACAATCGCGGAACTGCGCGGCATGGGCGACAGCGCTTACAGCAAGCGGCTGCGCGTGGCCGGCAACGTGGCCCCGGGCTCGATCAAGCGCCGCGGCACGCACCTGGAGTTCAACCTGGTGGAGCAGGGACACGTGCTGCAGGTTGAGTACACCGGCGCCGAGGCCCCGCCGGACACGTTCAAGGACGATTCGCAGGCGCTGGCTGACGGCAGCTTCGGCCGCGACGGCGTGTTCCACGCCAAGCAGATCCAGGCGAAGTGCGCATCGAAGTACGCGCCGCAGGATGGCAGCAAGCCGGGGGCGCAGCCGGCTGCGCCGAAGTCCGAGGCGAAACCGGCCGCGACGGCGAGCGCGAGCGCGCCTGCGAATTCGCCATCCGCACCCAGCACGCAGTGAGCACATCGGACTATTCCACGCGCAAGCAAGCGTGCGACGCCACGCCGGCCGTCGAGCTTTCGGCGGTGAGCAAAGTATTCGGCCCCTCCGTCGCGTTGCGCGACGCGACAGCCGACTTCGCGCAAGGGAAGCTGCATGTCATCGTCGGGGAAAATGGGGCGGGGAAGAGCACGCTGTTGCGCATCATCGCCGGGTTGATGAAGCCCACGCGAGGACGCGTGGCCGTGTTCGGCAGCGCCGACCTGCGCGAGATGGCCGAGCGCATCGGGTATATGCCGCACGCGCCGCTGCTTTACGACCAACTCAGCGGGCTGGAGAACCTGCGCTACACCGCCTGCCTGTACGGAATTGACGATGAGCGCCGCTGCCACGATGTGATCGAAGCGGTGCAACTCGATCCCAAGCTGCGGCGCCGCGTAGGTCAGTACTCGCAGGGAATGCGGCAACGGTTGTCGCTGGCGCGCGCGATCGTTCACGATCCGGCGCTACTGCTGCTCGACGAACCGTTTTCGAACGTGGACCCAGGATCGGCGCAGCACATGGTGGACGCGCTTGCCACGCTGCGCGACGCCGGACGCACGGTGGTCCTGATCACGCACCAGCCGGCGCTGCTGGATGGCGTGGCCGACAACTACGTCAGCATGGAAGCCGGGCGCATTACCGACCAGGGGGGCAGCGCTCCGGCCCGAAGCGCGCAGTTTACCTCCACCGTATCGCTGCGCATGGAGTGGAGGAGCGACGACTTGTGAGCGCCCTGCTCACGATCACGCGCGCCAGCCTCGCCAAGGACCTCCGGCTCGAGTGGCGCTCCAAAGACGCCATCAACTCGATGATCTTCTTCGGGCTGCTGGTGGTGGTCATCTTCAGCTTCGCCTTCGATCCCACAGCGGAAGAGTCGCGCAAAATCGCGGGCGGTCTGATCTGGACGTCGTTTCTGTTTGCGTCGGTCGTGGCGCTGAACCAGACCTGGGCGCGCGAGATGCACAACCAGGTGCTCGATGGATTCAGGGCGTCGCCGGCGCCGGCGAATGCGCTGTTTTTGGCAAAAGCTGCGGGCAACTTTCTCTTCGTGGTCTTGCTGGAAGCGGTGATGGCGCCGCTGTTCATCGTGTTCTACAACCTGCGCTCGGTGGGGCCGCCGGAGCAGCTCATCGCCATTGCGATGATGGGAACGTGGGCGCTGGTGGTGAACGGGACGTTTTTCGCCGCGCTCTCGCTGCGGACGCGAAGCCGCGAGGTCATGCTGCCGCTGCTGCTGTTTCCGATTTCGCTGCCGGCGATCCTGGGCATGGTTTCGGCCACCACGCTGGTGCTGACCGGCGACGGGTCGGCGCGCTTCTGGATAGAACTGCTCGGGGTCTACGACGTGGTGTTTACCACGGTGTGTCTGCTGCTGTTTGAGACTGTGCTCAACGCAGAATGAAAAACAAAACCACGATCTTCGCCGTGCTCACGCTGGCACTGCTCTCCTGGGGGCTGTACCAGGGGTTGGAGGTGGCGCCGACCGAGAGCACGATGGGCGACGTGCAGCGCATCTTCTATTACCACTTCGGCTCGGCGATGACGGCCTTCGCCTGCTTCTTCGCCAACTTCATCGCGTCGCTCGTGTACCTGGCCAGGCGCGACGGCAAAAGCGATGCGGTGGCGGCGGCGTCGGCGGAGGTCGGCGTGGTGTTCTGCACCACGGTGCTGATCCAGGGGATGCTGTGGGCGAAGCCTGTGTGGGGCATCTGGTGGACGTGGGACGCGCGCCTTACGACAACGCTGGTGATGTGGCTCATCTACATCAGCTATCTGGTGCTGCGCCGGTTCTCGACAAGCGGACAGGCGCCGCTGATGGCGGCGGTGCTGGCCGTCTTCGGGTTCGTGGACGTGCCGCTGGTGTACGTGTCGAACCGCATTTTCCGCACGCAGCATCCACAGCCGGTGATCGGCGGCGGCGAGGGCTCGGGGCTCGATCCCTCGATGTGGCCGCCGGTACTGTGGAACTGGCTGGCGTTTACGTGTTTTGCCCTGCTGCTGATCGCGCTGCGGTATCAACTGGAGCGCGCGCGGCAGCGGTTGGACGAACAAACCGTTGAGGGGGCGGCGGCGCGATGAAGTTCCTCTATGCGGCTTACATTCTGACGTGGGTGGTCCACATCGGGTATCTGTTGAGCCTGGGGCAGCGGGTGAAGCGGTTGCGCGAGGAGTTCGAGGAAAAGAAGTAGCCGTGGCCCCCGAGTTCGCGGATGCGGGCAGGGATCGTCCGACTTCACAAGATCAGTCCGGCTTGGCCGGGCTAATTTGCTTCGCTCAGGATGACATCAGAATCGAAGCTAAGCGCGCCAGCGGCTGAGGCGCGCTTTCTTTTCCTCGGCGGCGGGCTCCAGGATGAACTTGTATCCGACGCCGCGCACGGTGAGCAGATGCCGAGGGCGCGCGGGTTCGCGCTCGATGTAGCGGCGCAGGCGCACGATGAAATTGTCGATGGCGCGGGTGTCGGTGTCTTCGCGCAGCCCCCACACATCCTCCAATAAAGATCGGCGGGAGACGACCTGGCCGTTGTTGCGGATCAGGTGGCGGAGCAGGTCAGCCTCCATCATGGTGAGGTGGATGGTGCGCCCGGCGGCGCGAAGTTCGAGTGAGCGGAAATCGACCGTCTTACCGTTGAAGGAAACTACGTCGTTGGCGGGGGCCGCTTCGCGGTTCTCGGAGGCGGCCGGCCGCGGCGCGTGATTGCGCGTCCAATCGCTGCGGCGCAGCAGGCCGTGGATGCGCGCCATCAGGATGGCGAGCTCGAAGGGCTTGGGCAGATAGTCGTCGGCGCCGGACTCGAATCCCTTCAGCACGTCTTCCGGACGGCCGCGCGCCGTCAGCATCAGCACCGGGAGATACTGGTTCGCGCGTCGCAATTCGGTCACGACCTGGAAGCCGTCGATGCCGGGGAGCATCACGTCGAGGACGACGGCGTCGTACGGGTTCGCATGCGACAGTAATTTTTCCAGCGCCGCTTCGCCGGTGGAAACTACTTCGGCCGAGTGGCCTTCGGCTTCGAGATTGAAGCGCAGGCCGTCGGCGAGGTGCGCCTCGTCCTCCACAATGAGCAGGCGGCTCATGCGGCGCGGACCCGTGGCAGGCGGATGGTGACGGTCGCGCCCTGGCCTTCGCCGGCGCTTTCGGCGAGCACGTCGCCGCCATGGCGGCGCGTGATGCTGCGGACGATGAACAAACCGAGCCCGGTGCCTTTCACTTCTCCCACGGCGCGATTGCGGACGCGGTAGAAGCGCTTGAAGATGCGGCGCAGCTCTCCGCGCGGGATGCCAATGCCGCGATCGGTAACGCGAACCGCGACTGTCTTCTCATCGGGCTCGAAGACCTCGACGGCCACGCTGACCTTGCCGCCCGAGTACTTGATGGCGTTGTCGAGTACGTTGCCGATGGCGGTGCGCAGCTCGTCGGGATCGCCCAGGACGGCAGGACGATGTCCGTTGGAAGGCGCCACGGCGTAGCGCAACGCCTCCGAAGGCAGGTTGTAGCGCGTGCGCGCCAGGTCGAGGCACTGCTGCACCAGCTCGGAAAACTCCAATTCCACCGGATGCGATGGTCCGCGCTTCTGCCCCGCCTCGCCGGCCTTCAAGACCTGTTCGACCGTGCCGAGCAGGCGGTCGGTGTCGTCGCGCATGATGCCGTAGAACTGGCGCCGCTGCCGGTCATCGAGCGAGCGCGATTCCAGAGTTTCCAGGTACAGGCGGATGGAGGCGATGGGCGTCTTCAGTTCGTGGGTGACCGCGTTGATGAAGCTGTCGTGCTGCTCGTTGCGGCGGATTTCGCGCACCAGGAAGATGGTGTTGAGAATCAGGCCGGCGATGATGATGGCGAAGAAAATCGCGCCCAGGATCAGGGTGCCGATCTCATGCAGGTTGCGGATGATCCAGCTGACATTGAGCGCCACCGCGACGCCCACAAGAATGGCGCCGAGAATGATGAAGAACACGATCGTGCCGCGGCGGCTGGAGATGCGCATGCCGCAGTGATTTTATCGCTGCGATTCGGCGCTCGGCTACATCGTCCTCGCAAAACGAAGACCCGGCCGAGGGCGGCCGGGCCCCATGCTTATTTCAGTTGACGAAGGTCATGCGGAGATCAGTTCGGGGCCGGACGTCGAAGAGGGTTGTTGCTCAGCGGCGCGCTCGGGAAGGTGCGCGACCTTGATCTTCTTCGCCAGGCCGAAGAGGCGCAGGAACTGGATTCCGTACCAGTTGATGTCGAACTCCCACCAGGCCAGACCGTGGCGGGCGGAACCGGGGTGCGCGTGATGGTTGTTATGCCAGCCTTCGCCAAAGGTCATTATGGCGATCAGGAAGTTGTTGGTGGAGTCGTCGCGCGTGGCGAAGCGACGCGTGCCCCACATGTGCGTGGCCGAATTTACCAGCCAGGTGCAGTGCAAACCAACCACCACGCGAAGGAACACGCCCCACAGAAGCAACGACCAGCCGCCCACCGCCAGCAGAACGATGCCGAGCAGCGCAATCGGCAGCCAGTGATATTGCGAAATCCAGAGATGAAATTTGTCTTTGGCGAGGTCAGGGGTGTAGCGGGCCAGTTCGCGGCGATTGTGGTGCTGGCTCTCGCCCATCAGGATCCAGCCCATGTGGGCCCACCAGGCGCCGTCGCGCGGCGAGTGCGGATCGCCTTCCTTGTCGGAATTCTGATGATGAATGCGGTGCGTTGCCACCCAGAAGATGGGCCCTCCTTCGAGGGCCAGCGTGGCGCAGATGGTGAGGAAATATTCGACCCACTTCGGCGTCTGATATCCGCGATGGGTGAGCAGCCGGTGGTATCCCATGCCGATGCCGAGACTGCCGGCGACGTACCACAGGGCGACTGAGACGAACAGGGCCTTCCAGCTGAACATGAACAGCGCCAGCACGGCGCCGCCGTGAAACAGGGCCATGATGGTGGTGGTTAGAAAATTGACCTTCGGGTTGCAGGGGTGAGCGGCAGCCATGGAGCTCATGAGCAGGTTGGTTGTCCTCAGTACGACCTTTGAAGTTAACAGGCACAAAGCGAGGCGAATGTAATACTTGTGTAATTGCGAGCAGGGAAGCCGAGTGCGCAACAGGGCCCCGGGCGCGGTGTTCTAAGAAGTGCGGCGTGTCCGTCGTGGGATAATGGCCGCCAGTCATGTTGCTGTTCTCTCTGCTGCGCGAAGGCGTCCGCTTCCTGCAGCGCAATAAGACGCGGAGCACGCTGACGGTGCTGGGCATCACCATCGGCATCGCGGCGGTGATCTGCGTGGTAGCGATCGGCAATGCCGGCTCGGCACAGATACAGAACCAGTTGGAGAACCTGGGCGACAACCTTGTCTGGATCGAAGCCGGCGGGCGCGCCCCCAACGGTGTTCGTACCGGGACGCATGGCACCAAAACTCTGCTGGTGAGCGACGCGGAAGCCATCGCCCGGCAGACCAACCTGGTGAAGGCTGTCTCGCCGCAGTCCGACGGGCGCACGCAGGTGGTGTTTGGCGGCAACAACTGGAACACGCAGTATCGCGGTGAGGGCCCGGCGTATCTGGAGATCAAGCGCTGGAGCATCGCATCCGGCGCTAACTTCACCGACGATGACGTGACGCGCGCGGCGAATGTGTGCGTGATCGGGCACACGATCCAGCAGCAGTTGTTCGGCGTGCAGAATCCGATCGGCGCGACCCTCCGGGTGGGCACGATCCCGTGCCAGGTCATCGGAACGCTGGCGGCGAAGGGTTATTCGTCGTTCGGACAGGACCAGGACGACTTCATCCTGATGCCGTACACCACGGTGATGAAGAAGCTGAACGGCAACAGCTGGCTCGACGACATCATGTGCTCGGCCGTATCGCGAGAGATGGTCCCGATTGCGACCGAACAATTAGCGGTTCTGCTGCGAGAGCGCCACCGCATTCAGCCAGGCCAAGACGACGACTTCAACATCCGCAAGCCCGAAGAAGTTGTGCAGGCGCAGCTTGACGCCAGCCGCACGTTCACTTTCCTGCTGGTTGGGATCGCTTCGGTGTCGCTGCTGGTGGGCGGTATCGGGATCATGAATGTGATGCTGGTGTCAGTCACCGAGCGTACTCGTGAGATCGGCATTCGCCTGGCGGTCGGCGCCACGGAGTGGAACGTGCAGGCGCAATTCCTGGGCGAGGCGGTGCTGCTCAGCCTGTTCGGCGGGGCACTGGGCGTGGCCGTGGGATTCTTTGGATCGCTGGGGATCGGCCGCGCTCTGGATTGGCCAATGATGATTCCGCCCAGCGCGATCGCGGTCGCGGTGCTGTTTTCCGTCTTCGTGGGAGTGTTCTTCGGATACTACCCGGCGCGTCGGGCGGCGCAACTGGACCCGATCGAAGCGCTCAGGTTCGAATAGGGCCAACCGCGATTAGTCAGGACCATTGATCAGGGCGTTGAGGAATTCCTCGCGGGTGAGCAGTCCCTTCTTCTCCAGCAGGCGCAGCAAGACCTCGACGTCGCGGCGGACGGCGGGGGGCGCCGGCTGGCCTATCGGATCAGGAGGAGGTGGCGGGTCGAGGGGCTTGCCACTCAGCTGGGCAACATAGTTGACCAGCAGCTTCCATTCCTCCGGGTCGACGTCGGTGAAGCCGATGCCCATACCCATGCTCTGGTGGCTGGTGCAGACCACACCTTTAAGGTGGATCGGCCCGCTCGGTGAACGCAGCGTGATGGTGAGCAGCGTATCCACCGGGAGGGGAGAGAGGGTCTCGGCGTAGCAACCACCCAGGCTGATGTCGGTGATCCGGAGCCTCGACGTGACCAGCGCATTGCCGCTGCGCAGTTCGAGGTCGGCGGAACAGGGATAGCGCGCATAGCGGCGCCGATTCTGGGTGAGCGCGTTGTGCTCGGCGCCGGGCATGGCTGCCGCCGCCTGCTCCTTGATCGAAGGCTGGTTCTGCAGCGCGGTTGACCAGATGCACTTGCTCTCATCGAGCGAGTGGACGCCGATTTCGCCGGCGCTGTTGGTAGCAGGGTCTCCCAGCCAGACCACGCGAAAACGCGCCTTCTGGTCTTCGTACTGGATGCCGATCACTTCGCCGCTCTTGACCGGATTGACGCCCTTCAGGCGCGCGCCCAGCGGGCTGATCTCGATGGTTTCGGCCATGGTGGTGAACGGCTTGTTGTTCACGTCCATGCCCCAGACACGCACCGCCAGCTGCATGCTGACGCGCATCTCGCGCAAGTATTTGTTGCGGATCTCGTCGAAAGCCGCCTGGGAGATGTCAGCCGGATTGCCCACGGGGCGCGATGTTAGCACGCTTTGGCGGGTTAGGAAGCCCAGAAACTCAATTGGTTTCTACGGCTTGGCACAGGTCACGGACACGCGCCGGATGCAAACTTATTCAGGCGACTCGTTCCTTAGCGTCCATGGGGCGAAGGGCCCGGCGCGGCCTCGCCGCGGGGAATCGGGGCAGCCGGAGCCAGGCTTCCAGAAGCAAAGAGCAACACGATCAGGGCGAATTCCAGGGCGCGAACGAAACAGTGATCAACCAGGCGGCGGCCATGCTTGCCCGTCTCCTGAATCGAGCGTTCGGTTGCGGCGGCGTTCAGGTCGTTGACGTTGAGCGGGAGCCGTTTCCCAGCTCGCGCAGGAATTCCTCGCGAGTACAGAGTCCTTTCTTTTCCAGCAGGCGCAGCAAGGCTTCCACGTTCGCCTGGGAGTTCGCCGCCGGTGTTGCGCCGGCTCCGTTGGCCGGGCCGGACGGCGCTTCGGGCGGCTTTCCGCTGAGCTGGGCAACGTAGTCGGCGAGCAGCTTCCACTGTTCCGGCGCGATGTCGGTGAAGCCAATGCCCATTCCCATCGAGGGGTGCGACGTGCGCACGTTGCCGCGGATGTCGATCACGGCTTGCGGCGTGCGCAACGTGAGGAACACGGGCGTATCGAGCGGCAGCGGAGACATGGTTTCAACGTAGCAGCCGCCGAGGCTGATGTCACTGAGGCGGAACCTGGTGCTCATGGCGGCAGTTCCGCTCCTCAGCTCGACCTCGGCATTGCACGGGTAGCGCACGTAGCGCCGCCGGTTCGGCGTGAGGGACTTCTGTTCAGCCAGGGGCACGGCGGCGGCGGCCTGCGCCTTGGCCGAAGGCGGCGATTGCAGCGCATTGGACCAGATGCACTTGCTCTCATCGAGCGAGCGGACGCCGATTTCGCCGGAGCTCTGTGTAGTGGCGTCGCCCAGCCAGACTACGCGGAAGCGCGCCTTCTGGTCCTCGTACTGAATTCCGATCACTTCGCCGTTCTTCACCGGGGTGACGCCACGCAGCCGAGCGCCGAGCGCGCTGATCTCCATGGTTTCGGCCGAGACGGCGAACGGCTTGCCGTTCGCGTCCATGCCCCAGACACGAATCGGCAGTTGCAGGCTCACCCGCAGTTCGCGCAGGAACTGGTTGCGGATTTCGTCCAGCGCGGTTGGCGAAATGTGAAGGGTATCGAGCACAGGCCGGCCCGTAGGCGCCTTTGCACGTCCAAAGCCAAGTTGGGTAGCGCCTGGTGTTCTCGCATCAGTGTGATTGAGCTCCACGGGTTAGCGGTAAAGGTTCAATTCGCGCCGCCCTCCCTCACCCACCTGCGGGTGCCAAAACGGGAAGATTGCGGTTTCGGGAACCGCTCGGAGCTAACGGAAGGTGGGGGAGGAGGCCAGGGCGGAACGTCTTCGACAGCGCGATTTTCAGGAATTTTACGCGGCATTCACGGAGCCTTAACCAAGCGGCGGCATGCTAGCTGCAAGCAGGTCCGGCGCCGGCCTGGACCTCCCTAACCCCCGCAGCCAGGCCGGTGGCCGGACCAGGAGATTCGGGAGGATGCTGTGACTTCCACCGCGATGCCCGCGCCCGACCCAAACAACAGCAGCAGCGAGGTGCTCCAGCGTACGCTGGAGGCCTGCCGGATTGCCGGGAGCGCCGCTACGCATGCGGCCGACGCGCTGGTGAACGGGACGCGATACTCGTTCGTGGCCGTCCATCAATGCGAGGAGCAACTCGATCGGCTGGATGCCGAGATCGACGAACGCGTCACCCGGGCGGTCGTGCATGCGGGTGAGCGGGAAGTACGCCAGCTCCTGGCGTGCCTCAAACTGGTGGTGGACCTGGAACGCATTGGCGACCTGGTGGTGAGCTTTGCCGAGCGGGTGGCGATCGTGCGCTCGCGCATCGAGATGGACGACCTGGAAATGCTGACCCGCATGGCGTCGGTGCTGGAGGCGATGCTGACCCACGTCCGGGGCGCCTTCCAGGAGCGCGACATTGACGCCGCGCTCGACGTGCTGCGCATGGATTCGGAGATGGACCGCCTGCGGAACCTGGTGGTGATCCGCCATACCGAGGGCCACGATGCGCTGCGCGGCATGCACAGCCTGCACGTGCTCTTCATGGCGCAGGCGCTGGAACGCGCCGGCGATCACGTGAAGAACGTGGCCGAAGAAGTCTGCCATCTGGTGAGCGGCCACACCGTGCGCCACCTGCTGCGCGCCAAGGACAAGCCATTCGAGCAGATGTTTCTGCAATGGTTGCTGGAGCGCAACGCGGGCGCGGCGGCGCCGCGACGCCTACCTTCCTGATCTCGCCTTCGGGCGGGTATTCACCAGATTTTCAAACGACATTAACCAGCCTTTAAAGATTCGAACCTACTAATCAGGAGGAGAACACACTTCGGAGGCATGCCTTGATCAAGAAATTGCTGGTGGTCCTGGCCGCCATGATGTTTGCGCTATCGGCGGCAGCGGCAACCAATCTGAACGGCGCCGGCGCCACTTTTCCCTATCCGATTTACTCAAAGTGGTTCAGCGAATACCACAATCAGCATCCGGACGTAGAGATCAACTACCAGTCGATCGGTTCGGGCGGCGGCATCCGCCAGTTGCTGGCGGGGACCGTGGACTTCGGCGCCAGCGACGGCCCCATGACCGACGCGCAATTGAGCGAGGCCAAGATCAAGATTTACCACCTGCCCACCGTCCTCGGGGCGGTGGTGCCGGCATACAACATTCCCGGCTTCAAGGGCGAGCTGAAGTTCACGCCGGCGATTCTCGCCGGCATCTTCCTGGGCCGCATCACGGCGTGGAATGACGCAGCCATCGCGAAGGCGAACCCGGGCGTCAACCTGCCCAACCAGGCGATCGTGGTGGTGCACCGCTCGGACGGCAGCGGAACGAGCTTTATCTGGACCGACTATCTTTCCAAAGTTTCCAATGACTGGCGCGACAGCGTGGGCAAGGGCACTTCGGTGAAGTGGCCCGTGGGACTGGGCGCCAAGGGGAACGAGGGAGTGGCCGGCATGGTGCGCCAGATGGACGGCGCGCTCGGCTACCTGGAGCTGATCTACGCGCTGCAGAACAACATTCCTTATGGGCCGGTGCAGAACGCATCGGGCCAGTTCGTGAAGGCGTCGCTGGAGTCAACCACCGCGGCGGCTGCTTCGGTCACCAACATGCCGGCGGACTTCCGCGTGTCAATTACCAACGCGCCGGGCAAGGAAGCGTACCCGATCTCCAGCTTTACGTGGCTGCTGGTGCCGGCCCAGTGGAGCGACGGCAACAAAAAAAGAGTCATCACCGACTTCCTGACCTGGATGCTCGATTCAGGGCAGGGAATGACGCAGCAGCTTCACTACGCGCCTCTGCCGAAAGCGGTGGCGGAAAAAGTCCGCGCGCGCATCAAGGAGATCCGTTAACTCACACGTTTGACTGAACGACTTCATTCCTGAGAGGACCCATGAAGCAAGTTCTTGTGTGGCTGTTGATCGTGAGTTGCGCCGCGCCGGCGGCGTCACAGCCGTCCGGCTCCACCACGAAGAAGCGAAGCACGGCCAAGGGCGCCGCCACGGCGAAGGCCCCGGCGGCAAAGCCCCCGGCGGTCACAGCCGAGGACCTGCGCGCGCTGCGTGAGGCGCTGGCAGCACAGCAGCAGCAGATCCTGCAGTTGCAGCAGGAGCTGCGGCAGCACGATGCGCAGTGGCAGCAGGCACAACAAGCAGCCCAGCAGGCCCAGGCTGCCGCCAACCAGGCTGAGACCAAGGCGGCCGAGGTTGCCACCGCGGCCACCGAGGCCAGCAGCGGCATGAATCAGCTCAAGTCCGACGTGGCTGACGTGAAACTCAACCAGACCAACGCCGCCGTGAGCACGCAGGAAGACCAGAAGCGCATTGGGGCGCTGGAAGGTCTGCTGGGACGCTTCCGTTTCTCGGGCGACATGCGTGTCCGCGGCGAGAGTTTCGCGCAGGACAATGCGGTTGACCGGTTCCGCGCCCGCATCCGCGCGCGCCTGGGCATCGACGGCAAGCTGGGTGAGGATTTTACCGGCGGCATCTACCTGGCGACCGGCGCGGTCGTGAACGGCGCGCCTGACTTCAAGGACCCGGTTTCCACGAACGAGACCCTGACCAGCTTTTTCGAGCGCAAGACGATCGGCGTGGATCGCGGCTGGATCACCTACAACCCGGCGGCGCACAAGTGGCTTTCGCTGACCGGCGGCAAATGGGCGTACAGCTGGACGCGCACGCCGATGACGTGGGACAACGACACCAATCCGGAAGGCTTCAATGAGAAGATTTCGCTGGAGCTTTCCAATAAGGTGTTCAAGAACTTCCAGGCACAGGCCATCCAACTGTTGTTCAACGAAGTCGGCGGCGTGCAGGACTCGAATGCGGTGGGCGGCAGCTTCCAGACGCGCATGCAGCTGGGGAAGCGGTGGACGCTGATTCCGGTCTACAACATCCTGAACTGGAACAACGCCGACGCGATCGCGCAGGCCGCCAGCCCCTCGGGCGCCGGTGTTCGCATCATCAATGCGAACACGTTCAGCAACGCGAGCAGGGTGACCGGCACCGGGAGTGCGGCAGTTACGCGCTTTGTCTCGGGCTTCCTCTACAACGAGGTCATTCTCGACAACACAATCACGACGAAGTGGTCGCGATACCCGGTCCGCATCCTGATCGACTACCTGCAGAACCCGCGGGCGAAGCTGAACCCTCTCAACCCGGCAACTGTCGACAAACAGGACAAGGCGTACTGGTTCGAGGGCACCATCGGCCAGCAGCGGCTGCGTAACGACCTGCAGTTCGGTTACAGCTTCGCGCGCATCGAGCAGGACGCGGTGATCTCGCAGTTTAACGAGAGCGATATGAGGGCGGCCACGAATGTGCTGCAACACCGGGTGTACTTCAACTGGCTGCTGCGCCCCAACACCACGGTGAGCTACACGCTGTGGATCGGCCGTACGTTGAATACCGCCCTGCAAAACGCCGCCCGCGCACCGGGAATTGGGCCGGGCGGAACCGATCCGTGGCTGAAGCGGCAACAGCTGGACCTCATCTACCGCTTCTAGGCTGTTCCCCCTGACTGAAGCCGGAGGCCCGCGACGGCGCCTCCGGCAATTTTTTCCCTTCGCAACCGGCCTTTAACACGACATTAACAATCGCTGGCTAGCATGGAGCAGAGATGGATGCCCCCATCCTCAGACCCCCCTCCGCCCAGCCGGCGCCCGAGCGCGAGTTGCGCCCCGTGGTCGCGGTCCCGCCGCGCAGCGCGAGCTCGCGCGTGGCAGAGCGCCCCACCGGACGGATTCCCGACCTGCTGTTCAAGGCGCTGATCGCCCTCTGCGCCCTCTCGGTGATCACGATTGTGGTGCTCATCGTGATGGAGCTGGTTCACGGATCGCAACTCTCGTTGAAGCAGTTTGGCTGGAAGTTCTTTTTCGCCCAGACATGGGACCCGGTGGCGGGCGATTTCGGCGCGCTCCCATTCATCTTCGGGACGCTGGTCTCCTCCGGGATCGCGTTGTTGCTGGCCGTGCCCCTGGGTGTGGGGGTGGCGATCTTCGCTACCGAGATGTGTTCCCGTCCGCTGCGCGGGCCGCTGTTTTTCCTGGTGGAACTGCTGGCGGCGATACCCAGCGTGATCTACGGGCTGTGGGGCATTTTCGTCCTCGCGCCGCTGCTTCGTACGGTGGTGGAGCCGTGGCTGGCCAAGTACTTCAAGTGGACGGGCCTGTTTGAAGGCCCGATGTATGGCATTGGCATGCTGGCCGCCGGGCTGATTCTGGCGGTGATGGTGGTGCCGTTCGTTGCGTCGATTACGCGCGAGGTGATGATGGCGGTGCCGCGCGCGCAAAAAGAGGCGGTGCTGGCGCTGGGGGCGACGCGCTGGGAGATGATCCGCGTGGGTGTGCTGCGGAACGCCCGCATCGGAATCGTCGGCGGCGTGATCCTGGGACTCGGCCGCGCGCTGGGCGAAACGATGGCGGTCACGATGGTGATCGGCAATCGGCCGGAGATCGCCAGGTCGCTGTTTGCGCCCGGCTACACGCTGGCCAGCGTGATCGCCAACGAATTCACCGAGGCCACCGAAAACATCTACCTCTCGGCGCTGGTCGAGATCGCGCTGGCCCTGTTCATCGTGACGTTGATCGTCAACGCGGCAGCGCGCCTGCTGGTTTGGAGCATCACCCGCGGCGCGCCGGCGAGGTCGCATGGCTAGCGCCGCAACCAGCATCGTTGTGCGCGGAACGCGGCTGGCTTCCATCCGCCGCAGCGTCGTCGATAAGCTTGTTCTGCTGCTGACGGTGGTGGCCGCGTTGCTGGTGCTGGCCCCACTTTTTGCCATCTTCGGATACCTGGTTTATCGAGGGGTCGGCTCGGTGAACTGGGCGCTTTTGACGCAGACTCCCAAGCCGGTCGGCGAACCGGGCGGCGGCATGGCGAATGCGATCGTGGGCACGGGGATGATTTTGGCGATCGCCAGTTGCATCGGCGTCCCGCTCGGGGTTGGCGCCGGAGTGTTCCTTTCGGAGTTCGGCCGGAACAAGTGGGGCAACGCGGTGCGCTTCACTGCCGATGTGCTGAACGGCGTGCCCTCGATCGTGATGGGCGTGGTGGCGTACTCGCTGGTGGTGGTGCCGCAGAAGCACTTCTCGGCCTTCGCCGGAGGTGTGGCGTTGGGCATCATGATGATTCCGACCGTCACGCGCGCCACCGAAGAGATGCTGCTGATGGTTCCGTACTCGGTGCGCGAGGCGGCGCTGGGACTTGGCGTGCCGCAATGGCGAACCACGATCTCGGTCACCCTAAGGACGGCGGCCGGCGGCATCATCACCGGCATCATGCTGGCGTTTGCGCGCGTGGCCGGCGAGACGGCGCCGCTGCTGTTCACCGCTTTCGGCAACCAGTTCTGGAACCTGAAGCCGAACCAGCCCACGGCCGCGCTGTCGCTGCAGGTCTTTGCTTACGCCATCTCACCGTTCGATGAGTGGCACCGCCAGGCGTGGGCGGGCGCGCTGGTGCTCATTCTGCTGATCGTGGTGGCGTTCGCGGCGGTGCGGCTGGTGGTGCGGCATGGCGTGCTCGGCCACGGAGGAGACTGATGGGCGTCAGCGTCAAGGTGGACAACCTGAGCGCCTGGTTCGGCGCCACGCAGGCGCTCTACGACATTGTGATGGAGGTGCCGGCGAACCACGCGACCGCCATCATCGGCCCGTCGGGCTGCGGCAAGTCGACGTTCGTGCGCTGCCTGAACCGCATGCACGAAACGATTCCCGGAACACGGGTACAGGGCAGCGTGCGCGTGGGCGCGCTCGACGTCTACAACGGGTCGGGCGCGGTGGAGGTCAGGCGCCGGCTCGGGATGGTGTTCCAGAAGCCGAACCCGTTTCCGACGATGTCCATTTACGACAACGTGGCGGCGGGCCTGAGGCTGAACGGCATACGCAACCGTCGCGTGCTCGACGAGACCGTGGAGCGTTCCCTGCGCCTGGCGGCATTGTGGGACGAGGTGAAAGACGTGCTGAAGAAGAAGTCGGGCGCGTCGCTCTCCGGCGGCCAGCAGCAGCGACTGTGCATTGCGCGCGCGCTGGCGGTGGAACCCGAGGTCATGCTCATGGACGAGCCCGCGTCGGCGCTCGATCCCATCTCGACGGCGAAGATCGAAGACCTGATCTTCCAGCTGAAAGAGCAGTACACCATCGTGATCGTGACGCACAATATGCAGCAGGCGGCGCGTGTGGCCGAGTACACCGGGTTCTTCCTGATGGGCAAACTGGTGGAGTTTGACAAGACCCAAAAGATCTTTACGACCCCGTCTGACAAGCGGACGGAGGATTACATCACCGGAAGGTTTGGATGACGCGCACACGCTTTCACCAGGGCCTGGACGAGCTGCGTGAAAAGCTGCTGACCATGGGCGGCATGGCCGAACAGGCCGTGGAGCTGGCGACGCAGGCCTATCGCAATCGCGACCTGAAGACGTGCAAGGCAGTGCTTACCGGCGAGCACGCCATCAACGCCGCCGAACGCGAGATCGATGAACTGGCCATCGACCTGCTCGCGATGCAGCAGCCCATGGCCGTGGACCTGCGCTTCATCACCGCCGTGATGAAGATCAACGCTGACCTGGAGCGGGTGGGCGACCAGGCAGTGAACGTGGTCGAACGCGTGATGAACCTGGTGAAGGCGCCGCAGGTGGACCTGCCGGTGGACATTCCTCGGATCGCGTCCACCGCAGCGGGCATGGTCCGGCGCGCGCTGGAATCGTTCATCGAGGGCAAGGCCGAGCTGGCCGAGGCTGTGCTCAAGATGGACGACATCGTTGACCGCATGAACGACGAAGCCTATGTCGTGCTGGTAAACCGCATGACGCAGGCGCCGCAGGTGATTCCGCAGGCGCTCGACACGCTGCTCATCTCCCGCAACCTGGAGCGGGTGGCCGACCATGCGACAAACATCGCAGAAGATGTCATCTTCTGGGTGCGCGGCGCCGACGTGCGCCATAGCTTCGGCGACGCCCAGCAGCAGGCAGCCGAGAAAACGCCGCCGAGAACGACGTAAACCAGCGACCGGCCATCAGCATTCAGCCCCTTGAACGATCGTGCCAAGACGCAAGCCGCTCGCGGGCAAGCCGGCCAGCCGCCGACGGCCGATCAGCCATGACCTGGCGCGAGACGCAGCCAGCCACGTCGCTACACGCCTGTTTTCCAGAAGAAATACGCCGTCATAGCGCAGGCGATCACGATCACCAGCACGCGCACTTTCGCCGGATCGAAGCGGCGCACGACGCGCGCGCCCGCCCATCCGCCCACGATGCTGCCGGCGACCATGAGCACCGCCTCCGGCCACGCCACGATGCGCGCCGTGATGAACGTGACCACCGCCACGCCGTTGATCGCGCCCACCAAGAGGTTCTTGTAAGCGTTCATGCTGTGGATGTTTTCCAGTCCGGTGAGGGAAAGAATGGCAAGCATCAGGATGCCGATGCCGGCGCCGAAGAAACCGCCGTAAATCGCCGCCGCGAGTTGCAGCACGATGACCAGCGGCAGGGGCAGCACGGGAGCGTGGCGTGCGGCGTTGTTGCGGGCGCGGAGCGCGTTCGCCAGCTTTCCCCCAAACGCAAAGATGGCCGTTGCCACAAGCAGCAGCCAAGGAATGAGGCGCACGAACGTTTGCGGACGCGTGCGCAGCAGGATGGTCGCGCCGGAAACGCCACCCACCACGCCGACCACGATCAGGGTGATGAACAACGCGCGCGTCATGCCGCCGAAGTCCTCACGATAAGCGCGCGCGCTGGCCAGAGTGCCGGGCCAGAGGGCTACCGTGTTGGTAGCGTTCGCGCTGACCGGGGCGATGCCGGTGAAGATGAGGGCAGGGAAGGCGATGAAGCTGCCGCCGCCGGCGACCGAATTGAGCGCGCCCGCCAACACCGCCGCCGCGAACAGGAGCGCTGCGCTCGCCGGATGCATGCACCCAGCATTATCACCGAAAAGCATTTGTGATTTGCGATTGGTGATTTGCGAGTCAGGTTCGTGCGCCGAAAAGCATTGGTGATTTGCGATTTGGACTCGCCCTGACCAGGAGCTAGGGGAACAGCCACAAATCCCAAATCCTGAAATCACAAATTACAAATCACAAATGTCTTACTTCCAGAGTACATACTGGCCGCCGTTGGTCGCGATGATGACCAGGTTCATCACCACGAACATGAGGTCGTAATGCCAGCCTTGTCCCTGCTTGCCCCAGAAGCCGGTTTTCCAGACAAAGATCTTCTTCTGGATGGCGCCGAGCATCACAAGGATGAGGCCGGCGGCGGCGAGCTGGATGAGCACTCCGAGGCCGACGCCGAGTCCGCCGGCGAGTTCGGCGGCGCCGAGGAAAATGGTTAGGCCCTTGCTCGCCTCGATGCTTTTGGCGCGGGCCTCGGGATCTTTCAGGTGGTTGTAGCCGCTGCTGACGAAGACTGCGGCGATCAGCAGCCGCAGCAGCAGCAGGGCGCAGTCGGTGAAGCGAGCCAATGCGGGGAACATGGTCCACCCCCGGATTCACCGGTTTGAGGTGTGCAACAATATCAGGTTCGCTGGTGAGATTCCGAGCGGCGCAGGAGGTTACATCGTGCAGCATTCCCCGCGTTTCCTACAGATTGTGAACGATGCCAAGAAGCGCGTCCGGCAGATGAACGTGGACGAGGTGAAGGCGCGCATGGACCGCGGCGATAAATTCGTTCTGGTGGACGTGCGCGAGGAGAGCGAGTACGCCAAGGACCATCTGCCCGGCGCGATCCATTTAGGCAAGGGCGTTATCGAGCGCGACATCGAAGCGCGCGTGCCCGACACGGGCGCCCATGTCGTGCTCTATTGTGGCGGCGGTTTTCGCTCGGCGCTGGCGGCCGACAATCTGCAAAAGATGGGCTACAGCAACGTGATTTCCATGGACGGCGGGATTCGTGGCTGGAGAGAGAAGGGTTACCCGCTGACGCGGGAGTAGTTGTCCGTCGCGGCGAAAACGCGGGCCCGGGCCGGCAAGCCTGACGACTGCGAGGTGCTGCCGCCCGGGTTGGGGTCCTTCGACTTCGCCCAGGATGACGAAGATTATTTTGTAGCTGGTGGAAACAGCTTCTCGAGAAATTCCTGATCGTCCATGACTGGCTTGAATGCCGGGCGCACCTGCACGATGGCGTCCCAATTTTTCTGGAAGTCAGGATCGAGTTCACGCGCGCGGCGGAATTCGGTGAGGGCGGCGTCCTTGTCGCCCGCCAGATAATTCAGCAGCCCCAGATTCAAGTGCGGCCCCGGGCGCTCGGGAGCGTATTTCACGGCCATGGCCGCGGCGTCGCGCGCTTCCGGATATTTCTTGTCGGTGAGCAGCTTGAACGAGCGGTCTTGATAATTCGAAAGCAGGGCCACGTTGAGCAGGCGACGCAGCTCGGTAAGCGGGTCGGGGTTGTCGTCAACGTTGAGGTACAGGTAGCGGTCGTTGTTGGTGTTGCGGCCGCACTTGTCGCAGACGATGAGCATCGAGGCCGATTGGCGTCCGCGCTTGTCGCCGCCCGCGGCGTCGCCGGCTTTGAGGGCAGCGAAGAGTTTTTCCGCGAATTCGCCTTGCGCCTCGTCGAAGGCCTTGCCCATCGCCTCGGGCACCTGCGGGCCGACGAGAATGTTGCCCTGCGCCGACCATGTCTTGCCCTGGCGGTCGCCCGCCCAGGTGGGCGCGTTGGGACCGGTGTAGGCGGCGATGTTGCCCTTGGCGTCGACGACGGCGACCTGGCGGCCGTCCTTGCCGTCGAACTTGTCTTCGGCGAGCAGCTGTTCCACAACTTTCTGCGCGGTCAGGCCTTGCCGCAGCAACTCGAGCGCGCGGCGTCCGTAGCCGACGTTGACGTTGGCCTGGGTGGCGGCGGCGCCCACGTTCGCCTCGGCCCAGGGCACGACCGAACCGACCGAGAAGTAGCGCGAGGCGACGGCGACGCCCATCTGGCCGGTGGCGGGATCGCGGGCGACGATGGAGAAGGTGGAGACGGGGGTTTGGGCCGCGGCGGTGACGGCCAGCGCAAGCAGCGGGATAAATCGCTTCAACATGGAGTGTCGATTCTACCCGAGCCGCTTCTCCCTTGATTCGCCACGCGGTTGCCTCTAAGCTTTGCTCCCGTTTTCATCCGGTGAGGACATACATGTTCAAGCGCGCGCAAACCTTCAGTGCAAGTCTCATTCTCGCAACTCTGGTTTGGGCCCAGGGCGCGCCGCCGGCTTCCGCGCCTGTCTTCAAGCCGGGCGACAACCTGGTGACGCAGGGGATTCCGCCGGTGCCGATGTCGGTGGTGCAGCAGGCGGACCGCTACACCGAGACGCGGGGCGCTTCGCTGTTCGATTGGGAGCCGACCAAGCGCGAAATGTTGATCGGCACGCGCTTCGGCGACACCGTGCAGGTGCACTGGGTGAAGATGCCGGGCGGCGCGCGCAAGCAGATGACCTTCTTCCCCGACCGCGTGGCGGGTGCGGCTTTCCAGCCCAGGAGCGGCAAGTATTTCGTGATCCACAAAGACGTGGGCGGGGGCGAGTGGTTCCAGTACTACCGCTACGACGTCGGCTCGGGCGACATCACCCTGCTGACCGACGGCAAGTCGCGCAACCTGGCGGCGGTGTTCTCCCACGCCGGTGATCGGATGGCGTATACCTCAACGCGCCGAACCGGGCAGGACACCGATCTGTGGGTCATCGATCCGCGCGATCCCAAGTCGGACCGCATGCTGCTTCAGTTGCAGGGCGGCGGATGGGGCCCGACGAAGTGGTCGCCGGACGATACCAAGATTCTGCTGACCGAATTCATCTCGGCCAACGAGAGCAAGCTCTGGCTGGTGGACGTGGCGGCGGCGACCAAGACGCTGCTGCTCGACGGCAGCGCGGGGAAGGAAAAAGTCTTCTACGGTCCCGCCACGTTCAGCCACGACGCCAAGGGCATCTATCTGACCACCGACAAGGATTCCGAGTTCCACCGTCTGGCCTACTGCGATCTCGCCAGCAAACAGCTTACCTATCTGACGACGTCCATTCCGTGGGACATCGAAGAATACGACCTGAGCGAGGATGGGCGCACGATCGCCTTCGCCGCCAATCAGAACGGCACCAGCGTGCTGCACTTTCTTGATACCGCCACGCGGAAGGAAAAGCCGGCGCCCAAACTTCCGGCGGGCGTGATCAGCGGGCTGAAGTGGCATCCCAATAACCGCGACGTGGGCTTCGCACTCAGCTGGGCGCAGGCGCCGGCCGACGTCTATTCGGTGGACGTGCAGACCGGCGTCCTGTCGCGCTGGACGGAGAGCGAAACCGGCGGGCTCAACGCCGGGAACTTCGCCGTCCCTGAGCTGATCACCTGGAAGAGCTTCGACGGGCTGTCGATGTCGGGCTATCTCTACAAGCCGCCGGCGAAGTTCGGCGGCAAGCGCCCGGTGATCGTGAACATCCACGGAGGGCCGGAGGGGCAGTCGCGGCCAAGCTTCATCGGGCTGAACAACTATTACCTGAACGAGCTGGGCGTGGCCATCGTGTACCCGAACGTGCGCGGTTCGACCGGCTACGGCAAGACGTTCCTCGCGAAAGACAACGGCACGCTGCGCGAAGACACCTACAAGGACATTGGCGCGCTGCTGGACTGGATCAAGCAGCAGCCCGGGCTCGACCCCGACAAGGTGATGATCACCGGCGGCAGTTACGGCGGACACATGACCTACGCCGTGGCGTACTACTACAGCGACCGCATCTGCTGCTCGCTGCCGGTGGTGGGCATCACCAGCCTGGTCACGCTACTGGAGCACACCGAGGCTTACCGCCGCGACCTGCGCCGAGTGGAGTACGGCGACGAGCGCGATCCGAAGATGCGCGAGTACCTGACGCGCATTGCGCCCATGAGCAACGCGCAGAAGATCCAGAAGCCGCTCTTCGCCGTGGTGGGCAAGAACGATCCGCGCGTGCCGTACAGCGAGAGCGTGCAGATCCTGGACAAGATCCGCGCCAACGGCGTGCCGGTGTGGTTCCTGCTCGCCAACGACGAGGGCCACGGCTACGCCAAGAAGAAGAACCGCGACTTCCAGTTCTACGCAACGATCATGTTCGTCCGGCGATTCCTGCTGGGCGAGCAGGCGGCGGACTGAGAAAAGCAGTTTCGAGTTTCAAGTTTCGAGTTCTCGGCGACCTGCAAGCGGCGGCCGTGCCAGAATGGGGAACTCGCGACCCGTTTTCAGAGTGGCTCGAAGCGCTGTTCCTGGCGGCGCAGTTCGAGCAGCTCCGCCAGTGTGGCCGCCATTTCGGTCATGGCCAGCGCGATGGACTGGAGCGCCATCTGCTCAGGCGTGTAGACGCCTCCGCCAGAGAAGGGCTGCGTGCATCGGCGGCGAACTGCATCCGCTGGGGAAACCACGTCGGTCTCTTTACGCCTGCGTGCGTTCACGATTTCGCTAAGTCAGTATGACGCTTTCGCCAGCCGCTGCGCGTGATAAGCTGAAGCAGCATAGCTCGTATACGCAATACGTAATACGCTACGAGGTCATATTTGTCAACCACAAAGAGAGGCCGGGCTGTGGAAATGGTCCCGGCGCGTCCGGAATGGGCCCGCCGGGTGGCGGACCTGCGGCTGTCGCTGGGCATTACGCGGGCGCAATTCGCACACCTGATGGCCGTTTCCTACCCCACGATCTGGCGCTGGGAGAGCGGTGAGGACGAGCCTACGCGAGAGAACTGGCGCCGGCTGGCGGAGTTAGCGCACGATCGTGGCAGCGATCGCGATTACTTCGATCTGCGCGCCGGCAGCGCACCGCTGACATCGGCAGGTGCAATCGGGGGTGTTCGGGCGGGCGTAGCGCCGGCCAATCCGGAGGCTGACGTCGAGGCGCTGCGGGTTGTCACCGTCTTGCGGCAGGCGGTCTCGATTGCGCAAATCCGTTCGATCGACGAGCGAGATGTCGCGTTTCGCATGCGCGTTCCCGCCAGCATGTGTCCAAATGAAGGAAGCGTGTTTGGCATTCCGGTTCCTGACGGCTCGATGGCGCCCAGTCTGACCTCGGGGCAGATAGCGATTGTTGACGCTACCGCTGTTAAAGCGCGCGAGCTGGTCGGACGGACGGTGGTAGCGATAGCCGCTGACGGGCGCGTGCTCATTCGTTCGCTGCGCAGGGCCTCTGGCGCCTTGCTGCTCCTGGCGACCCAACCCGCGTTCGACGTGGTCGCCGTGGCTGAGCCGTCACGCTGGCGTTTTTTCCCTGTTCTGTGGTCGCTGTCTCCTCCGTCGAGCCGCTAACCCGGGCTGGATATTGATTCGATTCGGAATTGCGCCTCAGTCACGAAGCTCGCTCGGCTGTGGTCCCTTTGCGAAAGAAACGGGCCCCGCGGCACGACTGAGCCGCGCCCTTTCAAATCGGCCGACGTTCCTACCACCGGACTGGAACCATCGACCCATGTTACGCGCGCCGCTCAACCTGGACGTAGCAGTCAGGCCACGCGGGGCGGATCCACCCTGGGACCCGGCGCGGCACAGCCAAAACATCATCGGAAGATTTGCCGCCTTAGGCAGCGCTTTTTCTCGACGTGACGGCATAAAAAGCTGCCGGACGCTGCTCAACCTTGGTGCTGTGACAACCAGGGCAAACAATCTTCCGCTTCTCGGCCTCGGCCAGGGTCAGGACCTGAGAAAACGTCTTGTGGCAGGCGAGACACACATATTCATAGGTAGGCATGACCGCCTCGCAGAAACAAACCATTTTACTTCCAAAAAAAGGAGCGAGAGCGTCTCGGCAGGAAGCCGTCATGTACCGCAGGTCTCATTGCATTCCCCGATTGCCAGCGGTGGCGGGGAGTAATAGAATCCGCGCCACTCCCTCGTCTGCACCGGCGTTTCCCCGCGCGCTGATTGCTTTTCCGGCCCTTTTTCGCATTGCTGTTTGAGGTGGGTCTATGAGTGGCGGTCCGCGGCGCCAACCTTTTCTCCTTATTTCGTTGTTGCTCATCCTGTCGGCGTCACTGCCGGCGCAGGAGCAGCCCGCAGCGGGCGAGTCCAGCGCCGAAGAGCACCTGGCCGCCGCCCGGGAGTTCCGCCAGAAGATCGAGTGGCAAAAGGCGCTGGTCGAATACCAGGAGGCGGTGCGTCTCGCGCCTGAGTCGGCGGAAGCGCACGCCGGCCTCGGCTGGGCGCTCTCCTGGAAGGGCGACATTGACGCCGCCATGGGCGAGGAGCGCGAGGCGCTGCGGCTGGATCCGAACCTTGCCGACGCCCACTACGGCCTGGCCTGGTGCCTGAACCAGAAGGAAGACCACGACGCCGCCATTCGCGAATACCAGGAAGCGCTTCGCCTGAAGCCCGACATGGTGAAGGCGCACTACAACCTGGGCATTGCCTACGCCGAGAAGAAGGATTTCGACAACGCGATCGCCTCCTGCCGAGAAGCCATTCGGCTCAAGCCCTCCGACGCCGACGCCCACGGCGCGCTGGCGTGGGTGCTGAGCGCGAAGGGAGATACGGCAAATTCGGAGCGCGAATATCGCGAGGCGATCCGCCTGAAGCCTGACGACCTCGACAACCGCTTCAACCTGGCAATCCTGCTCGACAACAACGGACAGCCCGACGCCGCCCTGCGTGAGTACCGCGAAGCCGTGCGCATCAAGCCGGAGAGCGGCGAAGCGCATGCGCACCTGGCCGACGCGCTGAGGGAGCGCGGCGAGACCAAGGTCGCGATGAGCGAGTATCAGCGGGCGATCGAACTCGATCCCTCCGACTCCGGCAGTCACATCAACCTCGGCTCAATTCTGTTTCAGCAGAAGGACATCGAGGGCTCCATCCGCGAGTTCCGCGAAGCACTGCGCCTCAAGCCCGGCGATCCCGACGCCCATCTCGATCTGGGATTGGCACTGGAGAAGCGCGGCGCCGCCGGAGACCAGGATGCTTCCGTGGCGGAATTTCGCGAGGCGATTCGACTGAAGCCCAATCTCGCCAAGGCGCACTACAACCTGGGACAGGCGCTGGAGCGGGCGCGCGACTTTGACGGCGCGCTGGAGGAATACAAGCTGGCGGTGCAGTCAGATCCCAAGGTATCGGTCTACCAGATGCACTACAGCCGGCTGGAAGGCGAGCGCGACCTGCATCGGCTGCTGCCGGGGAACTGGTCGCATCCCATGCTGGTCGCCTTCACCATGAGCTGCGCGCTGGTGCCTTCGTTTCTGCTGCTGGGCTATTTCCGCGCGCGCGACCTGTATCCCGAGCCGGCGCGCGTGCTGTGGGCCACGTTTGCGCTGGGCATCGCCATCATCCCGCCGGTGTTGTTCATTGACGGGATGCTGGAGCCGCTGGTGCGCCTGTTCAAGACACCGATCGGGTACGGCTTCGCGGACGGTCTGTTCAACGCGGCGATTCCGGAAGAGCTGATGAAGTTCGTGGTGGTGGTGTTCTATTGCTCGCGCCACAAGGAATTCGACGAACCGATGGACGGCATCGTGTACGGTGCGGTGGCGTCGCTCGGTTTCGCGACCTTCGAGAACTTGTCCTACGTTGCCGACCGCGGCTTCTGGAACGCCGTTTGGCGCGCCGTTACCGCGGTGCCGGGCCATGCGTTCGACGGCGCGATCATGGGGTACTTCGTCGGACAGTGGCGTTTCTCCAGCCCGCGGCGCGCTGGTTTGTTGTGGAAGGGATACATCATTCCCGTGCTGATGCACTGGATCTACGATGCGCCGCTGCTGGCCTCGATGGCGGCAGGCAAACTGACGGGGGCCGAGCGCGCGGCCGCGCTCAAGAGCATCGGCCCGCTGACGTTTATTCCTGTGCTGGTGCTGGCTGGCCAGGCGGTGTGGACGGTGAAGCTGGTGAACCGCCTGCGCCGCGAGCAGGTGCAAATCACCAAGGACTCCGCCGCTGCGGCAGCCGCGTCCCTCGGCGCGGCCGACCTGGTGGCCATCGTGAAGGCGCCCGACAAGCCTCCGAGCGCCGGCCTGGGATGGGCGATGAGCTTCGCCGGCGGCACCGTCGCGCTGTTCGGCTCGTTTGTTTCGCTGGCGATTGTGATCACGTTCATCCAGCGGCATGCGGCGGGCGATGAAGCCTTCGGCAATGTGTTTGGCGCATCGGTGATCGGCGCCATCCCGCTGCTGATCGGGTTCACGCTGTTCGTGCTCGGCGTCAAGCGCGTCCACGCCAACCGGCGGCTGAAATCGGCGCAGGTTGCGGCAGCGGCATCGGCCGCCGCAGCGGCGGCGAGCGCATCGTGATCGCCGCCGTTTGCCGCGCTCGCGCGCTGCACGATAAAATCGAACGATACGCGTAGGCCCGTAGCTCAGTTGGTTAGAGCGCTTCCTTGACACGGAAGAGGTCGATGGTTCGAGTCCATTCGGGCCTACCATTCCCACCAGCCAGGGATTCTTGATTCATTGTTTCCCGCCTTGAATGAGTTCACGCTCTGACAAGCAACCCGATGAAGAATCGGACGCCCGAACGTGTCGCCCGGCGTGATGTGCGGTTTTCAGCCGCGAAGCATCCGGTGGGGAAGATGTCGGACAGGAACAGCACTTTGTCGTCGGGGATACCTTCCGGGACCTTGAATCGTTGGAGTCGTGCCAATTTGGCCGCGATGCCCGAAGCAGGGCAGGTGTTGGTGGATTCTCCCAAGCAGCGATGCGGGGCTGCGCGATGTTTCGCAGACACCTTCTCAACAAGCTGGCCTCAGCCTTGCAATCCGCTGGCGCGCCAGTAACAATCACGGCATGGGAGCAGCCGCGGAAGAGCGCCCCGGGGTGACTCCCGCGGCGCCGTCTGACGAAGTTTTCGGCAACGGAGCGGTGGTGATCGTGAGCCTGGCGTCACCACGGGAGAAATTCTTCGGTGTGGTGCGATCGGTTGCTGCCGCGGGCGTGAGCGTGACTGGCCTGGACCTGAATTCGATTGACGATTTCGTTCGCGCGCTGCGCGCAGGCGAGCCCGCTATCCCCGCAACCGTGTTTTTCCCCATGCACCGCGTGGAGCGGATTGACCTGGACAAGGGAGCGGCCGGACTGCCCAGCGTGCGCCAGCGGCTGGAGTCGGCCACCGAGCGCGATCTGCAATCGCTGTTTGGCGTCTCCGTCCGCGGAGCGGACGCGGCGCCTCGCCGAGCGGGGACGCGCGCGTGATCCGCAAATTTCTGCGGCAGTTCTTCACCGTGCCGAACCAGTTCACGCTGCTGCGGCTCGCCTTCGTGCCCTTCGCCGCCGGAGCGATCCTGGACCAGCACTACGGCAAGGCGCTCATCATCTTCATCCTGGCGGCGCTGAGCGACCTGCTCGACGGGCTGCTGGCGCGCCTCCTTCACCAGCGAACGGTGCTCGGGCAGTATCTGGACCCAATTGCCGACAAGCTGCTGCTTTCCACGCTGTTCATCGTGCTATCGGCCGTTCACAAGATTCCCTGGCGGGTGACGGTGTGGGTGTTCACTCGCGATGTTTTCATCGTGATCATCGCCGGCGTTCTGTTCGCCACCGTAGGCTTTCGCGACTTCCGGCCGACCCTGTTTGGGAAGGTGAACACGGGCGTGCAGATCGCCACGCTGCTGGTCGTGCTGCTCTACGACGTGTATCCGCAACCGTGGCTCTTCTACACGCGCCGCGTCGGGCTGTGGAGCACAATCGCGCTCGCCATTCTTTCGGGAATGCATTACGCGTGGATGATCGGAACGCGGGTGCGCGAGCGGCAGAGCGCGGCGGCCGGCGATTGACGGGAGGGCCGGCGATTGACCACCTTCTTCACACGCCCCTACAATCGAAAATTCAACTCACAGCATGGCGTTGCGCCTGTACAACACGCTCAGCGGCACGGTCGAAGAGTTCGCGCCGGCCGCCGACAACACGGTCCGCATGTACGCCTGCGGGCCCACGGTGTACGACTACGGCCACATCGGGAACTTCCGCACGTTCGTTGCGATTGATGTGCTGCGCCGCGGCCTGCGGCAGTCGGGCTTCGAGCTGCGCCACGTGATGAACATTACCGACGTGGACGACAAGATCATCCGAAACGCCGCCCGCGAAGGTAAAAGCATCCGCGATTACACCGGGCGCTACGAGAAGGCGTTCCTGGAGGACATGGACACGCTCTCCATCGAGCCTCCGGAGAAGCTGGTGCGCGCCACCGAACATCTGGCGGAGATGAGTGAGTTCATCGCCGCGCTGACGAAACGCGGCTACGCGTATCGCACGGACGACGGTTCGTACTACTTCCGCATCGCGAAGTTTCCAGCGTATGGCCGCCTCTCCCGCAAGGATTTTTCCGGAATAGAAAACGGCGCGCGCGTTGATGTGGACGAGTACGAGAAAGACAACGCGCGCGACTTCGCGCTCTGGAAATCGCCCAAGCCGGGCGAAGCCTTCTGGGAGATGCCCATCGGGGCGGGGCGGCCGGGCTGGCACATCGAGTGCTCGACCATGGCCATGAAGTACCTGGGCGAGAGCTTCGACCTGCACGCGGGCGGGGAAGACCTTATCTTCCCGCATCACGAGAACGAAATCGCGCAGTCGGAGTCACTCAGCGGGAAAACGTTCGCGCGCTTCTGGTTCCACGTGCGGTTTTTGCTGGTGGAAGGCGAGAAGATGTCGAAGAGCCTCGGCAACTTCTATACGCTGCGCGATTTGCTGCTGCTCGGACACAAGCCGTCGTCCATCCGCTATCTGCTGGCGTCGCTGCCGTACCGCACTCAGCTCAACTTCACCTTCGACGGGCTGAAGCAGGCGGCGCAGTCGGTAGAGCGCCTGCGCAACTTCAAGCTGCGGCTGGAGACGGCGCAGCTTGCTCCGGGAAGCAATCCGCAAATCGCGGAGCTTGCAGCGGCAACGACGTTGGCGATGCGCGCGGCGCTCGAAGACGACCTGAACACGGCGCAGTTCCTTGCCGCCGTCTTCGAAATGGTGCGCCAGGCGAACGCCGCTGCCGATCGCGGCGAGCTGAAGAAAGACGATGTGGCGCCGTTGCTCGGCGTGCTGAAGCGCTTCGACGAGATCTTTAACGTCATGCAGGACCACGATGCCGAAAAAGTCCGCCGCGCCGTGGAATGGGCCAAGTCCGAGGGCAGGGAAGACAAGATCACCGGCGCGGCGGCGCAGGTCGCGCGTTCGGCCGGCATCAGCGACGCGGAGGTCGAGCGCATGGTTGCCGAGCACGTCGCCGCGCGCAAGGCGCGCAACTTCGCACAGAGCGATGCGCTCCGCAATCAGCTCGCCGACGCGGGAGTCGTGCTGGAGAACACGAAGGACGGGGTGCGGTGGAGGAGGAAATGAATTTCTGCAGCCGATGGACGCGGATCAACGCTGACATCGGGACGTGTTCCCGGAAAGGCGCGCCTCTCATCCGCCGCCTTCGGTTTTGTGATTCGCGATCGACTCTGGCCGCAAACGTACTCGGCGCGGCTGAATACCTCCGGGGCTAGAGCCCTCCCGTTGGGTGGGACGAAAGGCCGCGGCTGGAAGCCGCGCCCCTCCGAAATCGAGATAACTCGCCCCCAGTTCCGCTGTCCGGGCAGGTGGTTAGTCCGCGCCGGTTTCCGCCGTCAGTTCTCTGGTTGCCATCGCCGGTCCCGCTTCGCGCGCGGGCTTCACGCGTGCTGTGGTGACCAACGCCACCGCCGCCACGATCACGATCGTGCCCGCTATCACGTAACGGTCAACCGTTTCATTCAGGACGAGCCAGCCGAGGAATACGGCGACGACCGGATTGACGTACGCGTAGGTGGCAACCTTTTGCGTGGGCACGTGCTCCAGCAGCCAAACGTAGGCTGTGAGCCCGAGCAGCGAGCCGAAAACGACCAGATAGGCGATGGCCAAGGAGCCGCGCATCGTCACCTCGGTGCGATGCTGCTGGCCGAAGGCCAGCGCGAGCAGCAGGTTGAAGGCGCCGGCGAAGGTCATTTCCCAGGCGGTGGCGACGAAAGCATGCACGGGCAGCTGCCAGCGCCGCGAGAGGACGGAGCCCAGCGCCCAGCTCGCCGACGCGAACACAAGTCCGGCGGAACCGGCGAGCTCGCCGCGCGCGAGCCCTCCGGCGCCGGTGATCCGCGGCCACAGCAAGACCACCATTCCCGCGATGCCGAGCGCCAGCCCGGCGACGCCTTTCGGCGACAATCGGTCGCCGCCTGGCATGACTGAATTGATCACCATCACCCACAGCGGCACGGACGCAACGATCAGTGCCGTGAGTCCGCTGGAAACGTACTGCTCCGACCACGCGACCATCACGTTGCCGCCGGTGAGCAGCAGCACGCCGATGACGGCGAGCCGCACGGCTTCGTTGCGCGTGATCCGCAGCGAGCGCCCCACCAGGGCGCATGCGGCCAGCATGATCAGTCCTGAAGCAAGAAAGCGCGATGCGCCGACCATGAGCGGCGCAATGTGCTCGACGGCAACGCGGATCCCGAGATACGTCGAGCCCCAGAGCACGTACACCATCGTGAAGGCGATGCAGACGCGCGTCGCCGAGGGGTGCGGCGAGCCTGACGAATTGGATCGGGCGCTGCTCATGGGCCAGAAGGAATACATATCAGACTCAGTGCTCATCGCTGCGGCTCAAAAAATCCACTGAACCGCACCCGATTTGGAAAATTCCCCATCATGCATAAATGAGGTTTATGCATGGGCGCTATTCGCAGCGATGCATCAAACCGAGGTGCTCGGGAGGTCACTCCCGGCGGGGATTGGCTGGTGGCAAGCGGCGCTATAATAAGGGCAGGATTTCCGGGAGTGAAACGCTGCCCTAGCGCGCGCATGCACCTTCACTCGGCCAAGTCGGCTGTATCTTCATTCCGCAAGGCCCGCAACCTGCGCGAACTGATGCGTGCGCGTCCCCGTGTGTGGGCGCATCTGCTGCCTTCGCGTTCGCGTCCCAATCTCTTCGCCGGCGACTAGTTCCTTTCTCCCTGCGCAATCGGCGGTCCCGCCTGACGGGGCCGGACTTCCACGCGCCCAGCGCACAACCGACCCAGGAGAAAAAACATGGCAACCAAGCTGAACACCATGCCGCCGGCCACGGCGCCCAGCATTCGCACGCCGCTGCCCGGACCGAACGCCCGCCGCATTCTTGACGGCGACACGAAATACATTTCGCCTTCATATACGCGCTCGTATCCATTGGTGGTGAAGCGCGGCCGCGGCGTGGTGGTGGAAGACGTGGACGGCAACCAGTTCCTCGATTTTTCCGCGGGCATTGCCGTCGTCTCGACCGGACATTGCCATCCTGACGTGGTCGCCGCCATCCAGAAGCAGGCGGGTGAACTGATCCACATGTCGGGCACCGACTTCTACTACGAGAACATGGTCACGCTGGCCGAGCGCCTTTCGGCGATCGCGCCCATGCCCGGACCGCACAAGGTGTACTACGGGAACTCGGGCACGGAGGCGATCGAAGCCGCGTTCAAGCTGGCGCGCTATCACACGAAACGCCAGCAGGTGATCGCGTTCTACGGCGCGTTTCACGGACGGACGATGGGCTCACTCTCTTTGACCGCGTCGAAGCCGCAGCAGCGCCGCCGCTTCGCTCCGCTGGTGCCGGGCGTGACGCACGTTCCATATCCGGATGTGTATCGCCGGCCCGCAGGCAGCGATGCCACGCAGTACGCGGTGGATTGCGCACGCTTCATCGAAGAGAAACTGTTCAAGACGTCGCTGCCGCCGGAGGAAGTTGCCGCAATTTTCGTCGAGCCCATCCAGGGCGAAGGCGGATACCTGCCCGCGCCGCCGCAGTTTCTGCGGGACTTGCGCCGCATCTGCACCGAGAACGGCATTCTGCTCGTCGCCGACGAAGTGCAGTCCGGCGCGGGACGCACCGGCAAATGGTGGGCCATCCAGCACGCCGGCGTGGAGCCCGACATTGTGACCATCGCCAAGGGCATCGCCAGCGGCATGCCGCTCGGCGTGACGCTCACACGTGCCGACATCATGGACTGGGTGCCGGGATCGCACGCGTCCACTTTTGGCGGCAATCCGGTGTGCATCGCGGCGGCGCTGGCCACGCTCGATGTGCTGGAGCGCGAAGGCAAGGACAATGCGCGTGCAGTCGGCGAGCACATCATGCGGCGCCTGCGGCAGTGGCCGGCGAAGCATCCGATGGTTGGCGACGTGCGCGGCCTGGGGCTGATGATCGGCGTGGAGATCGTCAAAGACCAGCAGACGAAAACGCGCGCCGGCGACGAGCGCGACAAGATTGTCGATCTGGCGTTCGAGCGCGGCGCCCTCTTCCTCGGCGCCGGGCCAAACACGATCCGCATCGCGCCGCCGCTCGTCGTGACGGCTGAACAGGCCGATATCGCGCTCGACATTCTCGAGGAGTGCATCGGGATCGTCGAGAAGGTCGCCGGGGGTGGCGGGTAAGCCGCAGGGAGCGTGAGATGAACGGGCGGGTTGAAGCAATTTGCATCGCGCCCGCGCCTGATGCGCAGGCAATTTCGCTCAACGAGGTCGCGTCGGCGAAGTTCGTTCCCGCTGTCTCCGGTTGTGCCCACCGTGCGGGCGCAGATTCTGACGGAAGGCGTGATTCGCTTCGGCGATGTCGTGTGCGGCTTGGCTACACCTGCCGGGGCCGCCGGCGAAGTAGAATCTGCGGCATGCCTCGACGCCTGACCCGAGCTGCCATTGGCGTGTTCGACACGCTAGCGCGCTGGCGCCGCCCTCAGTCAGCTGCAACGAAGGACCCGGCCGCGGCCGCCAAGGCTGCCACCGGGCGCCGCGGCGAAGAGGCCACGTACTTCTACCTTCGCGAGCAGGGGTACGTCATCGTGGCCCGCAACTACCGCTCGCCACGCCGCTCCGGCGAAGTGGACTTGATCGGCTGGGACGGCGACATGCTCTGCTTCATCGAGGTGAAGACTCGCTCCACGCGTGACGTGAAGCCGGCCGAAGCCGCCGTTGACCGCGCCAAGAAGGAGGAACTGATCGGCATGGCGCGCGAATTTCTGCGACGGCAGCCGCCGCGCACGGCGTATCGCTTTGACGTGGTGAGCGTGTACTACGATTCCGGATCCAGAGTTCCGCAAATCACCTTATTCAAAGGCGCCTTTCGGATAGGTTAAGATGTTTCGAGGAACTCTCGCGAAAGGACCAAGCCTTGCCCGAACTCCGTAAGGATCCGATTGTCGGCCGCTGGGTGATCATTTCCACGGACCGCGCCAAACGCCCCACCGATTTCGCCCGCGATCAGGTCAAAATGAAAGGCGGCTTCTGCCCCTTCGATCCGGGCAACGAAAGCAAGACGCCGCCGGAGGTGCTCGCGTATCGCACCGTCGCCAACGGCGGGCCGCCGCCGGAGCGCGACACGCCCGGCTGGCGAGTGCGGGTGGTGCCCAACAAGTTTCCGGCGCTCGGCATCGAGGGCAACCTGGGCCGGCAGGCCGAGGGCATGTTCGACAGGATGAACGGCATCGGCGCGCACGAGGTCATCATCGAGACGCCCGACCACAACGAGACGCTTGCCTCACTTCCGGAAAAGCGCATCGAAGACGTGCTCTGGGCCTTCCGCGACCGCATCCTCGACCTGAAGCAGGACAAGCGCTTCAAGTACATCCTGATCTTCAAGAACCACGGCGAAGCGGCGGGCGCGTCGCTGGAACACTCGCACTGCCAGCTGATTGCGCTGCCGATTCTTCCCAAGCAGGTGGTGGAGGAACTGGAAGGCGCCAAGGAATACTTCAAATACAAAGAGCGCTGCATCTTCTGCGACATCATTCGACAGGAAATGGATTCCAGCGTGCGCGTGGTCGCCGAAAACCAGGCGTTCGTGACGCTGGCGCCTTACGCGCCCCGGTTCCCGTTCGAGACGTGGATTTTGCCCAAGCGCCATGAGTCGGCGTTCGAAAATTCGGCGTCGCACATCTACGAGAACCTGGCGCAAGCATTGAAGACCGTGCTCACCAAGATGGATCGGGTGCTGGAAAACCCCGCCTACAACCTGGTGATCCACACGTCACCGGTCGGGGAGACGACCAACGACTATTATCACTGGCACATCGAGATCATGCCCAAGCTCACCAAGATGGCCGGTTTCGAGTGGGGCACGGGCTTCTACATCAATCCCACACCGCCGGAGGAAGCCGCGAAGTTCCTGCGCGAGGCCAGCGTGGAGGTGGCGCAGCCGGTCGGAGTCTAGTTTCCAGAAGCAGAGCAGCTCGGGGAGCGCGTGAGCGCTCCCCAATTTCTTGGAATTCTTACAGCGGGCTTACGCGGATGAGCGCGGCCCTGAAGTCCTGATCCGCCACCGTGAATGAGCGCTGAATTACCTGACAGCGTACTGCGCGACGGTGTATGCGATCACCACCAGCAGGACGAGTCCGAAGATGCTGTAGCCGGTAACGATCCATGCGTTGCGCTGATTGTCCCGCTGCGCCTCCTCTTGCGCCTGGCGATTGATTTCCAAATTGGTTCGCATAATTCCTCCGAGCGTATTCGGAGGCGCGCCGCCACGGCGCGCCACCCCACATGATGCTGGAATTCTACTGCGAATGGCGGGATGGCAGCGCGGGAAAAGACCTTGGCGGCGGAACGCGGCCGTCATCGGCCGGCCGGCTGTGCGCGTGTGCTCGCGCCGGCGCTCAGCTCAAACGAGTCGCGCACCGACCAGCCGGCGGCGCGACGCTGCGGCTCCATCTTCACCATTTCCACTTTCAGCCCTTCCGGCGTGATGGTGAGGCGGCAGTAATGGTACGTGGGACCGGGATCGGCGTAGTGATCGCCGGGCTGGCGGTCCACCATGTAGGGCGTGGCGCCTCCTCCGCCCGAGACGATGTACTCCACGCCACCGTGCTCGTAGCGCTCGTAGTTGTGCACGTGCCCGGAAAACACCAGGAAGTGTGCGCGCGAACTCGTCTGCGCGCCTTCAATCAGGTCCATCAGCTTTTGTTCCTGCGGGCGCGCCGAGTGCCCTCCGCCGAACATGCGGTCCGACGAGCGGGTGATCGGCGGATGGTGCATCAGGAAGAACACGTATTTCGCGTCTGCCGGAAGGCTTGCCAGGTTCGACCGGAGCCATTTCCACTCGTCGCCATCGACCTGGTCGGCGGAACTGTCGAGCATGAAGAACCACGCACTGCCGAACTGCATGCTGTACCAGCGGCGATTGCGCAAAGCCGGAAAACGCTGGAAGTAATTTTTGAGGGCGCTCTGGAGATTGCCGCGCAGATCGTGATTGCCGAGCACCGGGAAAATCGGCACCGCCGACTTCAGCGGCGCAATTTCGGCGTCGAAGACGCTCCAGTCGGCGGTGCTCGAGCCGTTGAGCACCAGGTCGCCGGTGATGGCCACGAACGCGGGCCGCTCGCCGGCAATGTGATTCACCAGCATCTTGCGCCGCTGCGGGTCGCTCGGGGAAGTGTTCTCGGGATTGGTGAAGCGGATGTCGCCATAAATCACGAACCTGGCGGTGGACGCCGGCTTCAGTACGATGTCGGCCTCGCCGGCATATGCGGAAACGGCGGCGAGGAGGAGCGTTACAAGGGCAAACGATCTCGCCTGAGATGTCATAGGAATTAGTAACTGAACAGTTGGATGCAGCGGCAGCTTACCAGCGAGCGCGGTTTTCAAAAAAAGAACACACAAATTGAACGACGTGTCCGGCTGCTATAATCCACTGTTTCTCCGGCGCGTCGCGGAGATGTCTGAAGCCCCGGGGCGAAGCCGGCCGTTCCTGCACGAACGGACCACTGGCCGATGCCGCAAATTTTCCACCGCAGCACGACGTCCATATCGCGCTTCACCATTTTTGGCGCGGTGTTCGTTCTGCTGGCCTTCGGCTACATGGGCGAAGCGATCCAGCGCTCGCCTTACGTTACCTACATGGGCGTGGCGCAGTCGCAGCCGGTGCCGTTCAGCCACCAGCACCACGTCGGCGGGCTTGGGCTCGACTGCCGCTACTGTCACACGTCGGTCGAAGTTTCCGGGTTCGCGGGCATCCCGCCCACCAAGACGTGCATGAACTGCCACTCGCAAATCTGGACCAACGCGCCCGTCCTCGAACCGGTGCGCAACAGCTTCCGCACCGGGCAATCGCTGCAATGGACACGCGTCCACGATCTGCCGGACTTCGTTTACTTCGACCACAGCATTCACATCGACAAGGGCATTGGCTGCTCCAGTTGCCACGGCCGGGTGGACCAGATGCCGCTCACGTTCGCCGCCAGCTCCTTGCAGATGGAGTGGTGCCTCGATTGCCATCGCAGCCCGGAGAAAAACCTGCGGCCGCGGTCGGAGGTGTTCAACATGGCCTACGAGCAGCCCAAGGACCAGATGGCGCTGGGCAACAAACTGAAACACGACTATCACCTGCGCAGCGTGCAGGACATCACCAGTTGCAACACGTGCCATCGGTAGGGCATGCAAAGTGAAAATGCAAAATGAAAATCAAAGACAAGCGCGGCGGCGAGGCTGAATTTTGCATTTGCAATTGCGCATTGCTTACGCATGAACGAGAGTGACCAGGACCGGAATCGAGAGCCAGCGGCCGAGCTTCGCGCCGCGAAAGGCCCGCGCTACTGGCGCACGCTGGAAGAGCTGGCGCAGACGCCGGACTTCGTGCGCGCGGTTGAGGCGCAATTTCCCGGCGGCGAGGCTGAATTGATGGACGCGGTCAATCGCCGCGACTTCCTCAAGCTCGCCAGCGTCACGCTCGCGCTCGCCGGGCTGACGGCGTGCACCAAGCAGCCGCTCGAGCCGATCGTCCCCTACGTGCAGCAGCCGGAAGGGATTGTTCTGGGCAAGCCGAACTTCTACGCCACGGCAATGCCGCTCGGCGGCATCGGCCGCCCGATGCTGGTGAAGAGCCACGAAGGCCGGCCCACGAAGATCGAGGGCAATCCGCAGCATCCGGCGAGCCTGGGCGGAAGCGATGTGTTCTCCCAGGCTTCGCTCTACGATCTCTACGATCCTGACCGCTCGCAAACCATTCAGCACCTGGGCGACGTGCGCACCTGGGGCAACTTCATTGGCGCGGTGCGCGGGCCGGTTACGGCGCAGCTTGGGCTCAAGGGCGCGGGGATCCGCATTCTGACGCAGACGGTGACCTCGCCGACGCTGGCGTGGCAGATTCGCGGGCTGCTCAAGACATATCCGGCGGCGCGCTGGCACCAGTGGGAGCCGGTCAACCGCGACAACGTGAAGCTCGGCGCGCAGATGGCCTACGGCCGCATCGTCGAGACGCACTACCGCATTGACCAGGCTGACGTCGTCATCTCGCTCGACGCGGATTTTCTCAACAGCACGTGTCCCGGTTTCCAGACGTACGCGCGCCAGTTTGCCTCGCGGCGCGACCCGGAGAGCGGCAAGCCGATGCTGCGGTTTTATGCGGTGGAGAGCACGCCGACGAATACGGGGGCGAAGGCGGACCATGTGGTGCGCCGCCGCGCGTCGGAGGTAGTCCAATTCGCTCACGCTTTGCTGGCGGCGGCTGGAATCGGCGGAGAAGCGGGTATTTCAGGCGCCGGAATGGGCGGCACCGGCGTGCAAATGGGACGGGACCTGGCGGCGCATCCGGGCTCGTCGCTGGTTATCGCCGGCGACTGCGCTCCGCCGGAGGTCCACGCGCTCGCTCACGAACTCAACGCAAGACTCGGCAACGTCGGCAAGACGGTCTTCTACACCGAGCCGATCGAGCCCGATCCGCAGATTCACACGCAGTCGCTTGCCGCGCTGATGGAAGACATTGTCGCCAAGCGCGTGGACGTGTTGCTCATCCTGGGCGGCAATCCGGTCTTCGATGCACCCGCTGATGCGGGCTTCGCGCAGAACATATCGAGCGTCCCATTGCGCATTCACGTGGGCACGCACTTCAACGAAACGGCCGAGTATTGCCATTGGCACATCAACCAGGCGCACTATCTGGAGTCGTGGAGCGACGTGCGCGCGCATGATGGCACTGCGAGCATTATTCAGCCGCTGATCGCGCCCTTGTATGGCGGAAAAACGGCGCACGAGGTGCTGGCTGCGTTTACGGCGAATCCTGATCAGTCGAGCTACGAGATTGTCCGTGCTTACTGGGAGCAGCGGTTCGGCGGCACGAAGCCGTCGTCGCAGGCCGGTGCTTCCGCGGGCAATCCGGCGTTCGAGAAGTTCTGGCGGCGCGCCCTGCACGACGGCTTCGTGGCCGACACCGCGCTGAAACCTATCACTGTTTCCCTAAAGGCGAAGGCGGGCGAGGGCGCCCGCGCTCCATCCGCATCTCAGGGCGAATTCGAGATCGTCTTCCGTCCCGATCCCACGCTCTACGACGGGCGCTTCGGCAACAATGCGTGGCTCCAGGAGCTGCCGAAACCGATCTCCAGCGTCACCTGGGACAATCCGGTGTGGATGAACGCGAACGACGCCAAGCGGCTGGGCGTCACCACGCGCGACGTGGTCGAAATCTCGGTTGGCGGCAGCAGAGTGCAGCTTCCCGTTTACGTGCAGCCGGGCCAGCCTGAGGGCGCGGTCACGGTCTTCCTTGGCGGGGGACACACGCGGCTGGGCCACACCGCGAACGGGGCCGGCGTGAACGTTTATCCGCTGCGCGCGAACGCTACGCCGTGGACCGCGTCCGGCAAAATCGAGCGCGTGGCCGGCGCAGCCAAGATTCCCATCGCCACCATCCAGCCCGACCAGTTCATGGCGAACAAAGAGCTGGTCCGCGTGGCCACGCTGGAAGAGTTTCATCACAATCCGAAGTTCGCCCGTGAAGAAGCGCCCGGCCCGCCGCCGGGGCTCACGCTGTATCCCGAGGTCAAGTACGACGGCTACAAGTGGGGCATGTCGATTGACCTGAACAAGTGCGTGGGCTGCAACTCGTGTGTGGTGGCCTGCCAGGCGGAAAACAACATTCCGGTCGTGGGCAAGAAGCAGGTCCTGTTCCGCCGGCCCATGCACTGGCTGCGCGTGGACACCTACTACGAGGGCAGCGCCGACAATCCGCGCATCTTCTTTCAGCCGCTGCCGTGCATGCAGTGCGAGAACGCGCCCTGCGAGTACGTTTGCCCGGTGCACGCCACCGTGCACAGCACCGAGGGCCTGAACGACATGGTGTACAACCGCTGCGTCGGCACGCGCTACTGCGCCAACAACTGCCCGTACAAGGTGCGCCGCTTCAACTTCCTGCTCTACCAGGACTGGACCACGCCGCAGTTCAAGATGATGCGCAATCCCGATGTGACCGTGCGCAGCCGCGGCGTGATGGAGAAGTGCACCTATTGCGTGCAACGCATCACACGCGCGCGCATCGAGGCGGAAGAAGCCGATCGCCGCATCGTCGAGAGTGACTTCACCACCGCCTGCGCGCAGGCGTGTCCGGCCGACGCGATCGTTTTCGGGGACATCAACGACAAAGCCAGCAGGGTCGGCAAGCGCAAACAAGGTCCGCGCGAGTACGGCCTGCTGACCGAACTGAACACGCGGCCGCGCACCACGTACACCGCGGGCGTACGCAATCCGAATCCCGAACTGGAAGGCGAGCGAAGCTAGTGGCCGACGAGCGCAACCACGAGCACAAAGACGAGCTGATGCCGGAGATGGAGCTTGGCTCCGGCGGCGCCGCCGTGATCGCGCCGGGGCAGACGTTCGCCACCGTCACCGACAAGATCAGCGCCATCGTCCTGTCGAAGCGGACGCCGGTCGGCTGGTTCCTTGCGGTGGCTGCCGCCGCAGGCCTCACCACCATGCTGGCGTTCGCCATCGGATACCTGCTGTTGCGCGGCGTCGGCATCTGGGGCGTGAACTATCCGGTCGGCTGGGGATTCGCCATCGTCAACTTCGTGTGGTGGATCGGCATTGGCCACGCCGGCACGCTGATCTCGGCAATTCTGCTGCTGCTCAAGCAGAGGTGGCGCAACTCCATTAACCGGTTCGCCGAAGCCATGACGCTGTTCGCCGTGGTCTGCGCCGGGCTGTTCCCGCTGCTGCACATGGGGCGCGCCTGGCTGGCGTACTGGCTGTTCCCGTATCCCAACACGATGAGCATCTGGCCGCAATTCCGGAGCGCGCTGGTGTGGGACGTGTTCGCGGTCTCGACGTACGGCACGGTTTCGCTGCTTTTCTGGTTCCAGGGACTGATTCCCGATCTGGCCACTCTGCGTGATCGTGCCGTGAGCAAGCCGGCGCGGATCATCTACGGCGTGCTCGCCATGGGCTGGCGCGGCTCGGCGCGCCACTGGAAGCGCTACGACTCGGCCTACCGGCTGCTTGCCGGGCTGGCCACGCCGCTGGTGATCTCGGTACACACCGTGGTGAGTTTCGACTTCGCGATTTCGGTCGAGCCGGGGTGGCACACCAGCATCTTCCCGCCGTACTTCGTGGCCGGCGCCATCTACTCCGGCTTCGCCATGGTGCTGGTGCTGGCCATCCCGATCCGCAAGGTGTACGGCCTCGAGGACTACATCACCGCCAATCACCTGGAGAACTCCGCCAAGGTCATGCTGGCCACCGGGCTGATGGTGGCGTACGGCTACATGATCGAAACGTTCATCGCTTGGTACAGCGGCGATCCGTACGAGATCCAGATGATCACCAACCGGATGAGCGGCAAATACGCGCCGTTCTACTGGGCGCTCATCCTGTGCAACGTGCTCGTGCCGCAAGTGCTCTGGATACGGCGGTTCCGCAAGAGCGTGCCCGCGCTGTTCGGCATGAGCGTTGTGGTGCTCATCGGCATGTGGCTGGAGCGCTTTGTCATCGTGGTGCAAAGCCTGTCGCACGACTATCTGCCATCGGCGTGGGCCCAGTACTACCCGACGCGCTGGGACTGGGCGGTGTACATCGGCACGATTGGTCTGTTCGCGACCGGCATGCTGCTGTTCATCCGCGGCTTGCCCATGATCTCGATCTTTGAAATGCGCGAGCTGCTGCCGGAAGCCGAGGTGAAGAAATGAAGCGCAATCCCCTCTACGGATTGCTGGCCGAGTTCTCCACTCCCACGCAGCTCGCCGAGGCCACGTGGGCGGCGCGGCGAGCCGGCTACCGCCGCATGGACGCCTATTCGCCGTTCGGGATCGAAGAGGTTGCCGAGGCACTCGACTTCCACCGGACCAGTGTGCCGCTGATCGTGCTGCTCGGCGGAGTGCTTGGCGGCGCTGGCGGCTATCTGCTGCAGTACTGGATTTCGGTGTACGCCTATCCGCTGAACGTGGGCGGAAAGCCGCTCCACTCCTGGCCCGCTTTCATCGTGGTCACGTTTGAAACGACGATTCTCGGCGCGGCGCTGGCCGCGGTGTTCGGAATGCTGGCGCTGAACCGCTTGCCGCAGCCGTATCACCCGCTGTTCAATGTGCCGCGCTTTGCCGCCGTCACGAAAGACAAGTTTTTCCTCGTCATCGAGTCGCGCGACCCGCAGTTTTCGCTTTCCGAGACCTATCGCTTCCTGCAGACCTTGGGTCCGCAAAGCATTTCCGAGGTGCCCGATTAGCTTGCGGCCACAATTCGCCACTGCTGCGTTGCTGCTCGTCCTCACTCTTGCCGGGTGCCGCCAGGACATGCACAACCAGCCCAAGGTGCTGCCGCTGCGGCAGAGCGACTTCTTCGCCGACCAGCGCACCGCGCGCACGCCGGTGGCAGGCACCGTCGCTCGCGGGCAGCTTGAGGAAGACGCCTACTTCTACAGCGGCATGATTGCGCCCAACCAGCCCGGCGACGCCATTCCGTTCCCGGTCACCGAGGCGGTCCTGCAGCGCGGGCAGGAGCGCTTCAACATCTACTGCTCGCCTTGCCACTCACGCGTAGGCGATGGCAACGGCATGATCGTGCAGCGCGGATATCGCCATCCGCCATCGTTCCACACCGAACAGGCGCGGGCCTTCCCGGTGGGCCACTTCTTCGACGTGATGACGCACGGCTTCGGGGCCATGCCCGACTACGCCGCGCAGGTTGCGCCTCCGGACCGCTGGGCGATTGCCGCTTATATCCGCGTGCTGCAGTACAGCCAGCATGCGCCGGTTGCCGACGTGCCACCGGCCGAACGCGGCCGGATCGCCGGCACGCCGGCACAACTGCCCCAGGCTCCTGCAGCCTCGAGCACGGGTGAGCAGCCTGGAACGCAGAGCGCGCAGCCTGCGCCGGCGCAGAAGCCCGGAGGCCGCCGATGAGGGAGTCCGCACGCGCCGCCGAGTTCCGCTTCGAGCGACCAGAGTTGCTCGAACGCGCCGAGCGTATCGCATTTGTTGCCGGCGTGATTGGCGTGGTCGCTTCAATCATCGCCGTCATCGTTGCACCCGAGGCTTTTCTGCGCTCTTACCTGGTCGCCTACATGTTCTGCCTCGGCGTCACGCTGGGCTGCCTGGCGATTCTGATGGTGCAGCACGTGGTCACCGCGCAGTGGGGATTTGTTGTGCGCCGCATCCTCGAAGCAGGCGCCATGAACACGTTCTTCATGGCGCTTTTCTTCATTCCGGTGCTGATCGGCCTTCCCACGCTGTTTGTCTGGGCGCGGCCCGAGATCGTCGAAGGCGACAAGCACATTCAGCGCCTGGCGCAGTACCTGAACCTGCCGGCGTTCGTCGGCCGTGCCATCCTTTACTTCGTCGTCTGGTGTGTACTGGCCGCGATGCTGACGCAGTGGTCGCGCCAGCAGGACGAGCCGCAACTCGCCGTCTTCCGCGAGCGCTATCAGAACCTGGGCGGCATCGGCCTGCTGCTCTACGGCTTCACCATGACCTTCGCCGCCATCGACTGGGTCATGTCGCTCGACCCGCACTGGCACTCCACCATCTACGGCTTCTACTTCATGGCGGGGCAGGGCCTGATGGGCTTTGCTTTCGCCCTGGTGATCGCGGCCTGGCTGGTTCGCTATCGGCCGCTCGCCGATCTGATCTCGAAGGAGCACGTCCACGATCTCGGCAAGCTGATGTTCGCCTTCCTGATCCTGTGGGCTTACATGGCGTTCTCGCAGGGACTCATTTACTGGTCCGGCAATCTGCCGAACGAAATCACCTGGTACGTGGACCGGACGCGCGGCGGATGGGAGAGCGTCGGCCTGCTCCTGATCGTGGCGCACTTCGCGCTGCCATTCGTCCTGTTGCTCTCGCAGGAGTTCAAGCGCGATGCCAACAAGATTGCTTTGCTCGCGCTGTGGATCATTGTCATGCGCTGGGTTGACCTGTACTGGGTGATCATGCCCAGCTTCGCCGACACGCGCGGCCACATGCAGTTCTCGTGGATGAACATCGTCGCTGCCGCGGCCCTGGGCGGCCTGTGGCTTGCGGCGTTCTTTCACACCCTGCGACGGCATCCCCTGGTCCCATTACACGACCCGATGCTGGAGCAGATACTGGAAAAAGAGCACGATGGGCACTGAACAACCCAATTCGCCTTCCAGCGTTCCACCCGAGGACGTTCGCACTCCTCACGTTGGCTACGAACGGCGGCAGCTCAACGCCCGCATGATCGTCTTTGCGGTCGCGCTCCTGGCGGTGTTCGCGCTGATCGTCCACCTGGCGGTGCTCGGTCTGGCGACCTACATGGAGGGCAATGCTCGCCGTGCTGATGGCCGGCCCGGGCCTATGTCGGAGATCAACTCCGGCCGCGTGCCGCCCGAGCCGCGCCTGCAATCGAACCCGGTCGCCGATCTCGAACGGCTGCGCGCCGCCGAAGACCAGGTGCTCAACGGATACGCCTGGATTGACAAGAATGCCGGCGTTGTTCGCATCCCGGTGGCGGAAGCGATGAAGATCGTTGCACAGCGCGGCCTGCCGAAGGCAGGACCGCAACCGTCGAAGACGCAAGGGAAGCAGCAGCAGGGACAATGAACCGGTTCAGCTCAACTCGGATGCACGCCAAGGCAAAAGGAAAAAGGCACGAGGCAAGAGTTTGCGCCGTTACGGCAGTGACTCTCGCCGTTCTCACTTTTGCCTTTGTCATTTTGCCGTGTGCTTCCGCGCAGTACCGGCCTGACGATCCCAAACCGCCCATGCTCCAGGACATTGGCCTCGATCAGCGCCTGAACCAGCAGGTCCCGCTCGATCTCGTGTTCCGCGATGAAGGAGGGCGCGAAGTCAAGCTCGGCGACTACTTCGGCCACAAGCCGGTCGTACTCAACCTGGCCTACTTCACCTGTCCCATGTTGTGCAACGAAGTGATGACGGGCATGACCAGCGCGCTCGGCGCCGTCAGCTTCACCGCCGGGCGTGACTTCACCATCGTGACCGTGAGCATCGATCCGCAGGACACGACGGAGTCAGCCGCCGCGAAGAGGGACTTCTATCTGCGCCGTTATCACCGGGCGGGCGCCGATGCCGGCTGGCACTTCCTCACCGGCGATGAGGCGAACATTCGCGCTCTCGCCGACGCTGTCGGGTTTCGCTACAAGTACGACGCGGCCAGCCGGCAGTTCGCTCACGCCAGCGGCATCATGGTGCTCACGCCGCAAGGCCGGCTGGCGCGCTACTTCTACGGCATCGAGTACCCGCCGCGTGATCTCAAGCTGGGACTGATGGAAGCCTCGCAGGGACGCATCGGCAGCGTGGTGGACCAGGTGCTGCTGTTCTGCTACCACTACGATCCGGGCACGGGAAAATACACGCCGGTCGTGATGAATCTTGTCCGCGCCGGCGGTGTGCTCACATTGCTGGCGCTGGGCACGTTCATCGTGGTGATGGTGCGCCGCGATTCGCAAACGAAGACGCGCGGGAGGGCGGCGTAAATGTCCGGCTGGAACTTCCCCCTGTTTCCCGATCGCGCCGCCACCCACGCCGGACATGTGGACGCGCTCTACATCTTTCTCCTGACGCTCTGCGGCATGGTGGCGCTGGCGATTGCCTTCACCATCACGTTCTTCGCCGTGCGCTATCGCCGGACCCGCCATCTCGCCGAACCGATCGAAGGCTCGACCATGCTCGAGGTCACCTGGACGGTGATCCCGCTGCTGATCTTCCTGTTCATCTTCGTCTGGGGGGCCAACACTTACTTCGACGCCTACCGCTCGCCGCGTGACGCGGAAGAGGTCTACACCGTCGCCAAGCAGTGGATGTGGAAGTTCCAGCACCTCGATGGCCAGCGCGAGATCAATCAACTGCACGTTCCGGTGGGGCGCGACATCCGCATGACCATGATCTCGCAGGACGTGATCCACAGCTTCTTCGTGCCGGCCTTCCGCATCAAGGGCGACGTCCTGCCGGGCCGCTACAGTCACGTGTGGTTCCACGCCACCAAGGCCGGGACCTATCACCTCTTCTGCGCCGAATACTGCGGCACGCAGCACTCGGGGATGGTCGGGCAGGTCATCGTGATGTCGCCGGCCGATTATCAGCAGTGGCTCGCCGGCGGCGCCACTGCGGGTTCGCTGGCGCAGAACGGTGAAAAGCTCTTCATGGAACTGGGATGCAGCACCTGCCACCGCGCCGACAGCGGCGCGCGCGGGCCTAACCTCGTGGGCCTGTTCGGCAACACCGTGCACCTGGCCGACGGCCGCACCCTCGTCGCCGACGAGAGCTACATCCGTGAATCGATCCTGAATCCGAGCGCGAAGGTCGTCGCCGGATTCCAGCCCATCATGCCCAACTTCCAGGCGCAGGTGAACGAAGAGGGCGTGCTTGCCCTTATCGCCTACGTGAAATCTCTGCGCGGCGGAGCAGTTGCCGCCGGCCAGCCCATCCCCAACCGTCCGGCGCCCGCGAACGTGCCGCCCGCAGGGGAGAAGGTGAAGTAGTGATGCATACGCAGACGTCCATTGATACGCGCGAGCATTACCTGAACGAGCAGTTGGGCATCAAGTCCTGGCTGCTGACGACCGACCACAAGCGCATCGGCCTGCTCTACCTGCTCGGCATTACGTTCTTTTTCTTTATCGGCGGCTTCTACGCGTTGTTGATCCGCCTCGAACTGCTCACGCCGCCGGGCGACCTAGTCAGCGCCGATACCTACAACAAGCTCTTCACCATGCACGGCATCACCATGGTGTGGTGGTTCCTTATCCCTTCGATTCCCGGGGTTCTGGGGAATTTCCTGGTGCCCATGATGGTCGGCGCCAAGGACATGGCCTTCCCCAAGATCAATCTGGCCAGTTTCTACCTGTGGCTGCTGAGCGGGGTCATGCTGATCTACGCCATGCTGAACGGCGGAATGGAAACCGGCTGGACGTTCTATACGCCGCTCAGCACCGGATATACCGGTGGAAACGTCATCCTGGTGGGGCTCGCGATCTTCGTGAACGGTTTCTCGTCGATCTTCACCGGATTGAACTTTATCGTTACCGTGCACCGCATGCGCGCGCCCGGCTTGACCTGGTCGCGCCTGCCGCTGTTCATCTGGTCGAACTACGCGACCGCGCTCATCATGATTTTGGCGACGCCGGTGTTGGCGATTACGATCCTGCTGGTGGCGGTTGAGCGCGTGTGGCAGGTCGGCATCTTCGACCCGCGTTACGGCGGCGATCCGCTGCTGTTCCAGCACCTGTTCTGGTTTTACTCGCACCCCGCCGTCTACATCATGATTCTGCCCAGCATGGGCGTGATCAGCGAAGTGGTGCCTTGCTTCGCGCGCAAGCGCGTCTTCGGATACAAGGCCGTGGCCGCGGCCAGCGTCGGCATTGCCATGGTCGGTTTCCTGGTGTGGGCGCACCACATGTTCGTGGCCGGCATGTCGGTTTACGCCGCGCTGGTCTTTTCGCTGCTCAGCTACCTGGTGGCGGTGCCCTCGGCCATCAAGGTATTCAACTGGACGGCGACTCTGTACAAAGGTTCCGTCTCGTACGAGACGCCCATGCTGTACGCGCTGGGCTTCATCGGCCTGTTCACCATCGGCGGGCTGACGGGACTGTTTCTCGCGGCGCTCGGTCTTGACGTACACGTGACCGACACGTACTTCGTGGTCGCGCACTTCCACTACATCATGGTCGGCGGCGCCGTGATGGGTTACATGGCGGGCATTCACTTCTGGTGGCCCAAGATCAGCGGGCGCATGTATCCGGAAGGCTGGGCCAAACTGGCCGCTCTCATTACGTTCATCGGATTCAACCTGACGTTCTTCCCGCAGTTCGTCCTCGGCTACCTGGGCATGCCGCGCCGGTACTGGGCGTACCCTGAAGAATTCCAGATCCTGCACGTGCTCTCCAGCGCGGGCGCCTCCATTCTTGGCGTGGGCTACGTGCTGCCGCTGATCTACATGGCCTGGTCCATCCGCTACGGGCCCGCCGCGGGCGCAAACCCGTGGCGCGCCGCCGGGCTGGAGTGGCAGTCGCCCTCGCCGCCCCCGACGCACAACTTTGAGCCGGATTCTGGGCCGGTGGTGCGGGAAGCCTACAACTACGCCGAGATCGACGCCGAGGTGCCCGTTGGACGTTAATCAAGCAGCCGCGCCGGCGAAGCGCTTGTCGTTCCAGTTTGCGGATTTGGAGCAGCAGCGCCAATCCGCGACGCTGGGAATGTGGGTCTTCCTGGTCACCGAAATTCTCTTCTTCGGCGGCCTCTTCGCCGGCTACATGGTGTATCGCGGCCTCTACCCGCAGGCGTGGGCCGAAGCCAGCCGCGCGCTCCTGTTCAAGTACGGCACCATCAACACCGGCGTGCTGATTTGCAGTTCGCTGACCATGGCGCTCGCCGTGCACGCGGCGCAGGTGGGAAGACACAAGCGGATCGCGCTCTTCTTGCTGCTCACCATCGCGCTCGGCACGGTGTTTCTCGGCATCAAGGCGGTGGAATACACCGACGAGTACCACGAGCACCACATTCCGCAGCTGGATTTCCGCTTTGAAGGCGCCGATCCGGTGCACAGCCAGATTTTTTTCGGCTTTTATTTTGTAATGACCGGCATTCACGCGCTGCACCTGACCATCGGGCTGGCCATCGCAGCCGTGCTGGCGTGGCTCGCGTGGAAGGGACACTACACGCCCGAGTACTACAACCCGATTGAGAACTTCGGGCTCTACTGGCACTTCATCGACGTGATCTGGATCTTCTTATATCCGCTGCTGTATCTGGTGGCGCACCGGGGGTATGCAGGATGAGCGAGCACGTGGTTCCCGTCAGGACCTATTACGTGATCTGGGCGGTGCTCATGGTGTTCACTGCCGTCACCGCCGGACTCTCGTTCTACGATCTTGGCCGGTTGAGCATCGTCGTCGCCCTGCTCATTGCCGGATTCAAGGCCGGCCTGGTGGGCCTGTACTTCATGCACATCAAGTACAGTGATCCGGTGAACCGCGTAGCGGCCATCGCCGGGGTGGTGTTCGTCGCTATCCTGCTGGCGCTCACCTCGGCCGATTTCTTCACGCGGATGTGGTTCTTCCGCGCGCCCTAGGCCGGTCTCTGGGAGATGGGCCGCTCAGGCAGATGCAGGCGGCGGCGAAGCTGTTCGAAGCGCGGGTCGGAACGCACGGGAGCGAAGACCGGGTCGACGTCGAGATACACCATCCAGTTTTCGTGCGCGTCCACCGCGAAGCCCAGGAACTTGAAGGCATCTTCGCGGCGGTGGGGATGTGCGTCGTGCACCAGGCCGATGCTGATCAGCGCCGGCCATTGCGACGGCACGGGGCGCCGCGTCGCCAGGTTCTCCAGGTCCTCCAGCAGGCGGATGGCGGTGGAGCGCCTGCCCATCTGTGCGTAGGTGAAGCCCATCCACGCCGTGATCTCGGGGTCATCTTTCTCGATATCGGCGGCTCGCTGCAGCGCCTGGAGGGCCCCTTCGTAGCGGCCGGCGCCGGCCAGCGCCGCTCCCATGCGCTGGTGCACGTAGGCTAAGCCGGGATTCAACTCGATCGCCCGGCGGAAGCTGTCCATTCCCTCGTCGTAGTGATGCATGAGGAAGAGTAGCGTACCGAGGTTGGCATGGCTCACCTCGGAGCGCGGGCTTAATTCCACCGTGCGCTTGGCTTCGCGGAGCGCTTCGTCGAAGCGGCCCATGCTCCTGAGGAAGAGCGCGTAGGTTTCGTGATAGAGCGCGACGTTGGGACTGTTCTGAATGGCGCGCCGCACCTCTTTCTCTGCCGCTGCGTAGTCCCAGTCATACCGCCAGGCGATCCAGCCCAGTACGTGGTGCGCGGCGGCGTTTTCGGCCTCGAGACGCAGGGCGTCCTCAGCCGCGGCCCGCGCCCGCGGGTAGGCTTCCGCCGGCGTCGCCGAGTTGTGCATAGCTAGGACCACATAGGAGTACGCCTTCTTCGCGTGCGCCTCGGCATAGTTCGGGTCGGCCTGAATGGACTCGTCAAACTTCTTAATGCTCCCACGAACTGCAGGCATGGAAGGCCTCTCGGCCAGCTGCATGCCCTCCAGCAGCACATCGTGCGCCTTGGGATTGACCGGCTGCGGGCTCGACAGCCGCGCCTCCTGCTGCGGCGTGAGCCGCACCTGGATCTCGCTGGCGATGGAGCGGGCCACGTTGCTTTGCAGCGTGAAGACGTCGCGCAGGTCGCCTTCGTAGCTGTTCCCCCACAGGTGGCTGTGGTTGTTGGCGCTCACCAGCTCCGCGGTAATGCGCACGCGGTCGCCGGCGCGCCGGATTGTCCCCTGGACCAGGTAACTGACGCCAAGTTCACGGCCGATCACGTCGCCGCTCTTCTTGGTGTTCTTGTAATCGCTGGCGGAGAGCCAATCGATCACGCCCAGACGTTCGGGGGAGAGGCTTCCGAGCTGGGAAATCATCTCCGCCGTGAGCCCGTCGCAGAAATAGTCCTGCTCTTGATTGCTGCTCAGGTTTTCGAAGGGGAGAACGGCCAGCATCACCCGGCCAGTGCTCGCTGTGCCGACGGTGTGGGCCGGTGCGGCGTGCGGGTTGCCCCAAAAGCGAGACGCGAGCAGAGCCAGCAGCGCGACGGCTGTCACCGTGACCAGGCCCAGCGTCCGCGGGCCGATCGGAATGCGCAGCGTGGCCCGTGCCCTGTTGGCGTCAGCGAGGCTGGCAAACGGCGGAGCCGCGGTCTCCGCCGACACGGCGGCGCCGCCATTGCGTCCATCGCCCCCGGCTGGCGCCGCGGGCGCTTCCGCCACGGGCGCGAGCAGCCGGTAGCCGCCCTTGGGGATTGTCTGGATAATGCGCGGCTCGCGCGCGTCGTCACCGAAGGCTTTGCGCAGTTCGGAGATGCAGCGCTTCAGGGCCTCGTCGCCTACGAAAGTATCGGCCCAAACCTGGCGGATGAGGTGGTCCTTCGACAAGACCTGCCCGGGGCTGTCGGCCAGGCACACCAGCACCTGCATCACCTTGGGCTCAAGGCGCACCACCGTTTCGCCGGCGTGGATGGTGTTCAGCGACGGCTCGACGCGCCACCTGCCGACATGAAAGCTGCCATCCAAAGAATGGCCCCTTGACTGGTGCAGAACGGCCCTCAGCCGTAAGGCGGCGGAGCGTTCCCAAGTTGCTGAAAATTATATTCCCTTGGGACGAAACGCGAACCCAGCACGCCATCCTGTGCGGCTCTTGTGGTTATGACGCACGAGGGACGAAAACATCACGCCGAATTCACCTTCTCCGCCCGACTTCCTGACCGCGCCGCCGCTACCACTGGGAGCGCGCGACAAGGGAGATACGGGCCTTGGCTCTCCGCGGTTTCCTGACGTGGCTGGCCCTGGTCGCCGCGGCGCAGGCCGCGACGGCCACGGGAACCTTGCCCATCCGCCTGCATCGAGACTATTTGGTCATCGCCGACTGCGACGTCCCCGGCGGGGGCAAGGTCAACGCCCTGATAGACACCGGAACCACGCGAACCATCCTCGACCGGCGCATCGCCGACCGGCTGCGGCTTCGCACCGAGCCGGGCCAAACCATTGCCCTGAACCGCCCCATGCCGGCGCGCGTGGGCCGGTTGCCGGAACTGCGCGTTGGGCCCATACGGGTGCTAAACCTGCCTGTTTTCGTCCTCGATCTGGAAGAAATGTCGGGCACCCTTGGAATCCACCTCGACATGCTGGTGGGCATGGACGTGCTTCGCGGGGCGAGCTTCACTCTGGACTACCATCGCAGGCAGATCGTCTTCGGCGTTCATACCAGGGAGGATGCCGTGGCGCTCGATCCGCGGCTGCCGTATCTGGTCCTTGTGGGACGTCTTGGGTCTACGCCCTTGCGGCTCCAGGTGGACACGGGATTCGATGGCCTTCTGCTCTATCGTGACCGCGTTCCCAGCGGGACACTGCCGCCGCCTCGCCCAATGCAAACCCCCCGCTCGCGCGAGATGCGCAGTATGGCCGGGCCCGCGGCTGAGACGGAAGTAGAGGTTGGCGATCTTTGGATCGACGGCCTGCGGCTGGCCGGCGCGCGCGCCCTTGTCCTGGACCGCGCGCCGGAGGACGCACAGTTCGACGGCGTCATCGGACCGCGCGGCATTCCCGTCTCCAGCATCACCTTCGACTTTGAACGATCAGCGGCACAAATGCGGCGCTGAAGGAGACTGCGGGCATTCCTTCGAGAAATACCGCAGGCTCTGGATCATTCATCGCACGGTGATGTTGATCGTGCTCTTGAAGTAGAGCCTGGTCGTGTCGCGCGCCTGCACAGTCAGCCGGTGGGCGCCCGGCGTCATGGCGAGGCTCGTATCGAGCCTGCCGGCGAACGCCGTATATCTCGCCGCGCCGTCCACGTAAATCTGGACCAGGTTCACCGGGTTGCTATCTGTGGTGTCGGCGACGATGTGCACCGGCGACGCAACGACCGCACCGTTCGCCGGCGTGCAGATTGTGACCGTCTGGTTGTCCGGATTCATCGTGCACGGTCCTGGCGGAGGAGGCGGCGAGGTGGAGCCGCCCGATCCGTTCAGCGACACAATGTGCGGCGATCCGGCGTCGGCGGCCGTCACGGTCAACGAGCCGTTGTCGGTGCCGGCGGCCGAAGGCGCATAGGTCACGGCGATCGAGCAGCTCGCACCGGCCGCGAGACTGCTGCCGCAGGTGTTCGTCTGGGCGTAATCAGACGTGGTCGTAATGGAACTGATCGCCACGGCAGCCGATGTGCTGTTGCTGAGCGTCGCGTTCTGCGGCGTGCTGGTGGCGCCCACGTTCTGCGTTCCGAAATTCAGGCTGGTGGGCGTAAGGCTCACGCTGCCCGGCGCGGGCGTGCTGCCCACCGTGATGTTGATGGTGGACTTGAAGATCACTCCGGCGCTGTCTTTCGCCTAAACCGTCACACGATGCGCGCCATTCGTCATGGCCAGGCTGGTGTCGAGCGACTTGGCGTTGACCGTGTACTTGGCGACACCATCCACGTAGATCTGCAACAAGGAAACCGTATTCAAGTCGGTCGTACCCGCCACAATGTGGACAGGCGAAGGCACGGTCGCGCCGTTCGCCGGCGTGCAGATGGTGACCGACGGATCCGCGGGGTTCAGCGGGCACGGGCCGCCGCCGCTCCCCGAGGACGTCAGGTAGAAGTTCACATCTGGCGGATACGCCGCGCGCACGTTCACAGTGTGCGATGCCGTGGTCCATCCCAAGCCGGAAGCGGTTACCACATAGCTGCCGGGCGCCAGGCCGCTGATGGAGTAGTGGCCCGCGCTGTCGGTGGTGGCCAACGCGCTGCCCGCCGTGACCTTGATGCCGCTCAGGTCGGTGCAGTCCGCCGAATCCACCCGGCCGGTGACGCCGCCGGTGGCGCCTGGAGCGGGCGTGTGCCAGCGCAGCGTGAACTGGTTTTTCGCGTCGGTCTTGAAGGCGTCCAGATAGGGCGAGTACGTCTTTACGTCAATCGTGTCGCTCGCCGGATGGAACGTCAGGATGCGCAGCCAGCCGTCGCCGCCGTGCGCCAGCGTTTGATAGTTGGAGAACATCTGGTTCACGAGGTTGCCATTCACGCCCAGGTCGCTGCGGCGGGACGCGCCCACCGACGTGATGTGTCCGCTCACCACCGTGCTGATGTTGGCGTACTGGCTGACGAACTTCTGCCAGGTTTCATCGCCGTCGTTATCGCGATTCAGGTCGTTGGTGTCGCATTTGTCCACGCGCGTGGCGTCGTAAAACATGTAGCTATGGGTTACGACAATCACTTCCTTGTCGGGATTTGCCTGCACCACCTGTGCCGCCCACGCCAGAGAAGAATCACGCGGCACATACTCGAGCACCAGCATCAGGTAACCTTTGCCGCTGATGTTGAAGGTGCCGTAGAAGTTCGCGTTTGTCCCCGGGGGAAACCCGCCTTTGTAGTAGCTGTAGCCGGCGTAGCGCGCCGGCCCGAACCACTTTTCGTATCCCGTGTCGGTTCGCCTGGCGGCCCCGGTGTTTGCCTGGTCGTAGTCGTGATTGCCGATGGCCAGCAGGTAGGGGACCTTGGCGTTATCGAGATTGCGGATGGCGGCGTCGGCGTTCTGCTGCTGCGCGTTGTCGGCGCCGTCGTTCACAATGTCGCCCAGGCCGAGCACAACCTGGATGTTCATCGCCGAGCGATTGCTGGCGATCCACTGCGTCTGGGCGGCGAAGACGGAGGGATAGAACTGCGCTTCATTCTGTGTGTCGGGCAGCAGGACGATGGTGAAGTCTCCGCTTTGGCTGAACGCGGCTTGGCTGCAAAGAGTGAAGGCCATCAAGGCCATCAAGAGGAGGAAGAAGAAACGAGGGGCCCGAAACATACTAAAACCCTGGCAGGGTCGAATTTCACGCTGGACGGGAGGACCGTGCGCCCTGGTCCGCTGCGCTTCTGCTTTACCGCGAAGGAAACAACTCTATTCGGAGAGATGGCCCAGCAGTTATGCGGGTTGCGTGTGGATTGAGTTTGGCCCTTATTTTTAGGAACGTCGAAAGCCGCTCTGGATGCGGCTTTCCAGAGATCGTTTTTCTCTGGGATGTTCTTGCTGCAAGCAGAGTAGATGGGACGAACAGCGCGGCACAGCGATGGCACGCCGCTTTCGGAAGTCCGCACCGTATCTTTTCTGTCCGGCGTTTGCCTCAGCAGCGTCATCGGCTTGCACCTCCGTCAATGGAAGTGTTGAGATATCGGCGATGAAGCACGCAGTCCTCCTCTTTGCGCTGACCGCCCTCGCGCTCGCTCAGCAGCCGGCCAACGCCCCACCAGTCACCGAGGCGCAACTCGTCGGCACGTGGGTAGCGGTGCATCGCTCGCTGGGAGGGCTGGGCTCGATTTGGGAGTTCATGCCGGGCGGAACGCTGCGAATGTCAGTCGGCGCCATCGTCGAGGAACCGTATCGAGTTGAGGGTCACCAGTTGATTCTCCCCTCCGGGTCCACCAGGCCTGACGCCAAGCCAATGATCACCGCGATCCGCTTTGAGGGCGACTACATGTTCCAGTCGTCTCCCGGCTCAGCGCAGCGGCGCGAGGCGCGATTCAAGCGCCTGACCCCTGCGCGTCCCGGCGATCCGCCGATCGTTGGTGTGTGGGTCCTGGACGCGCCGGCGCCCGAAGCAAACCAGGCTGCGCTCAGCGCCGAGGGCGCGGGCCAGGAAGCAGGCTCAAGGAACGCCGCCGCTTTGGCAGAAATCGCGCGCAACACCTTCCATGAGTTCACGCGAGATGGTCTCGCCAAGATCCGCGTGCCCATGCGGACGACGGCAGGTAGTTACGACCTCTCCGCGCAGACGTTCACCCTGGCGGCGCCCGCGGGCGATTCGCGCGCGCCTGCCAAGAGCGGCATTTTTCAACTGCGCGATGGCCTGCTCGTGCTGGCTCAGCCGGACGACAAGTCGGAAGACGTCTACATTCGCGCCGGCGCAACGCTTGAGGAGCTCAAGCGCGCCGGCGTCAGCTATGGTGGCAAGCCCGCCGACTTCAGTCCAGCTCGCTTGGAAAAGACGCCGCGCTGAATTACTCTGCTGGCGCCATGAACCGCCTCATTCGTCTTTCTCCTCGCGTTTTAGTGTGCCTGTTCGCTCTGTGCCCGGTCGCATTGGCCGCGGGCTCATTCACGCTCGAGCAAGTGATGAGTTCGCCGTTTCCCTCCGACCTCGCGGTGCAACCGCGGGGCGGCCGCATCGCCTGGGTCTTTGCCGCCAAGGGTGCGCGCAACGTGTGGATCGCCGACGCACCCGACTTCCGCGCCCGCCGGGTCACGCGCTACAGCGGCGATGACGGGCAGGCCATCTCCAGCGTGCGGCTTACGCCCGACGGCAAGACCATTGTCTATGCTCGCGGCAGCGAAACCAACAACGACAAAGAAGTGGCCAATCCCAACAGCAGCGTGGAGCAGCCCAGGCAGCAGGTTTGGGCGATGGAGATTGACGGCGCCGCGCAGCCGCGCCTGCTCGGGGAAATGGCCTGCGGCGAAGAAGGCTGCGAGGACATTCAGATCTCGCCCGACGGCCAGACCGCGCTGTGGGCGGCGCGCAAGCAGTTGTGGGTCGCTCCCGTCGCTGGGGGCGTGCCTGCCAAGGCGCTGGCCTATGTCCGCGGCGACAACTCCGATCCCAAGTGGTCGCCCGACGGCAAACGTGTGGCGTTCCGCAGCGATCGCGGCGATCACAGCTTTATCGGCGTCTACGACGCGCAGCGCGACACCATTCTCTGGCTGGCACCCAGCGTGGACCGCGATCTTTTTCCCCGCTGGTCACCTGACGGCAGGCAGATCGCGTTCATCCGCCTTCCCGGACGCCAGCAGCGACAGCCGCTCATCCCCGTGGCGCCGCAACCCTGGTCCATCTGGATCGCCGACGCCTCCACCGGCACTGCGCGCGCGATCTGGCGCAGCGCCGCTGACCTGCGCAGCTCCTTTCCGCGGCTCACTGCCGACGCGTCGTTCCAGTTTGCCAACGGCCGAATCGTCTTCGCCAGCGAGCAGGACGGACGCAACCATCTTTATTCGGTCGCGACCAGCGGCGGCCCCGCAACGCTGCTCACCTCTGGCGACTTCGACGTCGAGCACGTCAGCCTCAGCGTCGACCGCAACAGCGTGCTGTACTCGTCGAACCAGGACGATGTTGATCGCCGCCACCTCTGGCGCGTCGCCGTCGCGGGCGGCCGCCCACAGGCGCTGACTCGCGGCCAGACCATCGAGTGGCGCCCCATGGAGACCGGTGATGGCAAGTTCGTCGTCTGCTTCGGCTCGAGCGGGACCTCGCCCGCCATGCCGTACCGGCTGACGTCGTCGGGCAGGGAAATGATCGCGCCCGAGGCGCTGCCGGCAGACTTCCCCTCGGCACAGCTCGTGGAACCGAAGCAGGTCATCTTCAAGGCCGAAGACGGCTGGAGCATCCACGGCCAGCTCTTCGTTCCCCGCGGACGCACCGCGCCTGGCCCGGCGCTGGTCTACATTCACGGCGGCTCAATGCGCCAAATGCTGCTCGGTTTCCACTACGGCTACTACTACCACAATGCGTACGAGGCGAATCAGTATCTCGCCAGCCTGGGTTACGTCGTCCTGTCGGTGAACTATCGCACCGGCATCATGTACGGACGCGACTTTCGCGAACCGCCCGATGGCGGGTGGCGCGGCGCCTCCGAATACAAAGACATCGTCGCCGCCGGGCGGTACCTGCAGTCTCTGCCGATCGTCGATCCGAAAAAGGTTGGTCTATGGGGCGGCTCCTACGGCGGATTTCTCACCGCGATGGGCCTGGCCCGGAACTCCGACATCTTTGCCGCCGGTGTTGACCTTCACGGGGTTCACGACTGGTCCACGCTTCGCCGAATCGGCGGGCCGGCCAGCGATGCGCCCGACGCTCTTGCCGCCGCCAAGCTGGCCTTTGAGTCGTCGCCGAACGCCTCGATTGCCACCTGGAAATCGCCCGTGCTCCTCATCCAGGGCGACGACGACCGCAACGTCGCCTTCAGCCAGACGGTGGACCTGGCCCAGCGGCTGCGGGCCCGGGGCGTGCCTTTTGAGCAGATCGTTTTTCCCGACGAAATCCACGACTTCCTGCTTTGGCGCAACTGGGTCCGCGCCTACGCCGCCGGCGCCGAGTTCTTCGACCGCATCCTGAAGCGCGGCGAATCGGTCGGCGAAGCAATGCAGACGGCACAGTAGAGCAGGTTGGAAGGTTCGAGGTTTCGGCGCTTCCAGGACTGTTGCGAGTGGGGGCGCGCGGTGCCGGCGATCACAACGCCCCTTCGAAACCTCACGGCTTCGGACCCTCAACCTCCTTACTACTCTGCCCGGCTACTCTGCTCCGAGTTGCCTCACAAAATCTTCGGCGAACTCCAAACAAGCCAACTCGCGCGGGATTTCAGTCCCTCTAATCGGCAGCAGGAGAACCGCCGGTGCCGATCCCCAGGGCTTTGCGCGTCTTCATTCCTCTCATCGTTGTAGCCATCTCACTTGCCGGCTGTCAGGGTGTAAGACAGGGACCGCCCGAGAGCGTAGCCGGGCCGTCGCCCTCGCCCACTCCGGCTCCCAGCGGCAGCTTCCAGAGCAACATCAATCACATCGTTTTCATGATGCAGGAGAACCGCTCGTTCGACAGCTACTTCGGACAGCTCAATGCGTTCCGCATCAGTCAGGGACTGGGCCCCGATGTGGACGGGGTCCCGGCGAACGCGTCGAATCCCACGTTCGACGGCTCTGGAACGATCAAAGCATTCAAGATGGCGACCCAATGCCAGGAGAACACGAGCCCCTCATGGAACGAGAGCCATCGCGATCGCAACCGCAACAATCCGGGCACTCCCAGCGCGCCCGCCACCATGGACGGCTTCGTCTACACCGCCGCCAAGTACGCGCGTGACAATAACTTCTTCGACCAGGAAGGCCGGCGCGCCATGGGCCACTACGATTCGGACCAGCTCAATTACTACTACTTCATGGCGACCGCGTTCGCGACGTCGGACCGCTGGTTCTCGCCGCTGCCCGCGCGAACGCCGCCCAACCGCATCTTCTCGTTGGCGGCCACGTCGGCCGGGTACACCAACGATCCACCGCGGACGCTGCCCATCAAGACCATCTTCCATCTGCTCCAGAACGCGAACATATCGTGGAAGGTGTACGTGACCGATCCGGGCATCACCACGCTGAACGTTTTTCAGCCGTTCGCCACCCAGCACAAGGAGAACATTGTTCCGCTCTCGCAGTACTTCGCCGACCTCGCCGCGGGCACGCTGCCGCAGGTGGCGCTCATCGAAACCGGCGAGACGTCGGGCCTGGATGAGCACCCCGGCAACGCCATCACACCCGGAGTGAAGCACACCGCCAACATCATCAACGCGCTCATGACCAGCTCGGCGTGGAAGGACAGCGTCTTCATCCTCACCTGGGACGAAGGCGGCGGGCTCTTCGACCACGTCCCGCCCATGGATACGGTCAGCCCCGACGGCATCAAGCCGCTCGACCTGAAACCCACCGACCACCAGGGCGACTTCACCATCACGGGCTTTCGCGTGCCACTGATCGTGATTTCGCCTTTCGTGAAGCCGCACTTCGTCTCGCACACCCCGATGGACTACTCCGCGGTCCTGAAATTCATCGAGACGCGCTTTGGGCTGCCCAACCTTACCGCGCGCGACGCCGCACAGCCCGACATGACCGAGTTCTTCGATTTCAGCAACGCGGCGCTGGCCACGCCGCCAACCCCGCCCACGCCGACCAGCGGAAGGCCCTGCTACTTCGACCACCTGCCGTAAACGGGATGATTGGGACTCGAGGCTGACGAACGCGGACTCCCCCGTGCTCGTCGGCGTTACGCTGCGATGCGCCCCAATCAGGGCGAGGAACTAAAATCTGTATTTGTCACTTTTTCGTACCTAAAATGTCTAAGAGACCAGACGTGAGGCCGCGGGAATCGTATGCTCATTCGTAAACCGGCAGACATAAAGTCCTCGGAAATCACCGACAAGAAGCTCTACCTGAACCGCCGCAAGTTCATCGGGATGGCGGCTGCTGGCGCCGGAGCGGTGGCGGCGGCCAGTGCGGGTCTGCTGCGCATGGGCGGCGACGTGGAAACTGCTCATGCCGGCTCACTGCCCGGCCCGGTTGGTAAGAGCGCCTTCAGCACGAGCGAGAAGCAAACGCCGTTCAAGGACATCACCAATTACAACAACTACTACGAGTTCAGCACCGACAAGTATGAGCCCGCCGGGCTGGCGCGCAACTTCCGCACGCGTCCATGGACGGTCCGCGTGGAAGGCCTGGTGAAGAAGCCGCTCACGCTCGACATTGACAGCATTTTGAAATCGAACCCGCTGGAAGAGCGCATTTACCGGCATCGCTGCGTCGAGGGCTGGTCCATGGTGATTCCGTGGGTCGGTTTCCCGTTGGCAAACTTCCTCAAGCAGGTCGAGCCACTAGGCAAAGCGAGATTTGTGGAGTTCACCACCATCCTCGACCGCAGCCAGATGCCCGGGCAGGGCGGCAGCGTCCTCGACTGGCCCTACGTCGAAGGCTTGCGCCTCGACGAAGCCATGAACCCGCTCGCCATCCTCGCCGTCGGCCTCTACGGCGACGTGTTGCCGAACCAGGACGGAGCGCCCATCCGCCTCGTGGTGCCGTGGAAGTACGGCTTCAAGAGCATCAAGGCGATCGTCAAGGTCCGCCTGGTCGAGGGCCAACCGATCAACACCTGGAACCGCACCGCGCCCAACGAATACGGGTTCTATTCCAACGTGAATCCCACCGTGGACCATCCGCGCTGGAGCCAGGCGAAGGAGCGGCGCATCGGCGAGTTCTTCAAGCGTCCCACGCTGATGTTCAACGGATACGGCGACCAGGTGGCCAGCTTGTATTCCGGCATGGACTTGAGGAAGAACTTCTGATGCCGTCGCATCGCGCCATCGTGGCGATGAAGGTCGCGGTGTGGGTGCTGTGCCTGCTGCCGCTCGCGCTGCTCGGCCTGAAGTTCGCGCAAGATGGCCTCGGCGCCAATCCGATCGAGGTCATTACCCACGCCACCGGCGACTGGACCATGCGCCTGCTGCTGACCACGCTGGCGATCACTCCCATCCGCAAGCTCACCGGCCGCCTGTGGCTCATCCGCTTCCGCCGCCTGCTGGGCTTGTTTGCGTTTTTCTACGGTGTGCTGCACTTCATCACCTACATCTGGCTGGACAAGTTCTTCGACATCCGCGAGATGCTTGCCGACGTCGCCAAGCGGCGCTTCATCACCGTCGGCTTTCTCGGCTTCGCGCTCATGATTCCGCTCGCTCTCACGTCCACGCAATGGGCGATTCGCAAGCTGAAAAAGCGCTGGCAACTGGTCCACCGCCTCATCTACGCCAGCGCCATCGCGGGCGTGGTGCACTACTGGTGGCTGGTGAAGGCAGACATCACCCTTCCCGCCGTCTACGCCGTCATCCTGGGTGTGCTGCTGCTCTATCGCCTGGTGCAACGCTTGATTCCAACGGCCGCGCCCCGCGCCAAGGTCGTTACCGCCGAGGCGGAATAGCGCTAACAAAATGCCCCGGACAGGCCCAGAGCAATGCGCCACATACCGTGCGCATACCTTTTGACTCGCATCGCTTCGCAAAGCGAAGACAATCCGGCAGCGGAAACCGGAAGATGAGCAGCGCTGGTGGCGCTACTACCGCTGTAGTAGTTTCCGAATTGTGAGATGAGCGGTGGTTGCCACCGACCGCGGGAGCCTTTGCTGGTTGCCATGGAAAGAATGGGGTGCGAATCGCCAGCAACCGGGTCGCGACTGGCTCTATCATTCGGCCATGTCGTACTACGGATTGGCCTACCCGTACTGGGTGAACCTTCTTCTCCTGGTTCCCCTCGCCGCATGGCTCAGCTGGCGCCGCCGGCCGCTGCAACTCACGCGCGCCGACCTGTTCTACCTCGCGCTGTTTGGTATTGGTTTCGGTTTTGTGGAGGCTGCCGTGGTGGTTTACCTGCGCGCCGCCGCAGGCATGCTGCCGGGCTATCACGGCACGCTCGCCGACGTGGCGCGACTCGCCGGGCAAACCGGCGCTGGCGTTCACCTTGACTCGGTGGCGCAATTCCCGGCAAGCCTCATGACGGTCGAACTCTTCCGGGAAGCGGCGACCATCCTCATGCTGGTCGCCGTCGCCGCCGTTGCCGCTCGCGGCCGTCGTGAGCGGTTCGCCGCATTCCTCTGGATCTTCTCCTGGTGGGACATCTGCTACTACGCAGGTCTCCGGGTCACTGTGCGCTGGCCGCAATCGCTCACCGAACTCGATGTGCTCTTTCTTATCCCCGAGCCTTGGGTGTCCGCCGTCTGGTTTCCGGTGCTGATCAGCTCACTCTGCGTGCTCGTGGTGGCAGCGTGCACCAACAAGACCGGCGCGGAACCGGGTGACCTCGCCCGTGCCGCGAGGTCGTCGTAGCGAACAGAGCAGTGTTTCCACGCGCGGCGGCCGCCTACGCCTGCATCACGCCGGTGTAGATTGCCATGCCCACCACCGCGTCCAGGCCCAGCGCATCGAGTGCCGCGACTTCTTCGTGTGACCGGACGCCGCCTGCGACAGCGATTTGCCGTGCGGTCGCTCGCCGCAGTTGTTCCGCAACGTCCAGCGGAAACCCGCGTAGCTGTCCCTCGGTGTCAATGTGCGTATACAGAAATGCTCCGCACCAGGGCTCGAGCGCTCGCATCATCTCGATGGGTTCGAGCGCGGTCTGCTCGCTCCAGCCGCTGACCGCAACCTTGCCCGCGCGCGAATCCACCGCAAACACCAGCCGCTCGGAGGAAACGGCCGCCGCAATCGCTGCCGCAAACGCCACATCCGGCTTCCCGTTTCTCACCAGCGATGAGCCGATGATCACTCGCCGCGCTCCCGCGGCCAGCAGCTCCTCGGCCGCGGCGAGGTCGCGCACGCCTCCGCCGACCTGGCAGGGAAGTCGCGAAGCGATCCTGGTGACCAGCTCGCGATTGCTGCCCTTGTTCATGGCGGCGTCGAGATCGATCAGCTGCACCATCGGATACGGGGCGAAGCGCGCCATCCAGCCGTCGAAGTCGTCAGTCTCCAGCGTCTTCCGCGCGCCGCCCACCAGCTGCACGATCTTGCCGCCCATCAGGTCTATCGAAGGAATCAGCACGGCCACCTCACCGGAACGCCGGCGGCGGCAAGGCGCTGCTTCAGCTCGGCCGCGCTGTGGACGCCGAAGTGAAAAATGCTCGCCGCCAGCGCGGCATCGGCGCGGCCGGCGCGGAACACATCGAAAAAATCCGCCACGCTGCCCCCGCCGCCCGAGGCGATCACGGGAATCTGCACCGCCGCGGCAATGCTCGCCGTCAGCTCGCAATCGAAGCCCCGGCGCGTGCCGTCACGGTCCATGGAAGTGAGCAGGATCTCTCCCGCGCCGCGCTGTTCCGCTTCGCGCGCCCACGCAATCACATCGCGACCGGTTGGAATGCGCCCGCCGGATACGTACACTTCGGCGCCGTTTCCGTTCGCTCGGCGCGCATCCACCGCCACGATCACCGCCTGCGAGCCGAAACGTTCGGCAATTTCACCGATCAGTTCCGGGCGCTCGACCGCGGCCGAGTTGATCGCGACCTTGTCGGCGCCGGCGTCGAACACCGCGGCCGCGTCGCGGAGCGTTCGGATTCCGCCTCCGACCGTGAACGGGATGAACAGTTCACGCGCGGTTCGGCGCACGCAGTCCAGCAAGGTGGCGCGCCGCTCGTGCGTCGCGGTGATGTCGAGCAGAACGATTTCGTCCGCTCCTGCGGCGGCGTGCGCCCGCGCAAGCTCCGCCGGATCGCCGGCATCGCGCAGGTGCAGGAACCTCACGCCCTTCACCACGCGGCCGCCATCCACGTCGAGGCACGCGATGATGCGGCGCGTCAGCATGCCGCCTCGCAGAAATTCGCCAGCAGCTTCAGCCCTGTTTCCGCCGACTTTTCCGGATGAAACTGAACGCCGAACGCATTCCCGCGCTCCACGACGGCCGCAAACTGGCCGCCATAGCTGCTTTCCGCGACCGTGCCCGCGCCGGCGGGCGCGCGATACGAGTGCGTGTAGTAAACGAAGGCCCCCGGCTCGATGCCTCGGAGCAGCTGCGACGGTCGCCGCGGCTGAAGCCGGTTCCAGCCCACATGCGGGGACTTCACGCCGGAAGGGAAGCGTCCGCATCGGCCCGGGAACACTCCGAGCCCCGCCACGCCGGGCGCTTCCTCGCTGCCGTCGAACATCCATTGCATGCCCACGCAGATGCCCAGGAACGGGGTTCCGCGTGCGATCGCTTCGCGAATCGTTTCCGCAAGTCCTGAACTGCGGAGAGCTGAGGTCGCCGCGAAGTTGCCCACACCCGGCAGAATGATTTTGCCGGCGCTTCCCACAAACTTGCGATCGTTTGTGATCACCGACTCGAAGCCGAGGTGATCGAGCGCCTTCTTTACCGACGCGAGATTCCCCGCCTGGTAGTCCACGATCGCGATCACAGCAATCCTTTCGTCGAAGGCAGCATGCGCGAAAGACGCGAATCGCGCGCCACCGCCACGCGCAGCGCCCGCGCAAACGCTTTGAACAGCGCTTCGATCTTGTGGTGATTGCTGCGGCCGTAAAGCACGCGCGCGTGCAGGTTCACGCGCGCGCCCCGCGCGAAGCCCTCGAAGAAGTCGTGCACCAGTTCGCTCTGCAAGTCGCCCACCAGCCTTACGCGGACCTTGGTGGCCACCACCGCCGCTGCCCGCCCGCCGAAGTCAATCGCAGCCAGCCCGAGCGTCTCGTCCATCGGCATCAGGTAGTAGCCCGCGCGCAAGATCCCGCGCTTATCGCCAAGCGCGGCGGCGAAAGCCTCACCCAGCGCGATGCCCACGTCTTCCACCGTGTGGTGCTGGTCCACGTCGAGGTCGCCGCGCGCCTCGACCTCCAGGTCAAATCCTCCGTGCCGCGCGAAAAGCTCCAGCATGTGATCGAAAAAGCGAATGCCGGTCCGGACCCGGTACCGCCCGCGGCCGTCGAGCGCCAGCGTGACGCGAATGTCGGTTTCGTTGGTTTTGCGGTGCAGCCGCGCGCGGCGTTTCATCGCGCCGCTCCTTGCCGCTGGCGCAGTTCGCCGACCGCATCGCGCAACGCCGCCAGGAGCTGTCGGTTGTGCTCATCGGCGCCGATCGTGATGCGCACGCAGCCGGCGCAGCCAGGATCGGAGCTGCGGTCGCGCACCAGGATTCCGCGGGCGCGCATCCTCTCTACGAATTCTTCGTGGGCGTCGCCAAACGCAGCGAGCACGAAGTTCGCTTCGCTCGGCCACGACGGGACGTTCAATCGCAGCAGCTCGGCTTGAAGCGCCTCGCGGCCGGCGCGCACCTGCGCGACGTAATTGCGAACGTAGTCCTGGTCCGCGAGCGCAGCTTCAACACACGCGAGCGCGACGCCGTTCACGTTGTAGGGGGTGGCCAGCCGCCGCAGCGCGGAGATCATCTCCTGACTCCCGGCCACCGCGCCAACGCGCAGCGCCGCCAGCCCGTAGGCCTTCGAAAAAGTACGCGCTACGAGCAAATTCGGCAGTCGCCGCACGCCTTCGAGCGCGCTTTGCCCGCAGAACTCGAAATACGCCTCGTCAACGAAGACGACGATGTCGCGCGCCGTCTCGGCGAGGCCGGTGAGTAATTTCGGATCGACCGCTGCGCCGGTCGGATTGTTGGGATTGGCGATGGCGATCATCCGCGTTTTCCCATTGACCGCTGCGAACAGCGCTTCGGCCGGGAACTGAAAGTTCGGCGCCGCAGGAACGGCGCGAACGGTCGCGCCGGTTGCCGATGTAAGAATCTCGTACATCGCGAAGGTCGGCGAAACGATCAGCGCCTCGTCGGCGGGCTCGAGGAACGCCTCACACGCCAGGTGTATCGCCTCGTCCACGCCCGCGGTCAGCAGCACCTGCTCCGGCGCGAGTCCAAGAAATCGCGCAACGCGCGCCTCCACCGGCGCGCGCTCGGGATAACGCGCGAGGTCGTCTGCGCTGATCCCGTGCAGGCGCTCGAGAACGCGCGGCGAGCATCCTTGCGTGTTCTCGTTGAAGTCGAGCCGCAGGCCGGTGCGGCCTGCAATGGGCGCGTGGTACTCCTTCAGCCTGGCGACGGCCTTGCGCGGCTTAGGCACGGGCGCACCTCGCCTCGATGGATTCGGCATGAGCTCTCAGTCCCTCCGCTTGTCCGAGTCGCCCGGCCCACCGCAGGCTTCGCGTTCCTTCGCGCGAAATCTCCTGCACGGTGATCAGCTTGACGAAGTCGAGCACGCTCAGCCCGCCACGCGAGCGAGCGATGCCGCCGGTGGGCAGCACATGGTTCGGTCCGGAGCCGTAATCGCCAAACGCCTGCGCCGAGTAGTCGCCCACAAAAATCGAGCCGGCATTTTCAACGGAAGGAAGGGCGTCCGCGCTGACGCTCACGTGCTCGGGCGCAAGCTGATTGGCAAATTGCATCGCCTGCTCCGGCGAGCGCGCGAGCAGAATCACGCCATTGCGGCGCAGTGACATTCGCGCAACCGAGTTCTCACGCGACTTGCGCCGCACAATCGCCGCCACGTCTTGCGCAAGCGCTCGCGAGCAAGTAATCAGCGCCGGCAGTGTCGCGGGATCGTGCTCCGCTTGCGCAACCAGGTCGGCGGCGATGAATTCCAGGTCGCCGTCGTCCCTGACGAGCAGCGCCTCGGTCGGACCGGCGAGGAAATCAATTCCGCAATCGAACGCCACTATTTTCTTCGCGGCAGTGACATAAAGATTTCCCGGCCCAACGATCTTTGCCACGCGCGAAACAGTTTCCGTTCCGTAGGCGAGCGCCGCAATCGCCTGTGCGCCGCCAATGCGGTAAAACTCCTTAACACCCAGCATCGCCGCCGCGGCAAGCGTTTCCTTGGCGGGTCGCGGCGAAACCACCGCGATCCGCCGCACGCCCGCGACCTGCGCCGGGACCACCGTCATGAGCAGCGTCGAAGGCAGCGGATACCTGCCTCCGGGAACGTAGCAGCCCACCGACTCGAGCGGCCGCACGAGCTGCCCGACGCACACCCCTGGCGCGATCTCCCGGCGCCATTCGGCCGGCCGCTGCCACTGAGCGAACCGCCGGATGTTCCGCGCGGCAGCGCGAAGCGCCGCCCGCAGATCGGCAGGACACTCGCGCCAGGCCGCCTGCAATTCGTCGGATGACACTCGCAGCGCCTGGTTCGCCGCGAGCCCGTCAAACTTGCGCGCATAAGCAACCAGGGCGCGATCGCCTCCGCGCCGCACCGCGGCGACAATCCGCCGCACCGCCGGCTCTACGCTCGCCGTTGCTGCCGCGCCACGGTCCGCCAGCCGCGCTACCGTCGCTGCGGCCCTTCCGCCTGCCACGATGCGCATCACATCACCACCTTGTTCAGCGGGTACTCCACGATGCCCTGCGCATTGGCTGCCTTCAGCCGCGGGATGATCTCGCGCGCGGCCGTTTCTTCGATGACCGTGTTCACGGCCACCCAGCCGTCGTCGCTCAGTTGCGAGATCGTCGGACGCTTGAGCGCCGGCAGCACGGCAAGCACGTTGGTCAGGTCGCGCTTCTCCACGTTGAGCATCAGTCCCACGCGCCCCTGCGCGGCGATGGCGCCGCACAGCATCAGCGCCAGGTTCTCGATTTTGCGGCGCCGTGCGGCGTCCTCCCACGCTTTCCCATTGGCGATCACCTGCGTGTTTGACTCGAGCACGGTTTCCAGAATCCGCAGCCGGTTGGCGCGCAGCGAGCTGCCGGTCTCGGTGACCTCCACAATGGCGTCGGCGAGCATGGGCGGCTTGACCTCGGTCGCACCCCAGGAAAATTCGACGGTGACGTTTACGCCGCGCTCGGCAAACCAGTTGCGCGTGACGCTGACCAGTTCGGTGGCGATGATGCAGCCCTCGAGATCGCGCGCGTTCTGGAACCTGGAATCTTCCGGCACCGCAAGTACCCAACGCACCTTGCCGCGGCTCTGCTTGGCGTAGATCAGGTCGGCCACGCTGACCACCTCGAGTCCGCTCTCGACCACCCAATCGCGGCCGGTGAGTCCGGCGTCGAGCACGCCGTGCTCCACGTAGCGCGCCATCTCCTGCGCGCGAATCAGCATGCATTCGATCTCGGGATCATCGGTCGAAGCAAAGTACGAGCGCGGGCTGGTGTAGACGTTCAGCCCGGCGCGCGCGAACAGTTGCAGCGTCGCTTCCTGCAGGCTGCCCTTGGGAATGCCGAGTCGGAGCTTCATTGCGCCGCCTCCTGCGCCGCCGGCGCCGAAATCGCGATGGGACGCGTGAAGCACGAGCGCGTGCCTTCGTGGCACACCACGCCGGCGCCCTCCACGCGCACGCGCAGCAGGAGCGAATCGGAGTCGCAATCCGTCGCCGCCGAGACCAGCGCCAGCCGGTTGCCGCTCGTCTCGCCTTTCATCCAAAGCTTGTTGCGCGTTCGGCTGTAGAACGTGACGAAGCCGCAGCGCAGCGTGGCGAACCACGCAGCGGCGTTCATGAAGCCGAGCATCAGCACTTCGCCGGTTGCGGCGTCCTGCACGATGGCCGGCGCCAGCCCCTGCATTTTTTCGAAATCAATCGAGATCTCTTCCCGCGAACCTGGTTTCATGTCTTCCTCGCAAAAACAAAATGCCCGCTGACGTTGCCGCGTCAGCGGGCCGGGATGATGAACTTTTTAGGGCTCTATCCGCAGACCTTCGCCGACACGCTCGCCGCGTGGTGATGATGGTGGCGATGGGTCGGCGTGGTCATGAGGGAAGTGATGGTACAGCGAGCGGCTCGGGACTGTCAAATCGGCGTGCCGGCCGGGTGACGTAACGTTGATTGTGTAAAAAGCGAGAGGGTGTAAGTTGGCTTTGCCTAGCAAGCGAAGCCGTTCCTGGAAAGGAGACCTACACCCGATGGCGAAGATAATCCGGATTGAGGAGCATTTCCAACATTTTCTGAA